>NZ_WIQI01000169.1 GCF_009602535.1 Ornithinicoccus halotolerans | reverse complement strand
CGAACTCCTCGATCACGCGCCCGGCGGCACCGGGTCGTCGCGGTCCCGCGACCGGCTCGTAGACCGGGACACGGCCACCGGAACGGCGGTCGCCGTGGGCGTCCTCCCGGCCGCCGAGGTCCTCGACCTGCTCGGCGCGCAGCCCCTCGCGGGTCCGGGCCGAGCGCGGCAGCGTGCCGCGGGTGCCCTCGGGGATGCTGAGCTCGTCGTAGAGGTGCGCCGAGGAGGAGTAGGTCTCCTGCGGGTCGGGGATGCCCAGGTCGAGCGCCTTGTTGATGAGCGCCCACCGGTGCAGGTCGTCCCAGTCCACGAAGGTGATGGCCACGCCGGTGGCGCCGGCACGGCCGGTGCGGCCGATCCGGTGCAGGTAGCCCTTCTCGTCCTCGGGGCACTGGTAGTTGATGACGTGGGTGACGTTCTCGACGTCGATGCCGCGGGCGGCGACGTCGGTGGCGACCAGCACGTCGACCTTGCCATTGCGGAAGGCGCGCAGCGCCTGCTCCCGCGCGCCCTGGCCGAGGTCGCCGTGGATCGGGGCGGCGGCGAAGCCACGCTCGACCAGGTCGTCGGCCACCTTGGCCGCGGTGCGCTTGGTGCGGGAGAAGATCATGGTCAGCCCGCGGCCCTCGGCCTGCAGGATCCGGGCCAGCATCTCGACCTTGTCCATGGCGTGGGCGCGGTAGACGAACTGCTCCACGGCCGCGACGGTCTGCCCGGAGTCGTCCTCGCTGATGGCGCGGATGTGGGTGGGCTGGCTCATGTAGCGGCGGGCGAGGGAGACCACGGCACCGGGCATGGTGGCGCTGAACAGCATGGTGTGCCGACCGGCGGGGGTCATCGCCAGGATCTTCTCGACATCGGGCAGGAAGCCCAGGTCGAGCATCTCGTCGGCCTCGTCGAGGACGAGGGTCCGGGCGTGACCCAGGTCCAGGTGGCCCTGGTTGGCCAGGTCGATGAGCCGGCCGGGCGTGCCCACCACGATCTCGACGCCGGCGCGCAGCGCCTCGATCTGCGGCTCGTAGGCCCGGCCGCCGTAGACGGTCAGCACCCGCGCGCCGCGCCGGGCGCCGGCCTTCTCCAGGTCCCCGGCGACCTGGAACGCCAGCTCGCGGGTGGGGGTGACGACCAGCGCCTGCGGGCGGCCGGCCTGCGGCAGGTCGGCGAAGCCCGCGTCGGTCGGGGTGACGACGCGCTGCAGGATCGGGACGCCGAAGCCGAGCGTCTTGCCGGTGCCGGTCTTGGCCTGGCCGATGATGTCGTGGCCGGCCAGCGCCACCGGCAGGGTCATCGCCTGGATGGGGAACGGGTGGGTGATCCCCTGCTCGGACAGCGCGGTGACGATGTCAGGGTGCACGTCGAAGTCGGCGAAGGTGCGGTGTTCTTCCATGGGTGTGTCTGACTCTTCCGGTCGGGGGCCAGGCGGACGGCCGGGGCCGTCGCGCGGCGGGTGACGGGCCGATCGGAGAGGGTCCTGGGCGGCTGCTCCCTGCAGCCTCACGTGCCGACCGGGCACCGTGTGGTCACCACCAGTCTACCGACCGGCTCGGCCACTACGGTGAGGACCATGCCGACGCGCCCTTCCTCGCCACCAGCCGGGGCCGAGACCGAGCTGCTGGGGCTGCTCGCGCACGCCGAGCTGACCGCGTTCCTGCACACCGCACGCGCGGCCGACCAGGCCCCCGACCCCGCCGCCCAGGTCCCGCTGGGGCGGCAGGCGGTCCGGGACTTCGGCCACCACGAGCGGATCGCCGCCCGGCTGGAGGAGCTGGGGCAGCGGCCGGAGCAGGCGATGGCGCCGTACGGGCAGGTGGTCCGTGCCTTCCACGAGCGGACCCAGCCGGCGGACTGGCTGGAGGGGCTGGTCAAGGCCTACGTGGGGGACGGGCTGGCCCGCGACTTCTACCGGGAGGTGGCCGCCCGGCTCGAGCCCGCGGGGGCCGACCTGATCCAGGAGGTCCTGGCCGACCACGACGACGACCTGCTGGCCCGGACGGTGCGGCAGGCGCTGGCCGAGGACCCCTCGGCCCGCGGCCGGCTGGCGCTGTGGGCGCGGCGGATCGTCGGCGAGACGCTCGCCCAGGCGCAGGCGGTGGCCGTGGAGCGGGACGCGCTGGCGCTGCTCGTGCTCGGCGGCGCCGAGACCGGGAGCGGCGAGGCGGCGGGAGACGAGGACGGGGACGGGGGTCTGGCGGGGCTGGGCCGGCTGGTGGCCCGGCTCACCGAGGCCCACGAGGAGCGGATGGCTGCGCTGGGGCTGACCGGGCGGGCAGCCAGTCCGCCGGCCGGGCCGACGGAGCCGGACACCGAGGAGCCGTGACGGCAGCGGGGTGGGGACCTGGCGGGCCCCTCAACGGGTGGTGCTGCTGCTGCGGCCGGTCACCGCGCCGTAGATGAGCACCAGCACGGCCGCCGCCACGACCCCGACGATGAGCGCCAGCCAGTTGAAGCCGCTCATGCTGGTCAGGGCACCCACGATCCAGGACCCGGCCAGGGCGCCGAGCGCACCCAGGACGATCGTCATGATCAGGGAGATGTTCTGCTTCCCGGGCAGCACCAGCCGTGCCAGCGGGCCGATGATGATGCCGAGCAGCAGCGCGACGAGGATGGATGCCATGGACTGGTCTCTCTTCCGGTACGTGTCGTGATCCCAGACGAAGTCATTACCCACCCTTGAACAACCTCACACTGTGATCTGCGTCACAGTGTGTCCACCTGGGTCGGGGTCTCTGGTTCTGGTTGGGCGGGGCGGTGAGGCTGCGGGGTCAGGGTCGGCCGAAGCCGACCCTGCCCTTCTCGCCGACCACCTGCACGTAGCCGAGCGCCGCGGTGGGCACCACCACCTGGCCGCCGCGGTCGTCCGGCAGCTCCAGCGTCGGCTGGTCGCCGGTCAGTGCCGCGCGGACCCGCTGCAGGACCTGCTCGACATCTTCCTCCGTCTCCACCAGGACCTCGGTGGCGACGTCCCGCACGCCGATCCGGATCTGCATCTGCTCCTCCTTGGTCGCGGCCTCACACGGTCTCGGATCGATCCTGTCAGGTCGTCCCGGGCCGCTCGCAGCCGGACCTATCCTGGGCCCATGCCCGGCCGCTACGACCGCCAGCTCGGCCTGGCCGGCCTCGGGGAGCCCGGCCAGGCTCGGCTGCGAGCCGCCTCCTGCCTGGTGGTGGGTGCCGGTGGGCTGGGCAGTCCCGTGCTGCTCTACCTGGCCGGGGCCGGGCTCGGGCGGCTGGGGATCGTGGACGACGACCTCGTGGAGGAGTCCAACCTGCACCGCCAGGTCGTCCACGGGACGTCCGCGCTCGGCCAGGGCAAGGCGGAGTCCGCCGCGGCGCGGGTGCGCGAGCTGAACCCCGACGTCGAGGCGGTGCCGCTGGCCGAGCGGCTGGACCCCGGCAGTGCCGCCGGGCTGCTGGCGGGCTGGGACCTGGTGGTCGACGGCAGTGACAACTTCCCGACCCGCTACGCCACCAACGCCGCCGCCGTCGCCGCGGGCGTGCCGCTGGTGTGGGGAGCGGTGCAGGAGCTCGGGGGACAGGTAGGCGTCGTGGTCCCGGGGGACGGCCCCTGCTACCGGTGCCTGTTCCCCGACCCGCCCCCGCCGGGGACGGTCCCCTCCTGCGCCGAGGCGGGCGTGCTGGGCAGTGTGCCGGGCACGCTCGGCGCCGTCATGGCCACCGAGGCCCTGAAGCTGCTCACCGGGCTGGGCCGCCCGGTGGCGGGCGTGCTGGTCCACGACGCGGCCGACCAGTCCTGGGGCCGCGTCCCGCTGCGCCGGCGCCCGGACTGCCCTGCCTGCGGGGACAGCGCCGCGGCGGCGGGAAGCGG
>NZ_WIQI01000168.1 GCF_009602535.1 Ornithinicoccus halotolerans | reverse complement strand
ACTTCGACAGTCCCGTCGTGGCGACCTCGCACGACAGCGGTGTCGGGTTGTCCGAGACAGGCTCCATGCTGGCCGGCTCTGGGGCCGGGGGCGCGGAGGCGGGGCCGGTGTTTGCGGGCCTGCCCGGGGGGCTGCACCGGCTGGTCGACGCGCTCGCGGCGCAGCTGCGTGCCCGCGGCGTGACCATCCGCGCCGACACCGTGGTGCGCGAGCTGCAGCCGGTGCCGGAGACCGACCTGTGGCAGCTGGTGACCGGACCGGTCCCGAACCCGACCGGCTACCTCGCCGAGCGGGTAGTGCTGGCGCTGCCGCCGGCCCCGGCCGGCCGGCTGCTGCAGCCGCACGCCCCGGTGGCCGCCGCGCGGCTGCAGCGGGTGCCGACCGCGTCGATGGCGGTCGTCACCCTCGCGCTGCCGGCGGCCGCTACCCCCGAGCTGCCGGGCTCGGGGCTCCTGGTGCCGCCGGTGGAGGGGCGGACGGTGAAGGCGGCCACGTTCTCGGCCGGTAAGTGGGACTGGGTGCGCGAGGCCGGCCGGGGTGCCGCTCCCGGCGGGGGTGACCTGCTGCTGCTGCGCGCCTCCGTCGGGCGGCACCGCGAGGAGGCGGCGCTGCAGCACGACGACGGCGAGCTGGTGCACCGGGTGCTGCACGACCTCGGCGACCTGGTCGGTGCCCCGATACCGCACCCGGTGGACAGCCACGTGCAGCGGTGGGGCGGGGCGCTGCCGCAGTACCCCGTGGGACACCCGGCGGTGGTGGCGGAGGTGCTGACCGAGGTCGCCGGCCTGGCCGGGGTCGAGGTGGCCGGTGCCGCCTACCAGGGCGTCGGGGTGCCGGCCTGCATCGGGTCCGGCCGCGCGGCGGCCCGGCGGGCGGCCGGCCTGGACGCCGACGGTGACAGTGACCGTGGGGTCGACCCCGGCTGAGGAAAGCCCGGCTGGGCGTCGGAGAATGGCGGCATGACCGACCAGCACCCACCGGCGCCCGCCACCGAGACCGTCGAGGACATCAACAGCGGCATCCGGTACGCGATGTACTCGGTGTTCGCCTCGGCCACGCCGTTGGCGGAGCAGGACCGCGACGTGCTGGCGGTCGAGGTGGAGCAGGTGGTCTCCGACCTGGCGCCGCAGGGGCTGCAGGTGCGCGGCTGGTACGACGTTTCGGCGCTGCGTGCCGACGCCGACCTGATGGTGTGGTGGCACGCCCCCGCCATCGAGGTGCTGCAGGAGGCCTACCGGCGGGTGCGCCGCTCCCGGCTGGGGGCCCACCTCACGCCGGTGTGGTCCAACGCGGCCATCCACCGGCCGGCGGAGTTCAACCGCGGCCACGTGCCGGCGTTCCTGGCGGGGGAGGAGCCGAAGGCCTACGCGTGCGTCTACCCGTTCGTGCGCAGCTACGAGTGGTACGTGCTGCCGCAGGAGGAGCGCTCCCGGATGCTGCGCGAGCACGGGATGGCCGCCCGCGACTACCCGGACGTGCGCGCCAACACCCTCGCCGCGTTCGCGCTCGGCGACTACGAGTGGCTGCTGGCGTTCGAGGCCGACGAGCTGCACCGGATCGTGGACCTGATGCGGGAGCTGCGCGCCGTGGACGCCCGCCGGCACGTCCGCGAGGAGGTTCCGTTCTTCACCGGCCCGCGGGTGGAGCTGACCGAGCTGGTCCAGCGGCTCCGCTGAGCCGGCCGGCGCAGCGTGGGGTGAACCGTGCGCCCGGGCGCACGGTTCACTCCACGGTCGCGGCGGGGCGTCAGTTGCCGGACGTGGGGCTGAGCGTCATCGCGATCGAGTTCATGCAGTAGCGCAGGTCGGTGGGGGTGTCGTAGCCCTCACCCTCGAAGACGTGCCCCAGGTGGGAGCCGCAGTTGGCGCAGCGCACCTCGGTGCGGGCCCGCCCCAGCGAGTGGTCCTCGAGGTACTCCACCCGGTCCTCGGCTAGCGGGGAGTAGAAGGAGGGCCAGCCGCAGTGGCTCTCGAACTTGCTGTCGCTGCGGAACAGCTCGGCGCCGCAGGCACGGCAGGAGTAGACGCCCTCGGTGAAGGTGTCGGTGTACTCCCCGACGAACGGGCGCTCGGTGCCGGCCTCACGCAGCACGTGGTACTCCTCGGGGGAGAGCTCCTGGCGCCACTCGCTCTCGGACTTGGTGACCTGGTAGCGGCCGCTGCTCGGGCTGGTGTGCTCGCTCATGGTGGTGCCAACGCTACCGGCGCCTCCCGGCTTCCCGCGCGGGCCCCCGCCGCCTGCCATCGGGCTGCGCGCCGGTTCCCGCGCGCTGTCCCACCGGACCGGTAGCGTGCGGTGTCATGGGGTCGGCGACAGTGCTCGAGGTGCCCGGGCCGGAGGGCGTGCGGGCGGTGCGGCTGACCAGCGCCGACCGGGTGCTCTGGCCGGCCACCGAGGCCGGCCCCGCGGTCACCAAGGGCGACCTGGCCTCCTACGTGCAGCAGGTGGGGGAGGCGCTGCTGCGCGGGCTCGCCGACCGGCCGGTGACGCTGCAGCGGTTCCCGGACGGTATCGACGGGGAGGCGTTCTACTCCAAGAACCCGCCGCGCGGCGTGCCGGAGTGGGTGCGCACCACGGTGTGCACCTACCCCTCCGGGCGGCGGCACCCGCAGCTGGTGCTGGACGAGCCGGCCGCGGCGGTGTGGGCGGTGCAGATGAACACCATCACCTTCCACCCCTGGCCGGTGCGCACGGCCGACAACGACCACCCCGACCAGGTGCGCCTGGACCTGGACCCGCAGCCGGGGCGCGGCTTCGCCGACGTCGTCGAGGTCGCCCGCGGGCTCCGGGCGCTGATGACCGAGCTGGGGCTGGTGCCCTACGTCAAGACCAGCGGCAACCGTGGGCTGCACGTCTACGCCTCGGTCCGGCCGGAGCGAGAGTTCCTCGAGGTGCGGCACGGCGTGATCGGCATCGCCCGCGAGCTGGAGCGGCGGATGCCGGAGCTGGTCACCTCCGCGTGGTGGAAGGAGGAGCGCGGGGAGAAGGTGTTCGTCGACTACAACCAGGCCACCCGCGACCGCACCATCGCGGCCGCGTGGAGCCCCCGGCCGCTCCCCGGGGCGACCGTCTCCGTCCCGGTCGGCTGGGAGGAGCTGGCGGACCTGGAGCCGCGCGCGCTGACGGTGCACACCGTGCCGGCGCGGCTGGCCGAGCCGGGGGACCCCTGGGCGGGGATGGCCGACGACGTGGGCGACTTCGCCGCCGCGATGGCGCTGTGGGAGGCCGACCTGGAGCGCGGGCTGGGGGAGATGCCGTTCCCGCCGGACCATCCGAAGATGCCGGGGGAGCCGCGGCGGGTGCAGCCCAGCCGCAAGCGCGCCGACCTGCCCGACCCCGAGGACCGCCGGCCGGCTGCGGCCGGCACCGACACCGTGGAGGAGCGCTGATGGACCTGCCGGTCATGCCGCCGGTGAAGCCGATGCTGGCCCGGCCGCTGAAGCAGCTGCCCGAGGGCCAGCTCTACGAGCCGAAGTGGGACGGCTTCCGCACCATCGTGTTCCGGGACGGCGACGAGGTGGAGGTCGGCTCCCGCAACGGCCGCCCGATGACCCGCTACTTCCCCGAGCTGGTGGAGCAGGTGCTGGCGCAGCTGCCGGAGCGGGCCGTCGTCGACGGGGAGGTGGTGGTGGCCGACCCGGAGACCGGGCGGCTGGACTTCGAGGCGCTGCAGCAGCGCATCCACCCCGCCGACTCGCGGGTGCGGCTGCTGGCCGAGCAGACGCCGGTGAGCCTGGTCGCCTTCGACCTGCTGGCGCTGGGCGAGGAGGACCTGACCGGTCGCCCGTTCCGGGAACGGCGAGCGCGGCTGGAGGAGGCACTGGCCGGCGCCCGGCCGCCGGTGCACCTCACCCCGCTGACCGACGACCCGGCCACCGCCCGCGAGTGGTTCCAGCACTTCGAGGGCGC
>NZ_WIQI01000167.1 GCF_009602535.1 Ornithinicoccus halotolerans | reverse complement strand
CGGAGGGCATCACCTTCCAGGTGGAGAACCCCACCCGGTTCTCCGTCACGGGCATCGACAAGCAGCTGGTCGACGAGCTGGTCGCCTACCTCGCGCCGGCGCTGCTGGGCACCGGTCCGGCCGCCGTCACCGACCTGGGGATCACGACCATCGCCGACATCGCCCGCCTGGAGCTCGTCGGCGTCGACCGGGTCGGTCCGGACGTCAAGGTCACCGCCCGGCCCCGCCGTGCCGGGCCGGCCGCACCCCAGGCAGCCACCACCGGAACCACGACTCCCACCACCCTGACCGAAGGAGCCTGAGCGATGTTCACCGGCATCGTCGAGGAGCTGGGCCAGCTGCTCGAGCGGGACGACCAGGGCGACTCGTCCGTGCTGCGGCTGCGCGGCCCGCTGGTCACCGAGGACCTCCGGCACGGCGACTCCGTCGCCGTCAACGGGGTCTGCCTCACCGTGACCGAGACCGGGGACGGCCAGCTGGCCGCCGACGTCATGGCCGAGACGCTGGCCCGCAGCGCCCTCGGCGAGCTGCGGCCCGGTGACCCGGTCAACCTGGAGCGGGCGCTGCGCAGCGACGGCCGGTTCGGGGGCCACGTCGTCCAGGGGCACGTCGACACCACCACCGAGGTGGTGCGGCGCGACCCCGGCGACCACTGGGAGGTGGTGACGCTGCGGCTGCCGGCCGAGGTGAGCCGCTACGTGGTGCTCAAGGGCTCGATCACCCTGGACGGGGTCAGCCTGACCGTGTCCGGGCTGGCCGAGGACAGCTTCCAGGTCTCGCTGATCCCCACCACCCTCGCCGAGACCACGCTCGGCAGCCGCCGCCCGGGTGACCGGGTCAACGTGGAGGTCGACGTGCTGGCCAAGTACGTCGAGCGGCTGCTGGCCGCCGGGGAGCGCCGCGTGCCGGGGCAGGAGGTGGCACGGTGAGCGCCGCGCCCGGCTCCCGACAGCAGACGTCCGGCCCCGCCACCGGTGACGGACCGCTGGGCGAGGCGCTGCGCGCGCTGCGGGAGGGCCGACCGGTGCTGGTGACCGACGACGTCTACCGGGAGAACGAGGGCGACGTCGTCCTCGCCGCCGAGACGCTGACGCCCCGCTGGCTGGGGTGGACCATCCGGCACAGCTCCGGCTACGTGTGCGCCCCGATGCCGGAGGAGTGGGCCGACCGGCTCGGCCTGCCGCTCATGGTCGCCGACAACGAGGACCCGCTGCGGACGGCGTACACGGTCACCGTCGACGCCGCCGACGGCATCGGCACCGGCATCAGCGCCGCCGATCGCACCCGCACCATCCGGGTGCTGGGCGACCCCGCCTCCGGTCGGGACGACCTCATCCGGCCCGGTCACGTGGTGCCGCTGCGCGCCCGCGCCGGCGGGGTGCTGGAGCGGGCCGGCCACACCGAGGCCGCCGTCGACCTGTGCCGGCTGGCCGGGCTCACGCCGGTCGCGGCGATCGCCGAGCTGGTCGACGACCAGGGTGAGATGCTGCGCGGTCCGCAGGTGCGGGAGCTGGCCGAGGAGCACGGGCTCCCGGTGCTGACGATCGTCGAGCTGAGCGCCTGGCGGCTGCGCCACGACCGCGTGGAGCGGGTGGCGACGACCCGGCTGCCCACCGACCACGGCACCTTCCGGGCGGTCGGCTACCGGGACGTGCAGACCGGCGCGGAGCACGTGGCCCTCATCGCCGACGGCCCGGACGGCGACGGCCGCGTCCCGGTGGTGCGGGTCCACTCCGAGTGCCTGACCGGTGACACGCTCGGCTCCCGCCGCTGCGACTGCGGCCCGCAGCTGCACCACGCGCTGGCGCGGGTGGGCCGCGAGGGCGGGGTCGTCGTCTACCTGCGCGGGCACGAGGGCAGGGGCGTGGGCCTGCTGGACAAGCTGCGCGCCTACGCGGTGCAGGACACCGGCGCCGACACGGTCGACGCCCAGCACGCCCTGGGGCTGCCGGTCGACGCCCGCGAGTACGGCGCCGCCTCGGCGATCCTGCGCGACCTCGGCGTGGACCGGGTGCGGCTGGTCACCCACAACCCCGCCAAGGTGGCCGCCATGGTCGACGGCGGGATCGAGGTGGTCGAGGTGCTGCCCAGCGAGGTCGCGGCCCCGCTGGAGGCGGTCGGCTACCTGCGCGCCAAGCGGGAGCGGTTGGGCCACGCCACGCTGCCCGAGCACCGGGACGCAGCCGGCGACGGACCCCCCGTCCCGGCGGCCGACCCGACCAGCTACGTCACCCAGGAGAGCAGGAGGACCTCATGAGCGGGACCGGCGCACCCACGGTGCAGGTCGACGGGCGCGGGCTGCGGGTCGCCGTGGTCGCGGCCTCGTGGCACACCACGGTCATGGACGGCCTGCTCGGCGGCGCCCGCCGGGCGCTGGCCGAGGCCGGCGTCGCCGAGACCGACGTGGCCGTGGTGCGGGTGCCGGGCAGCTTCGAGCTGCCGGTGGCCTGCGCCCGGCTGGCCCGCGCCGGCCGCTACGACGCCCTGGTCGCCCTCGGGGTCGTCATCCGGGGCGGCACCCCGCACTTCGAGTACGTCTGCCAGGCTGCGACCGGCGGCCTCACCCAGGTGAGCGTGGACACCGGCGTGCCGGTCGGGTTCGGGGTACTGACCTGCGACGACGAGCAGCAGGCGCTCGACCGGGCGGGGCTGCCCGGCTCCACGGAGGACAAGGGGCACGAGGCCGCGACCGCGGCGCTGGCGACCGCCGTGGCGCTGCGGGACTGATCCCCGGCCCGGGCGGGGTGGCATCCTGCCATCATGCGCACGCCACAGGTCGAGCCCCGGACCGGGATGCCCGCCCAGGTCACCGTCTACGAAGTCGGCCCCCGCGACGGCCTGCAGAACGAGCAGTCCACGGTGCCGGTGGAGGTCAAGGCCGAGTTCGTGCGGCGGCTGCTCGCCGCCGGGCTGGAGACGGTCGAGCTGACCAGCTTCGTCCCCCAGCGGTGGGTGCCGCAGCTCGGTGACGCCGAGGAGCTGCTGGCCCTGCTCGGGCCGGCCGGCCAGGGGCAGCAGCGCCCGGTGCTGGTCCCCAACGAGCGGGGCCTGGACCGGGCGCTGGCCACCGGCGTCACCGCAGTCGCCGTCTTCGGCAGCGCCACCGAGTCCTTCGCCCGGCGCAACCTCAACCGCTCGGTCGAGGACTCGCTGGCGATGTTCGGCCCCGTCGTGCAGCGGGCGCTCGACGCCGGCGCCTGGGTGCGCGGCTACGTCTCGATGTGCTTCGGCGACCCGTGGGAGGGGCCGGTCCCGGTCGAGCAGGTCGTGACGGTCTGCTCCCGGCTGATGGACATGGGGTGCGACCAGCTCTCCCTGGGCGACACCATCGGCGTCGGCACCCCCGGCCACGTCGAGCGGCTGCTGGACGCCCTCGAGGACGCCGGCATCGGCCCGGACCAGATCGGCGTGCACTTCCACGACACCTACGGGCAGGCGCTCAGCAACACCATGACCGCGCTGCACCGCGGCGTCACCGTCGTCGACGCCAGCGCCGGTGGGCTGGGCGGCTGCCCCTACGCCCGGTCCGCGACCGGCAACCTGGCCACCGAGGACCTGGTGTGGGCGCTGCAGGGCATGGGGGTCCGGCACGGGGTCGACCTGGAGGCCCTGGTCACCGCCAGCAGCTGGATGGCCGAGCAGCTGGGCCGGCCCTCGCCCTCCCGGGTGGTGCGGGCGCTCGCCGGCTCGGCGGAGTAGCGGCTGCCCGCGCCAGACCGCGGCTTCGGTGCACCTCCGCGGGAACGTTTCCCCCGGCAGCGCCCACAACCCGCGGCGGTGCCCTCAGCCCGCGGCAGCGCCCTCAGCCCGCGGCAGCGCCCTCGGCCCGCGGGTCGCCGGCGTGCCGCCGTTGCCGGTACGGCCGGGTGGCGGCGGCCGCCCCCTCGC
>NZ_WIQI01000166.1 GCF_009602535.1 Ornithinicoccus halotolerans | reverse complement strand
GGCGCCGGCGGGGCCACCTCCCTCTACGTGAGCGAGATGGTCACCTCCCGGGCGCTGGTCGAGCGCACCCCGGTCTCGATGCGCCTCGTCGAGCACGACCCGGACGAGTCGCCCCGGTCCGTCCAGCTCTACGGCGTGGACCCGGCCACCGTCGGCGCAGCCGTGCGGATGCTGGTCGAGGAGGACCGCGCCGACCACGTCGACCTGAACTTCGGCTGCCCGGTGCCCAAGGTCACCCGCAAGGGCGGCGGCGCGGCGCTGCCGTGGAAGCTGGAGCTGTTCCGCAGCATCGTGGCCGCCGCCGTGCGCGAGGCCTCGCCGGCGCGAGTGCCGGTCACCGTCAAGATGCGCGTAGGCATCGACGACGGTCACCAGACCTTCCTCGAGGCCGGCCGCGTCGCCGAGGGGGAGGGCGCCGCAGCGGTGGCGTTGCACGCCCGTACCGCCGCGCAGGCCTACTCCGGCCAGGCGGACTGGCGGCGGATCGCCGAGCTGAAGCAGGCGGTCACCAGCATCCCGGTGCTGGGCAACGGCGACATCTGGTCGGCCGAGGACGCGGTGGCCATGGTGAGCCAGACCGGCTGCGACGGCGTGGTCGTCGGCCGCGGCTGCCTGGGACGGCCCTGGCTGTTCACCGACCTGGCCGCCGCGTTCGCCGGGTCCCGCGCCCGCGTCGAGCCCTCGCTGGCGGAGGTGGCGCAGGTGCTGCGCCGGCACGCCGAGTACCTCGCGGAGTTCCACGAGGACGAGGGCAAGGGCTGCCGCGACATCCGCAAGCACATCCCCTGGTACCTCAAGGGCTTCGCCGTGGGCGGCCGGCTGCGCCAGCAGCTCGGGCTGGTCGACAGCCTGGCGGCCCTCGATGACCTCATCGCCACCCTCGACCTAAGCCAGCCCTGGCCCCGGGAGGCCGCCGACGGCCAGCGCGGCCGCGCCGGCTCCCCACGGCAGGTGGCGCTCCCCGACGGGTGGCTGCGAAGCCGGGAGCTGGACGAGAGCCACCGCCGCGCCATCGCCGAGGCCGAGCTGTCCGTGTCGGGCGGCTGAGCCGGCCTCGCCGGCCGGTACCGTGGCGCGAATGGCGGACGACCAGCAGCACCCAGGAGAGCGCCGGGACGACCCGGCGCCGCGGCCGCGGGACGACGGTGATGACCAGCCGCCCCCGCCGGGGCGGGAGGAGTACCTGGACGACCTGCTGGACGAGGACGAGGACGTCGAGCGTCCGCGCGGCCTGGCCACCCCCGCGCGGGTGTGGGCGGCGCTCGCCGGCGCGTTCCTGCTCGGCGCTCTCGTCGCCGCGCTGGTCTCGCTGCTAGGAGGGCCGTCGGTCGACGACGGTGACCGGGTGGCCTTCACCGAGCTGGTCGGGATGGACAGCGCCGTCGAGGACACCGAGGTCGAGCTGCTGGAGGGTGACGACGGGCGCACGCTGCGGTTCTTCCCCGCCGAGATGCCGGACGTGGCCGACGGCTACGCCCAGGTGTGGCTCGTCGACAGCCAGGGCTCCCGGCAGGTCCCGGTCGGTGTGCTCGAGGAGGGCCGGACGGACGTCACGGTCCCGGCCACGCTGGAGCTGAGCGGCTACCCCGTCGTCGAGGTCAGCCTGGAGTCCTACGACGGGGACCCGAGCCACAGCGGCCGCACGCTCTGGCGGGGGGAGCTGACCACCCCAGCGAGCTAGCCGCGGGCGGGCCGGCGGCGCCGCGTGGCGGGGTGGCCCCGCTCACCCCCCCACAGCTGCGGACGGCCCTCCCGCTCCCGGTAGTCCAGCTCCCGGCCCAGGAAGTCGGCCAGTCGCTGCGCGGCGGCCTGGACCGACTCCCGGGCACTGGCCTGCAGCGACGTCGCGACCCGGGCTTCCACGGTGACCCGGCGGGCGCCGACGGTGCGCTTCCACAGCCCCACGTTGGTCCCGTCCTGGATGATCCAGGCCCAGAACGGGTCGGGTCGCTCGGCGTAGGGATGACCCGGGGCCGCAGGGAAGCTCAGCTGCCGGTAGCTGAGGACGGCCTCGTCGTAGACCGGCAGCAGGAACGTCGACGGCGCACCCGGGCGGGCCCGGGCCCGTGCGGCCGGGTCGAACCACAGCGTCGTGCCGTCGACCTCCACCCGCTCCAGGTCGTCGCCGGTCCCGGCCAGCGCGGCCCTGGTGTCGGTCACCGTCAGCGACGACCACCGGGCGAAGTCCTGCGCTGACGCCGGGCCGTGCCCCGCGAAGAACCGGCGCACCAGCCGGTCGAGTGCCTCCTCCCGGGCGAGCTCGGGGGCCGGGGGAACGACCTCCTCCACCAGCGCGTAGCTGTGGTGGGCGCCCCGCAGCGGCCCCGAGCAGACCAGCCCGCGCAGCTCGGCGAGCAGGAGCAGGTGCCCGAGCTGGGGGCCTGCTCTGGGTAGCCCGGGGTGGCGGGCGAACGCCTCGCCGATCTCGGTCCGGGTGCGGTAGCTGCGGCCGGAGAGCAGGTCGGTGAGGGCATCGAGCGCCCGGCCGACGTGCCGCGGGTCATCGAGCCCCAGCTGCCGGTGCCGGGCGGCCATCGACGCCTCGACGCGGGGGGAGGTGAGGGCCAGCATCCAGCGCAGGTCCTCGGGCCGCACGAAGTGCCACGTGGGGCGCAGGATGTGGGTGCGCAGGAAGCCGCCCTCGTTGTACTCGGCGGTCACGTCGGCGTGGGTGGCCCCGTGGGTGCGCAGCCCCAGCGAGAAGAAGGCGTGGTCGCGCTCCTGGCTCTGCACGCAGCCGAGCAGCGCCACCACGTCGGCGGCCGAGGGCAGCGGCGTGGCGGTGAGGCGCTGGGTGCTGAGCCGCTGCCGGAGGACGTCGCGGGCCCTCATCGGGTCACCGCCTCGAGGCCGGGGACGCCGTCACCGGCGCTCGGCTGCATCGACCGCGCCGCTCCCGGTCTCGACCGGGCGGTCCGGGTCGCTGACCCAGTCGCTCCAGCTGCCCAGGTACAGCGCCGGCGCCGGGCCCACGCCGGCGTGCTCGACCGCCAGCGCCAGGTGACAGGCCTGCACCCCGGAGCCGCAGTACAGCACCGGCGGCGCGGCACCGGCGGCACGGGGCCCGCCCACGCCGGCGGCGGCGAGCTGCTCCCGCAGCGCCTCCGGTGGCAGGAACCGGCCGTCCGGGTCCAGCAGGTCCAGCGCCGGCAGGCTCACCGCGCCCGGGATGTGCCCGGCGACCGGGTCGATCGGCTCACGCTCACCGCGGTACCGCTCCGCGGGGCGGGCGTCGAGCAGCAGCCGGCTACCGGTGGCACGCGCCACCTGGTCGCCGTCCAGCAGCTCCCGGTGGCCGGGACGCAGGACGACGTCACCGGGCAGCGGCGGCTGCGGCTCACCGCCGGCGACCGGGAGCCCGGCCTCGCGCCAGGCGGCCAGCCCCCCGTCCAGGACCCGGACGTCGGACTTGCCGAAGTAGCGCAGCAGCCACCAGGCGCGGGCCGCCCCGAGCGAGGGACCCGCGTCGTAGGTCACGACCGGGCGGTCCTGGCGCACCCCGGCCGCGCGGAGCGCCTGCTGCAGCCGCGCCGCGTCCGGCGTCGGATGCCGTCCACCCCGCCCGCCGGGTCCGGGCTCGCCGGACAGGGCGGTCTCCAGGTCCACGAAAGCAGCGCCGGGAAGGTGGGACTCGTGGTACTCGTCGCGGTTCTCCCGGGAGGACCGGCCCAGCTGCCACCGCACGTCGAGCAGCACCGGTTGCCGCTCCGCCGGCGCACCATCGAGGAGGGCAGCCAGCTCGCCCGCGCCGATCAGCGGGTGCACGCGTCAGTCCGCGTCCAGCGCCCGGCCGAACGCAGCGGCGAGCTCCTCGGCCTGGGCGTCGGTCAGCACGAACGGCGGCGAGACCTGCAGCGCCCCGGCGCCCACCGCGCGGGAGGAGACGCCCTCGGCGCGCAGCGCCCGCACCATGCCCGGTGCGGCGGCGGCGTCGGCCAGCTGC
>NZ_WIQI01000165.1 GCF_009602535.1 Ornithinicoccus halotolerans | reverse complement strand
TGCCTGCCTTCGACGCCGTGCTGGGCGGCGGCCGCTACGGGATGACCTTCCCCGTCGGCGACCCCGAGGGGCTGGCCGACCGCCTCAGCCGGGTGCTCGGAGACACCGACCTGCGGTCCCGGCTGGCCCGGCAGGGGCTGGCGCGGGCCCGCGAGTACGACTGGTCACGGGTGGGTGAGCAGGTGGTGGCGGTGTACGAGTCGGTGCGCACTGCCGGGGAGGCGCAGGTCAGCCTGGAAGCCGGCCCGCGGCCGTGGGGGAGAGGGAGGTGGCGGCGCCGGTGACCGGTGGGACCTGGACCTGGCTGCTGTGGGGCGCCGTGGCGCTCGCGGTGCTGCTGGCGGTGGGCTGGCTGCTGTCCTACACCGCGGTGTGGCTCGACCGGTTGCACCACCGGATGCAGGCCACCGCGGCCGCCCTGGACGCCCAGCTGGTCCGGCGGGCCGAGGCCACCCTGGAGCTGGCGCTCACCGGTGACCTGGACCCGGCCACCTCGACGCTGCTGGCCGGCGCCGCCTCCGAGGCGCTGGCCATGCCCGGCCCCTGGTCGCCGGACCGGGCGCGCACCGAGTCGGGCCTCACCGAAGTACTGCGCGCGGTCGACCCCGCGCTGGCGGTGATCGGCCAGGACGGGGTAGTACGCGGTGTGCCTGGCGTGCCCGAGGCCGCCCTGGACGCGACCTCCGGGGGAGCGGAGCACGGGGAGGCGCTGGGCTCCGACGGGGCGCAGGAGGCGCTGGCACGGCTGCGGGCGGCCGCGGTGCGGGTCCGCTACGCGCGCCGCTTCCACAACGAGGCGGTCGAGGACGTGCTGCGGCTGCGGCGGCGCCCGGACGTGCGGTGGCTGCGGCTGGCCGGACGCTCCCGCGAGCCGCAGCCGGTGACCTTCGACGATGGCTGGCCTGTCGACGCCGTAGACTGAGGTGCGAGGCCCGGCCCCTGCGGAGCTGCCGGGCGCGCCCGACCACCCGTCGACACGGCGCCGCGCGCCGCCGTCGACCCCGACCCCGCCGGAGGACCGCTGAGATGAGCACGACCGAGACCAGCCCGCAGCACGAGGCCGGCACCACGCGGGTGAAGCGCGGCATGGCCGACATGCTCAAGGGCGGGGTCATCATGGACGTCGTCACGGCCGAGCAGGCCAAGATCGCCGAGGACGCTGGCGCCGTGGCGGTCATGGCCCTGGAACGGGTGCCCGCCGACATCCGCGCCCAGGGCGGCGTCGCCCGGATGAGCGACCCGGAGATGATCGCCGGGATTGTCGACGCCGTCTCCATCCCGGTCATGGCCAAGGCCCGGATCGGCCACTTCGTCGAGGCGCAGGTGCTGCAGAGCCTCGGGGTGGACTACATCGACGAGTCCGAGGTGCTGACCCCGGCCGACTACAGCCACCACATCGACAAGTGGGCCTTCACCGTGCCGTTCGTCTGCGGCGCGACCAACCTGGGCGAGGCGCTGCGCCGCATCACCGAGGGCGCCGCGATGATCCGCTCCAAGGGCGAGGCCGGCACCGGTGACGTGTCCAACGCGACCACCCACATGCGCTCCATCCGGGGCGAGATCCGTCGGCTGCAGAGCATGGCCGAGGACGAGCTGTACGTCGCGGCCAAGGAGCTGCAGGCTCCCTACGACCTGGTCGCGGAGGTGGCCCGCCGCGGCTCGCTGCCGGTGGTGCTGTTCACCGCCGGCGGCATCGCCACGCCCGCGGACGCGGCGATGATGATGCAGCTGGGCGCCGAGGGTGTGTTCGTGGGCTCGGGCATCTTCAAGTCCGGCAACCCGGCCGCCCGCGCCGAGGCCATCGTCAAGGCCACCACCTTCTACGACGACGCCGACGTGATCGCGCAGGCCTCCCGCGGCCTGGGGGAGGCCATGGTGGGCATCAACGTCGACGACCTGCCCGAGCCGCACCGGCTCGCCGAGCGCGGCTGGTGACCGGGGCCGGTCCGACCGGGCGGGCCCGCCAGCCGGCGGCCGGCCCGGCGCAGGAGCAGCGCCCCCGCCCGGTGCGCATCGGCGTGCTGGCGGTGCAGGGTGACGTGCGCGAGCACGTCCGGGCGCTCACCCTGGCCGGGGCCGAGGCGCTGCTGGTGCGCCGCCCCGCCGAGCTGGACCAGGTCGACGGACTCGTCCTGCCCGGCGGCGAGTCGACCACCATCGACCGGCTGACCAGGGTGTTCGGGCTGCGCGAGCCGCTACGGGAGCGGATCGCCGGCGGGATGCCCGCCTACGGGTCCTGCGCCGGGATGATCATGCTCGCCGACCGGCTGCTGGACGGCCACCCGCAGCAGCAGACCCTCGGCGGGCTCGACGTGACGGTCCGGCGCAACGCCTTCGGCCGGCAGGTCGACTCCTTCGAGTGCGACCTGGAGGTGCCGGCCCTGCCCGGTAGCGGCGCGCCGGTGCGGGCGGTCTTCATCCGGGCCCCGTGGGTGGAGCAGGCCGGTCCCGGCGTGGAGGTGCTGGCCAGCGTGGCCGTGGACGGCCGGGAGACCGGCGTCGCGGTCCGGCAGGGGCCGCTGCTGGCGACGTCCTTCCACCCAGAGGTCACCGACGACCACCGCTTCCACGCGCTGTTCGTGCAGATGGTGCGGGAGGTGGTCGGTAGCATCGGGCCCCGTTCGCAGGCTGCCGAGGCCACGACCGATGACGAGGGAGAGCGATGAGCGGTCACTCCAAGTGGGCGACGACCAAGCACAAGAAGGCGGCGATCGACGCCAAGCGGGGGAAGCTGTTCGCCAAGCTCATCAAGAACATCGAGGTCGCGGCCCGCACCGGGGGCGGTGACCCGGCCGGCAACCCGACCCTCTACGACGCCATCCAGAAGGCGAAGAAGAACTCGGTGCCCAACGACAACATCGACCGTGCCGTCAAGCGCGGGTCCGGTGCCGAAGCCGGTGGCAGCAGCTGGGAGGCCCTCACCTACGAGGGCTACGCGCCCGGCGGGGTGGCGCTGTTCATCGAGTGCCTCACCGACAACAAGAACCGTGCCGTCGCCGAGGTCCGCACCGCGCTGACCCGCAACGGCGGTTCGCTGGCCGAGTCCGGATCGGTGGCCTACCTGTTCAACCGCCGCGGCGTGGTGCAGGTCACGGCCGAGGACCGCACCGAGGACGAGGTCCTCGAGGTCGTGCTGGAGGCCGGGGCCGAGGAGATCACCGACCTGGGCGGCACCTACGAGATCCTCTCCGAGCCCGGTGACGTGGTCCAGGTGCGGACCGCGCTGCAGGAGGCCGGGATCGACTACGACTCCGCCGAGGTGCAGTTCGTGCCCACGGTGACGGTGCCGCTGGACGTGGAGGGTGCCCGCAAGGCGTTCCGGGTCGTGGAGGCGCTGGAGGACAGCGACGACGTGCAGAACGTCTACTCCAACGCCGACGTCAGCGACGAGGTGCTGGCGCAGCTGGACGAGGACTGACACCGGTCCGGTGCGGCGCGCCCGGCGCGTCCTGCCGGTCGGGGTCGCCGGCGTCGCCTACGGTGGTTGCGAACAGGTGTTCGCCGGCGAGGACAGGGAGCGACCAGTGCGAGTGCTGGGTGTGGACCCCGGCCTGACGCGGTGCGGCCTCGGCGTCGTCGAGGGCACGCCGGGCCGGCCGCTGCGGATGGTGGCGGTCGGGGTGGTGCGCACCCCGGTGGCCGACGAGCCGCAGGAGCGGCTGCTGACGCTGCAGACCGAGATCGACCAGTGGCTGGACGACCACGCCCCGGACGCCGTCGCGGTCGAGCGGGTGTTCGCCCGCACCAGCATCCGCGGGATCATGGGCACCGCGCAGGCCTCGGCCGTGCCGATGCTGGCCGCGGCCAGGCTCGGGCTGCCGCTGGGGATGCACACCCCCTCGGAGGTCAAGGCCGCCGTCAGCGGCAACGGCCGCGCCGACAAGGCCCAGGTGACCCACATGATCTGCCGCATCCTCGGCCTCTCCGACCCGCCGCGCCCGGCCGACGCCGCCGACGCGCTGGCGCTGGCCATCTGCCACCTGTGGCGCGGCGGCGGGCAGCAGCGGCAGCAGCAGGCGGCCAGCACCCGGCTCGCGCAGGCCCAGCAGGCGGCCGGGGCCGGTG
>NZ_WIQI01000164.1 GCF_009602535.1 Ornithinicoccus halotolerans | reverse complement strand
CAAACACTCTTTCCCGCCCCGCCGCTCTTCCGATCTCGCCTCCGCGGCCGGCGTGCCGGTGCCCCCGGCCGGCGAGGGCTTCGCTGAGCTCGGGCTGGTCCCGGAGCTGGTGGCCGCGCTGGCCGGCGAGGGCATCCTCACCCCGTTCCCGATCCAGGCCGCCACGGTGCCGGACGCCCTCGCCGGGCGTGACGTGCTCGGCCGGGGGCAGACCGGCTCGGGCAAGACGCTGGCGTTCGGGCTGCCCATGCTGCAGCGGCTCGCCGGCGGCCAGGCCAGGCCCGGCCGCCCGCGCGCCCTGGTGCTCACCCCGACCCGTGAGCTGGCGATGCAGGTGGTGGACGCGCTGCGGCCGCTGCTGGCCGGAGTCGGCCTGCGTCACCAGCTGGTGGCCGGCGGCATGGCCTACGGCCCCCAGCTGGCCGCGCTCGAGCGCGGCGTCGACCTGCTGGTCGCCACCCCGGGCCGGCTCACCGACCTCGTTCAGCGAGGCGACGCGGACCTGTCGGCGGTCGAGACGATCGTGCTCGACGAGGCCGACCACATGTCCCAGCTGGGCTTCCTGGAACCGGTCACGGCGCTGCTGAAGCAGATCCCCGCCGATGGGCAGCGGCTACTGTTCTCGGCGACCCTGGACCACGGCGTCGACGCGCTGGTCGCCGACCACCTCACCGACCCGGTGACGCACGCGACCGACGCCGCCACCGCGAGCGTGGCGACGATGGAGCACCACGCGCTGCTGGTGCACCCGCACGACAAGCGCCACATGGTCGCCGCGCTGGCCGCCCGCCGCGGTCGCACGCTGATCTTCGCGCGCACCAAGCTCGGCGCCGACCGCGTCGCCCTGCAGCTGCGGGAGGCCGGGGTGATGGCCGCCGCACTGCACGGTGGGCTGGGCCAGGCGGCCCGGACCCGGGTGCTCGGCGCGTTCCGCGGCGGCGAGCTGCCGGTCCTGGTGGCCACCGACGTCGCTGCCCGTGGCATCCACGTCGACGACGTCTCGCTGGTGCTGCAGATCGACCCACCGACCGACCCCAAGGACTACCTGCACCGCGCCGGGCGGACCGCCCGCGCCGGTGACCGTGGCGCGGTCGTCACGCTCGCGCTGCCGCACCAGCGGCGCACCGTCTCCCGGCTGCTGGAGTCGGCCGGCGTCCATGCGCGACTGCAGTCGGCAGGGCCGGAGGACGCGCTGGTCGGTGACATCGCCGGCGAGCGCGCCCCGACCGCCGAGCCGGTGACCGAGCAGCAGCTGAGCGACCTGCTGCGCCCCCGGCGCTCGCAGCGAACCCACCGGCCGGGCGGCAAGGGCCGCCCCCACGGCGGTCGGCAGCACCGGCCCGCCGGCCGCTACCAGCGTCCTGGTGCCCGGCGTCAGGACGCTGGTGGTGGGGCCGGGGGAGGGCTACGCTCGCGGGCATGAGGCTCCCGCGGTCGTGGACGACCCTGGTTGCCGGCCTGGCGCTGGCAGCACCGCTGCTCCTGGCGGGAGGGCCGACCACGGCCGCGCCGCCCCCGCAGGTGGAAGCGGTCGCCCTCGGTGACTCCTACGCCGCCGGGGTCGGTGCCCCGCCGGCGGTGGACGGCTGCGGGCGCACCGGCGGGTCCTACCCCGCCCGGGTCGACGGGCGCCGGCGCATCGACCTGGTGGCCCACGCCGCGTGCGGGGGCGCCAGCACCAGCGACGTGATCAGCAGCCAGCTGGAGCAGCTGGACGCCGGCACCGACCTGGTGACCCTCACCGTGGGCGGCAACGACATCGGCTGGAGCCAGGCGCTGGCCGCCTGCCTGCTCGGCAGCGACGCCCAGTGCCAGGCGGCGGTGACGGCCGCCTCCCAGGCGATCGCGCTGCAGCTGCCCGGCCGGATGGACGCCACCCTCACCGCCGTGACCGAGGCCGCCCCCGAGGCGCACGTCGTGGTCACCGGGTACCCGCTGCTGTTCTCCCCTGAGTACGGCGACACCAGCCTGCTCTCCGTCGCCGAGCAGCGGGCGGTCAACGCCGGCGTGGAGCTGCTGAACGGCGTGCTCGCGGCCGCGGCCGCAGCGCACGGCGCCCAGTACCTGGACGTGACCAGCCGGTTCGAGGGCCACGGCATCGGCTCCCCGGAGCCGTGGATCCACGGCCCGTCGCCGGACCTGTCGGTGGCCTTCCACCCCACGGCCGAGGGCTACAACGCCTACGCCGCCGCCCTCACCTCCGGCCTGCGCACCAGCGACCTTCGGTAGCGGCCACGACGAGCCGCCCGGCACTGACCACGGTGGTCAACCCGGTGCCGGAGATCGCCGCCCGCGCGGCACCGGCCGGCGGGGGCGACTACCGTGGCCTCGTTCGCCACTCGCCGACGGGAAGGCTCCCATGCCCGATCTCGACCCCGTGCTGCAGCCGGTCTACGAGCAGGTGCTCCGGCGCAACCCCGCTGAGGCGGAGTTCCACCAGGCCGTCCTGGAGGTGCTGGACAGCCTCGGGCCGGTGGTGCGCCAGCACCCCGAGTACGTCGACGCCCGCGTCATCGAGCGGATCTGTGAACCCGAGCGGCAGATCATCTTCCGGGTGCCGTGGCTGGACGACACCGGCCGGGTGCGAATCAACCGCGCCTTCCGCGTGGAGTTCTCCTCCGTGCTCGGCCCGTACAAGGGCGGGCTGCGGTTCCACCCCTCGGTGCTGCTGGGCACGGTGAAGTTCCTCGGCTTCGAGCAGATCTTCAAGAACGCGCTGACCGGGCTGCCGATCGGCGGGGGCAAGGGCGGGTCGGACTTCGACCCCAAGGGCCGCTCCGACGCCGAGGTGATGCGGTTCTGCCAGTCGCTGATGACCGAGCTGTACCGGCACGTGGGCGAGTACACCGACGTCCCGGCCGGTGACATCGGTGTGGGCCAGCGTGAGCTGGGCTACCTGTTCGGGCAGTACAAGCGGATCACCAACCGCTACGAGTCCGGCGTGCTGACCGGCAAGGGGCTGGGCTGGGGCGGCTCGCAGGTGCGGCGTGAGGCCACCGGCTACGGCACGGTCATCTTCGTCGAGGAGATGCTCCGCACCCGGGACCGCGGCCTCGACGGCGCCAAGGTCGTCGTGTCCGGCTCGGGCAACGTGGCCATCTACGCCATCGAGAAGGTGCACCAGCTGGGCGGGACGGTGGTGGCCTGCTCCGACAGCGGTGGCGTCGTGGTCGACGAGGAGGGGGTCGACGTCGAGATCCTCAAGCAGGTCAAGGAGGTCCGCCGCGGCCGGCTCACCGACTACGTCCAGGAGCGCGGCGGTGTCGCTAGGCACCACAGCGACATCAGCATCTGGGAGGTGCCCTGCGACGTCGCGCTGCCGTGCGCCACGCAGAACGAGATGGACGAGCAGGGCGCCCAGGCGCTGGTGAAGGGCGGCTGCGCCGCGGTGGCCGAGGGGTCCAACATGCCGTGCACGCCGGCTGCCGTCAGAGTGCTCACCGGCGCCGGCGTGCTCTTCGGCCCCGGCAAGGCCGCCAACGCCGGCGGCGTCGCCACCAGCGCGCTGGAGATGCAGCAGAACGCCTCGCGGGACTCCTGGACGTTCGAGTACACCGAGGAGCGGCTCGCCGAGATCATGCGCGGGATCCACGAGCGGTGCGCGGCCACGGCCGAGGAGTACGGCGCCCCCGGCAACTACGTGGTCGGCGCCAACGCCTCCGCCTTCCGCCAGGTGGCCGACGCCATGCTGGCCCAGGGTGTGGTCTAGGCACCCGGCCGACCTGCCTGCTCCCTGAGGTAGCGGCCTGAGGTAGCGGCCCGGCCCCGGCCCCGCGATCTTGGGATCGCTGCCGATGTCCGGCCCTACCTCAGCCGAGGAGTCTCGAGGTGTCAGCACGACACCACCGAGAGGACCAGGGCCATGTTCCCCACCGGACCCGACTACTACGTGCAGAGCGAGGTCGACTACCGCCGCGAGGTGCTCACGGCCGCCTGGGGTCGCCGGCGACAGCCGCGCCCGCGGGCTGCGCGACCGCACCGGACGGCATCGGGCAGGTCTGCCGGGGACGCGCGGTCCACGGCGCCGGCCGGTTGCGCACCGGCCACCCGGGGCCGCGGCCGCTTGCAGGC
>NZ_WIQI01000163.1 GCF_009602535.1 Ornithinicoccus halotolerans | reverse complement strand
GGAACGCCTCGGCGGCCGCGGTGACGGCGGTGGCCACCTCCTCGGCGGTCGCGGCGGGCTGGCGGGCGGTTGTGCTCATGACCACGGGTTTCCTCCAAGACATCACTTCAGAGTGCGGGAGGTGCACTTCTGTTGCACAGTGCTTGGGAGGGAACCACCCATAGAGGATTTCGGCAATCGGAGGTTTCGTTGCGGACACTCGGGGTCAACGCCCTGTTCCACGACCCGGCCGCGGCGCTGGTCATCGACGGCCGCGTCGTCGCGGCCGCGGAGGAGGAGCGGTTCAGCCGGCGCAAGCACGGCCACCGGCCGGTGCCGTTCGCGGCGTGGGAGCTGCCCGAGCAGGCGATGCGCTGGTGCCTGGAGCACGCCGGCCTGACACCGGCGGACCTGGATGCCGTTGCCTACTCCTTCGACCCTGCGCTGGCCCGGCCGGCGGACCAGCTGGGGCTGACCGACCCCTGGGACCACCTGCGGCTGACCTACGCCGAGCGGGCGCCGCACTTCATCGCGGCGGCGCTGCCCGGGCTGGACCCGCAGCAGGTGCGGTTCGTGCCCCACCACGTCGCGCACGCCGCCTCAGGCGCCCTGGCCAGCCCGTACCCGGACAGCAGCGTGCTGGTGCTCGACGGCCGCGGCGAGTGCGCCTCCCACCTGGCCGGCCGCTACACCGGCGGGCAGCTCAAGCAGCTGGCGGGGCAGGAGCTGCCCCACTCGCTGGGGCTGCTCTACGAGTCGCTCACCGAGCACCTTGGATTCCTGCGCTCCTCGGACGAGTACAAGGTGATGGCGCTGGCCTCCTACGGCCAGCCGAGGTACCTGGAGGAGCTGCGGGAGACCATCCACGCCACCGAGGACGGTGGCTTCGTGGCGCCCGTCCCGGACTGGAGCCGGTGGGTGGAGCGGCGGGTCGACGACGGCAGCTGGGGCGGGGCGCACGCCGACCTGGCCTGCTCGGTGCAGGCCCGGCTGGAGGAGGTGCTGGTCGACCTGGCCAGCTGGCTGCACGAGCAGACCGGCGACCGGGTGCTGACGATGGCCGGGGGCACCGCGCTGAACTGCGTGGCCAACTCCCGGATCTGGCGGGAGAGCCCGTTCGAGCAGGTCTGGGTGCAGCCGGCCGCCGGTGACGCCGGGACGGCTCTCGGGGCGGCGCTGCAGGTAGCGGCCGAGCTGGGGGAGGACGACACGGCGATGGCCATGCCCGGGGCCGCCCTGGGACGGTCCTGGACCGACGACGAGCTGGCCGCGCGGCTGCGCGCCGCGGCGGTGCCCTTCACCACGCCGGCCGACCTGGCCGGGGAGGTGGCCGACGTGCTGGCCGGCAACGGGGTGGTGGCGTGGTTCGACGGGCGCAGCGAGTTCGGCCCGCGCGCTCTCGGGCACCGCTCGCTGCTGGCCCACCCCGGTGTCGTAGCGAACCTGGAGCGGCTCAACGACGTCAAGGGCCGCGAGCAGTTCCGCCCGGTGGCGCCGATGGTGCTGGCCGACCGTGCCGCCGACGTCTTCACCGACGGGCCCATCCCCAGCCCCTACATGCTGTTCGTGCACCGGGTACGCGAGCAGTGGCAGGAGCGGATCCCCGCCACGGTCCACGTCGACGGCACCGCACGCATCCAGACCGTCGACCCGGCCGCCCAGCCGCGGCTGGGGGCCATGCTGCAGGCGTTCGAGGAGCGCACCGGCCTGCCGGTGGTCATCAACACCAGTCTCAACACGGCCGGGCGGCCGATGGTCGACGACCCCAGGGACGCCCTGGAGCTGTTCGGCTCCGCGCCGGTTGACGCACTCGTGCTGGGGCCGCACCTGGTGCGGCGGGCCACGCTGTTCACGGAGGGGACCCGGGGGGAGCCGGCGTCCGGAGTCACCGCGTGAGCACCGGGCCCGGTGCCGCCGCGAGCGCACCGAGCGCCCCGGCCTACACCATCGTGGTGCCCACCGTCGGCCGGCCCTCGCTGCACCGGCTGCTGGCGGACCTGGCCGGCCAGCAGGGCGGCCGTCCACCGGCGGAGGTGGTCCTCGTCGACGACCGCCCGCTGCCCGGACCCAGTGCGGGCACGCCCTCGGCGCTGGACGTGCCGGAGCTCCCGTGCCCGGTACGGGTGCTGCGCACCGGTGGCCGCGGCCCCGCCGCAGCGCGCAACGCCGGTTGGCGCAGTGCCGGGACCGGGTGGGTCGCCTTCCTCGACGACGACGTGCGGCTCCCGGACGGCTGGGCCGCCGCCCTGGCCACCGACCTGGCGCGGGCACCCGTCGGCGTCGCGGGCGTGCAGGGACGCATCGAGGTCCCGCTGCCGGCGGACCGGCCGGCTACCGACTGGGAGCGCAACACCGCCGGCCTGGAGTCGGCGCGGTGGGCGACGGCCGACATGGCCTACCGGCGCGAGGCACTGGCCACCGTGCACGGCTTCGACGAACGGTTCCCGCTCGCCTACCGGGAGGACGCCGACCTGGCACTGCGCGTCCGGGACGCCGGCTGGCGGCTGGAGCGCGGGGGCCGGCACATCGTGCACCCCGCGCGTCCGGCCAGGTGGGACGTCAGCATCCGCGTGCAGCGGGGGGCGGCCTCCGACGCCCTCATGCGGGCCCTCCACGGCCGGCACTGGCGGGCACGCGGGCAGACCGGACGGGGCCGGCTGCCGTGGCACCTGGCCACGGTCGCCTCCGCCGCCGCGGGCGTGGTCCTGCTCGGTGCGGGCCGTCATCGCGCCGCCGCCCTCGCGGCGGCTGCGTGGGGCGGACTCACCGCCGACTTCGCGCGCCGCCGCATCGCTCCCGGTCCCCGACCGGGGCACGAAGGCTGGCTGGCTGAGTGGGCACGGATGGCCACCACCAGCGTGGTGATCCCGGTCGCTGCCGTGTGGCACCGGGCCCGCGGGGAGCTGCGGTACCGCGACGGGGTCGCGCCGTGGCCGCCGCCGACGCGGGCGGTGCTCTTCGACCGCGACGGCACGCTGGTGCACGACGTGCCCTACAACGGCGACCCGGACCGGGTGGAACCGGTCGCCGGGGCCGACGAGGCGCTGCGGCTGCTGCGGGACGCCGGGCTCCGGATCGGCCTGGTCAGCAACCAGTCCGGGATCGGACGCGGGCTGCTCGACGAGCAGCAGGTGGACGCGGTGAACAGCCGCGTCGAGGAGCTGCTGGGACGGCTGGACACGCTGCAGTACTGCCCGCACCACCCCGAGGCGGGCTGCCCGTGCCGCAAGCCCGCGCCGGGGCTGGTGCTGGCGGCGGCCGAGGAGCTGGGCGTGCGCCCGCACGAGTGCGTGGTCGTGGGCGACATCGGCGCCGACGTCGATGCCGCCCGGGCCGCCGGTGCGTGGTCGGTGCTGGTCCCCACCGGGGTCACCCGCACCGAGGAGGTGGTCGCAGCCGAGCTGGTCGCCCCCGACCTGGTCGCTGCCGCCGACGTGGTCCTCGCGACAGCCGGTGGTGAGCGCCGGTGAGCCCCGTGCTGGCGGTACGCCTGGACAGCGACGGTGACGTCCTGCTCACCGGCCCGGCGGTGCGTGCCCTCGCCAGCGCCGGGGAACCGGTGGACCTGCTCGCCTCGCCGGCCGGGACGGCTGCCGGCCGGCTGCTGCCGGACGTCCGGCAGGTCCTCACCTTCGCCGCGCCGTGGAGCGGCTACCGGCCGCCGCCGGTGGACCGCGGGGAGGTGGAGCAGCTGGTCGGCACCCTCGCCGCGGGCGGCTACCGCCGCGCGGTCGTCTTCACCTCCTTCCACCAGAGCCCGCTGCCGATGGCGCTGCTGTGCCGGCTGGCAGGGATCCCGTTCGTGGCGGCCACCAGCGTGGACTACCCCGGCTCGCTGCTGGACGTCCGGCACGTCCGGCCGGACGGCGCCCACGAGGTCGAGGCGATGCTGGACCTGGCCCGGGCGGCCGGGGGCGCGCTGCCGGAGGGCGACGACGGACGGCTCGCCGTCCGCGGGCCGCTCCCGGACCCGGGCCCGCTGCTGCCGGCGGCCCCGTACGTCGTCCTGCACCCGGGTGCCTCCGTCCCGGCCCGGGGCACGACCGTCGAGCACGCGGCGGCGCTCACCGGGCGGCTCCAACGCCTTCTCGCGCCAC
>NZ_WIQI01000162.1 GCF_009602535.1 Ornithinicoccus halotolerans | reverse complement strand
TCAACTCGCCGGGTGGTTCGGTCAGCGCCGGGATGGCCATCTACGACACCATGCAGTGGGTGCCCAACGACGTCGCGGCCGCCGGCCTCGGGCTGGCGCTGTTGACGCTGGCCGGGCTGCCGCCCGCCGTCGTCGGCCTGGTCGCGAAGGTGGTGGCGCTGCGCCCGGTCGCCAGTGACGGCACCTGGCTGCTCGCGCTCGTGGCCGCGCTCAACGTGGCGCTGGGCGTCGCCGTCTACCTGCGGTGGGCGGCGGTCGTGGCAGCCCGTCCGGTGCCGACCGAGGACCCGGGCGCCGGTGAGCAGCCCGCGGCCGAGCCGGTCCCCGAGGTGCGGTGGCCGTGGCCGCACCGGGTGGTGTCGACCGGGCTGGCGCTGCTGCTGGTGCTCGGCAGCATCGCGCCGGTGGGCATCTGGTAGCGGCTCCGGAACACCGCCACGACCTGCGACGTTTCCCGGACATGCACAAGCACTACAACGGGGTGAAGACCGCGCTGCTGTTCGGCGCCATCTGGGCGCTGCTGCTCGGGCTGGGCGCGGTGGTCGGGAGTGGCCGCTACATCTGGCTGTTCGCCCTGTTCGGCGTCGGCATGACGTTCTACAGCTACTGGAACTCGGACAAGATCGCGATCAAGGCGATGCGCGCCTACCCGGTGACCGAGGCCCAGCAGCCGGCGATGTACCGGATCGTGCGCGAGCTGTCCGAGCGGGCTGACCAGCCGATGCCGCGGCTCTACGTGAGCCCGACGGCGGCGCCCAACGCGTTCGCCACCGGACGCAACCCGCAGAACTCGGCGGTGTGCTGCACCGAGGGCATCCTGCACCTGCTGAACGAGCGGGAGCTGCGCGGCGTGCTCGGTCACGAGCTCATGCACGTCTACAACCGCGACATCCTCACCAGCTCGGTCGCGGCAGCGCTCGCCGGCGTGATCACCTCGGTGGCGCAGATGATGCTGTGGTTCGGGGCCTTCGGCGGCAACCGTGGCAACGGGGGCAACCCGCTGGCCATGCTCGCGATGGCACTGCTGGCGCCGCTGGCGGCCACTGTCATCCAGCTGGCCATCAGCCGTACCCGGGAGTACGACGCCGACGAGGACGGCGCCTCGCTGACCGGTGACCCGCTCGCCCTCGCCTCGGCGCTGCGCAAGCTCGAGCGCGGCACCCAGGCGGCGCCACTGCCGCCGGAGCCGCGGCTGCAGAACGCCAGCCACCTGATGATCGCCAACCCGTTCCGGGCCCGCGACGTGGGCAAGCTGTTCGCCACGCACCCGCCGATGTCCGAGCGGGTCGCCCGGCTGGAGGCGTTGGCGCGGCTGCGCTGAGCCCGACGGGCGGGCCGGCCGGCTGCGCCGCCGCGGACCGGTCGTCAGCCGCGGGCCGACGGCCCGGGATGTCCTCGCTGGTCCGGTTCGCTGAGCAGCGGCTCACGGCGGCGGCCCGCGGCGACGAGGGAGCCAACCAGCACCATCCCGAGCAGCACGAGGCCGACCGTCGCCGCGAGGTGCTCCCCGGGCGGCAGCAGTGTCCGGTCCTCGGTCTGCCAGGGCCACAACGCCCGCAGCGACCCCGTCATCAGCCCGAGCAGCACCGCCATGGTCAGGTCGTGGTGGGTGGTGAGCAGGTGCGTCAACAGCCGGGCGACCAGCGCCAGGCCGAGGACCGCCCCGAGCACGAACACCGCGATGTAGCCGAGGTCACGGTCGTCGAGGGCGGCCAGGGTCGGCGTGTACATCCCGAGGGCCAGCAGCAGGAACGACCCGGACACCCCCGGCAGGATCATCGCGGTGATGGCGATCATCGCCGCCCCCAGCACCAGCACCAGGGGCGGGTCGACCACCTCGGCCGGCGGCAGCCCCACCAGCACGAAGGCCACGGCGGCGGCGGCCAGCGCAGCCCCGGCCCGGCCGGGTGTCCACTGCCCCACCCGACGGAGCGGCACCGCCAGTGACGCCAGGATCAGCCCGGCGAACAGGGCCCGGCTCTGCACCGGGTAGGCCTCCAGCAGCGGCGGGATGAGCCGGGCCCCGGTCAGCAGGGCGAGCACGATCCCGGCGAACAGCGGCAGCAGCAGCGCCCAGTCCATCCGGCGCAGCCGCTCCCAGCTCTCCCGCGGGCGGCCGCGCACCAGGTCGAGCAGCGTCACGGACCCGTGCCCGATCGCGGTGACGAGCCGCTCGTAGATCCCCACGATCAGGGCCACCGTCCCCCCGGAGACCCCCGGGACGACGTCGAAGGCCCCCATGAGCAGCCCGCGGGCCACGTTGAGCAGCGGGTCGGCCACTCGCGGTCGGTGTCCGGTCACGCAGCGCAGCCTACGGCTCCGGGCCGCCTACCCTGGGCAGGTGCCCCGCCTGCTCGTCGTCAGCGCCACCCGTGCCGAGGCCGCCCACCTGCCCACGGGGGTCGACCTGGTCGTCACCGGCATCGGCAAGACCGCCGCGGCGGTCGCGACCGCGACCGCGCTCGCCGGGCGCGACACCGAAGACCTGCTGGTGCTCAACGTGGGGACCGCCGGCGCGCTGCGGCCCGGGCTGACCGGCCTGTTCGCGCCCAGTGCCGTCCTCAACCACGACCTCAGCGCTGACCTGGTGCGGGCGCTCGGCTACGACCCGCAGGAGCGGCTGGAGCTCGACGGTGGTGACGGGACCGTGCTCGCGACCGGTGACACCTTCGTCACCGACGCGGCGGTGCGCGACACGCTCGCCGAGCGGGCGCACCTGGTGGACATGGAGGGCTACGCGGTGGCCTACGCGTGCCGGTGCGCGGGTGTGCCGGTCCGGCTGGTCAAGCACGTCAGCGACCCGGCGGACGGCAGCGCCCTGGACTGGCCGGAGGTCGTCGACCGCAGCGCCCGGGTGCTGGGGGAGTGGGTCGCCGGCCTGGCCTAGCCGGCTGGTCAGCCCGCGAGAACCTCCCGCAGCCGGGCCGCGAAGGCGTCCGGCTCACCCGTCATGCCGTACTCGCCGCCCAGGAAGCCGGCGTGGTCGCCGGGGAACCGGACCGGTTCCTCCCCGAGGCGGCCGGCCAGCGCGACGCCGGCGCGGTGGGCGAGCTCGCCCGCCGAGCCCTCGCCCACGGCGAGGACCACCCGGGTCGCCGCCGACCGCACCGCCGCGACGTCCACCCGGTAGCCGCAGCAGCTGAGCAGGTTCTGGCCCAGCAGCGGGTCGTCCCGGCGGCCGTCGTCCTCGGCCGGCAGGCCGAACGCGGCCGGGTCGGGCGTCGCGGCGGCGGCGAGGTCCTCGGTCACCGGCCCGCGGTGCTGCACGAGGGCGATGAAGCGGGCCATGCCCGCGCCCTGCCCGTCCCGCAGGTAGGCCTCCCGCACGGCCAGCACCGCGGCCCACGCGTGGTCGGCGTCGGGCAACTCATGGACCAACGGCGGCTCGTGGGCGACCAGCGTCCGCACCAGCCCCGCGTGCCGCTCGACGAGTGCCAGCGCGTTGACCGCCCCGCCGCTGCTGGCGAACACGTCCACCGGTCCGGTGCCGACCGCCTCGATCACCCGGGCCAGGTCGTCGGCGTGCTGGTCGGGGGGGGGGGGGGGGGACTCCCCGGCGGGGTCCGGGGTGGTGCTCCGGCCGGTTCCCCGCGGGTCGCAGGTGACGACGGTCCGGTCCGGGAAGTGCCCGGCCAGCGTCACGAACCCGGCGGCGTCCATGGGCGAGCCCGCCAGCAGCAGCGGGGGCTGCTGCGCCGGCCCGCGCCGGACGTCGTAGGTGATGGTGGCGCCACCGCTGTCCAGCGTGGCGGGCTCGGGGCCGGTCCTCGTCGTGCTCATCGTGCCTCCTGCGTGTCCTGGCGCTGTGGTCGCCGGTAGGTCAGATGCGTGACGTGCGGGGTGTGCCTCGCGGCCACGACCTCGAGCGCGAGCGGAGGCACGCCGGCGAATAGCCGGGCCCCGGCGCCGAGCGTGACCGGGACCAGCTGCAGCCGCAGCTCGTCGAGCAGGCCCGCGGTTAGGACCTGGTTGAGCGTCGCGGCGCCGCCTGCCACCTGCACCGCCCCGTCCCCGGCGGCGTCACGGGCGCGAGCCAGGACCGCCTCGATGCCCTCGGTGACGAAGTGGAACGTGGTGCCGCCGGCCATCACCAGTGGCTCCCGGGGGCGGTGGGTGAGCACGAAGACCGGCGCGTGGTAGGGCGGCTCCTCCCC
>NZ_WIQI01000161.1 GCF_009602535.1 Ornithinicoccus halotolerans | reverse complement strand
GGTCATCTGGAAGTACTCGTCGGCGGTGCCGGTGACCCGCACGGTGTCGCCCTCTGCCACGGCCGGGCCGCCCGGGTGGTGGACGAAGATGCCGTCGGAGGTGGCCGGGTCCTCGTCCCCCCCGTCCTGCAGGTAGTAGCCGTCGAACCCGCCGGTCTGGAAGTCGCCGACGACGGTGCCCTGGACGGTGACCGCCTCCCCCTCGACCGGGGTCTCCACGCCGTCGCCCTGCACCTCCCCGATGGGGGTGGCCGGGTCCTCGCAGCGGCCCAGGTCCGGCTCCCCGGCCTCGTGCGCCTCGTTGGGGGCGCCCGGGGTGTTGCGGGCCTCGCCGGCGCCGAGGGTGCCCTCGTGGCCCTCGATGCCGGCCAGGTCGAAGTCGTTGCGTACCCAGTCCTCGGCGGTGCCGGTGTCGGTGCCGTCGGGGACCCGGGAGGCCCCGCCCGGCGCGTAGTCGCTCACCCCGTCATAGCCGCCGGTGAGGGTCGTGCCGCCGTAGGTCAGGTCGCCGCTCCCGCCGTCGGCCACGGCCACGGCGTCGACGACGGTCAGCCCGAGCCCCTCGTCCAGCCGGCCGTCGTGGTCGGCGTCGAGGACGGCCTGGTCCTGGTATCCCTCCACCAGCAGCAGGCTCAGCGAGCCGTTCTGCAGCGTGCCGGCGTCCAGTTCGGCCAGCCAGCGGCCGTCGGCTCCGGTCGTGCCGGCGGGGTGGGAGCTGACCACCTGCCCCAGCCGCGAGGAGCTGGCGTCGCCCTCGACCTGCAGGACGGTCAGGCCGGACAGGTCGGTGCCGGCCGGCCCGAACAGCTCGAGGTACTCCACGTCCTCCCCGGCCGTGCTGGCGGAGAACTCGTTGATGACCACGGTGGGGTCGGCGGGGTCGCCGCCGCAGTCGGCGCGGTGCTCACCGAGCCCGTCGAAGGCGTCCTGGCCGTGGCCGGCCCACCCGGCGGCGGCCGGGTCGAAGGCGTCGGTGGGCTCGGTGTCGCCCGCGCAGACCGAGCTGGCGCGGCGCAGCGTGGTGTTGAGGGTGCTGGTGGGTGCGCTGCCCCAGCCGCTGCCGGGGTCGACCTCGACCTGGCCGACGGCGTCCAGGATGCCCGCGGGGCCGGTCAGCACCACCGCGTCGTCGCCGTTGAACCAGCCGGCCCCGTTGGTCTGGTCGGCGCGGTCGAGGAGCTCGGGGGCGGCCGAGGCGTGCGCCACCACGTGCACCTCGCCGGGCGCGAGGGTGCCCGCGAGCTCGATGGTCAGGCCGGCACTGCTGGAGCCGTTGAAGTACATCTGCACCTGGTGGCCGGCCAGGTCCAGCTCCTCACCGGTGAGGTTGGCCACCTCGAGGGCCTTGTTGTGGGAGCTGCCCTCCACGTACTCGCTGAAGACCACCGAGCCGGTGGCGGACGCGGCCTGCCGCCCAGCCGCGGGCGGGTCACCGGTCTCCCCCGCGCCGGCGGCCGGTGCCGCCAGCGCGCCCGTGGCGGTCAGGGTCAGTCCCAGCAGCCCGGCCAGGGCACGGCGGGTTCCGGTCGTCGTCATCGGGCTCCTCCCAGCGTGGCGACAGGACGGACCCTGCCGATTCGAGCGGGGACTCCGGCCCCGCCCGCAGTGAGCGTAGACCACCGGCGCGGCCACGCGAGCGGGAGCACGCAGCTGTCACCTCCTGGTCACCCGCGGTGCCCGTCGCCGCTACTCCCAGTGCACCTCGGCCAGCCCCATCCAGCCGGCCATCACGCCCAGCTCCTCCGCCAGCGCCTGCTGCGCACCCGCCGGCGCGTCCGGCTCGAACCCGGCTCGGCGCACCACCAGCCGGCCCGACCCCCGGTCGGCCTTGAGGTCGACGCGGCCGACCAGCCGCTCACCCCACAGGAACGGCAGCACGTAGTAGCCGTGGACCCGCTGCGGCTCCGGCACGTAGATCTCGATGCGGTAGCGGAACCCGAATAGCGACTCGGTGCGCTGGCGCTCCCACACCAGCGAGTCGAACGGGCTCAGCAGCGCCCGGGCCTGCACCCGGCGGGGCCGGCGGGCGGCGGCGTCGAGGTACGCCGGGACCGGCCAGCCCGCCACCTGCACCTGCTCCACCTCTCCGCGCCGCACCAGCTCGGCCAGCGCGGGGCGGACCATGCTGGTCTGCAGCCGGAAGTAGTCGCGCACGTCGGCCTCGGTGCCCACGCCGTGGGCCCGCACCGACTGCCGGACCAGCTCCAGCGCCGACTCCTCCTCGGTGGGGGCGCCGGCACGGCCGGGCGCGCGGGCGGCGACCGCCGGCGGCAGCACCCAGGACAGGTCGGCGTAGCGGCGCTCGAAGTGCTGGTTGCGCCCGCTGCTGGTGACCGCGCCCACCCCGAACAGGTGCTCCAGGCACTGCTTGACCAGCGACCAGTTCCATCCCCAGTGGTCGCGGCGCCGCGGGGCGTCGTGCTCCAGGACAGCCTCGACCTCCCGGGCGGTCAGCGGCGGATGGGTGGTCACCACCTCCCGCACCTGCTCCAGCACCGCGGCGTGCTCCCGGGCGAACCCGGCCCGGGCCGGGTGCTCCCCGAACCGCCGCATCCGGAACCCCAGGTGCGGCCAGGTCTCGACGGGCAGCAGGCTGGCGGCGTGGCCCCAGTACTCCACCAGCCGGCGCGGGCGGCGTGACCGTGGCCCGGGGCCGTCCCGCAGCCGGTCCAGCGCGGCGGTGTCGTAGGCGCCCAGCCGGGAGTAGAACGGGAGGTAGTGGCTGCGGGCCAGCACGTTGACGCTGTCCACCTGCACGGTCCGCACCCGGTCCACCACCCGCTGCACCGCGCGGCTCCCGGCGGGGCCGGGGCCGGTGCGGCGGGGCTCGGCGAAGCCCTGCGCGGCCAGCGCGATACGGCGCGCCTGGGCCAGGGTCAGCGTCGGCGTCGGCATCCCGCCAACGTAGCGGCCCCCACCGACAGCCGACCCCGGCCCGGGTCCGGGCGCGGCTCAGCCCACGCGCAGCCGCTCGCCCTCCGCGGCCGTGCCGGCCGGGTCCTCGTCGAGGTCACCGTCACCGGCAGCGGCCAACCGCAGCACGCCGTAGGACCAGCCGCGCCGCCGGTACACGACGCTCGGCTGGTCGATCTCCGCGTCGTGGAAGAGGTAGAAGTCGTGACCGACCAGCTCCATGCGGGTCAGCGCCTGCCCGACCGTCATCGGTTCCGACACGTGCGTCTTCTCGCGCAGCTCGATGGGGCTGTTGCCCTCGGTCCCCAGGTCCTCCTCGACCGACTGCTCCGGGGGGCGGGTGCCGTTCGGCGAGTCGCCCTCGGGACGGGCGACCAGCGGCTCGGTGGGGAGGCCAAACGTGGCCTCGCTGACGGAGGCGGGCCGGTGCTTGCCGGTGTGGCTGATCCGGCGCCGGTCGTGCATGCGGCGGAGACGTTCGGTGAGCTTGTTCATCGCCATGTCGAGGGCGACGTACTCGTCCTCGGCCGCGGCCTCGGCACGCACCACGGTGCGCCGGACGTGGCAGGTGATCTCCACCCGCTCGGCCTGCTTGGCCTGCCGTGGGTTGCCCTCGTGGGTCAGCACCACGTCGGTGCGGGACACCCGCGGAGCCAGCTGGGGTACCTTCTCCAGCTTCTCTTCCAGGTGCTGGCGGAAACGGTCGGTGACGGTCTTCTTGCGGCCGGTCACGGTGATGTCCATCAACGAACCTCCTCGGAGGCGGGAGCGTGGGAGAACGGTGGGCAGTGGGGCTAGCCCTCGTACCGTCTGGCCTCACCTCCCTCGCGGCGGGGGCGGCCGGCCGCTCCTGCCCGGTGGGCCGCCCTCCCGGCGGCGGCGCGGACGGTACGGCGCTCCATGCACCCACATTAGTCACGATCCGGTGCCGATGACAGGTCGAGCGTCACCGTCGCCGCCGAACCCCCGACGCGGCGTCCCGGCCAGCGTCGCGGCCCGCACCGAGGCCGCCCCGGCGCGGTGCAGCGCGTCGGCGCAGGCCACCAGCGTGGCGCCCGTGGTGACCACGTCGTCCACGACCACCACCGGGGTCGCGACCACCCGCCGGCGGTCGCGGGACCGCAGCTGGACCGCACCGGCCAGGTTGGCGTGTCGCTCCCGGGCTCCCAGTGCGGCCTGGTCGCGCACGGCACCCGCCAGCCGCAACGCCTCGCAGACCGCCACCGGTGCCGGCCCCGCGCGGTCCCCCAGCGCCAGCTGGACCAGCCGCGGCAGGCCCGTTCCGGCGTCCTTCCCCG
>NZ_WIQI01000160.1 GCF_009602535.1 Ornithinicoccus halotolerans | reverse complement strand
TGTGGGAGTCTCCCGGCCCGGACGCCGGTGTCCCCGAAACCGAGTGGGGCGAGCACGTCACCGACGAGGAGTACCCGCCGGACCCGAGCCGGCCCGGTTGCGGGCCGCGGCCCAGCGGGAGGCCGAGGCGCTGCGGCGAGCCCTGGCCCGCTGAGCAGCGAACAGACCAGCCAGGCGGGTTGGCACCGTGGGGGCGGAATCGCTAAGTTCGCAGGTGGTGCCGGTGCGTGCGCAGCGACACCAGTCCTGACCGTCGCAGTGACCAAGGAGACCACCGTGGCCCTTCCCCAGCTGACTCCAGAGCAGCGCGCCCAGGCACTCGAGAAGGCGGCCGCCGCCCGTCGGGAGCGTGCGGCCGTCAAGAACCGGCTCAAGAACTCGCAGGGGTCGCTCAAGGACGTCATCGCCGAGGGCAAGGACAACGACACCATCGGCAAGATGAAGGTGTCGGCGCTGCTGGAGTCCATGCCGGGGGTCGGCCGCGTCCGCGCACGCCAGATCATGGAGGAAGTCGGCATCTCCGAGACCCGGCGGGTGCGCGGACTCGGCGCCAACCAGACCCAGGCGCTGCTGGAGCGCTTCAACCAGTCCTGACGGGTGACCGGCACCGCCCCCATCACCGAGCCCGACACCGCCACCCGACCACAGCAGCTGGCCGACCAGCGGGGGCGTCCCTCCCGACTGGTCGTGCTCGCCGGCCCCACGGCCGTCGGCAAGGGGACCGTGGCCGCCTACGTGCGCCAGCACCACCCCGAGATCTGGGTCTCGGTCTCGATGACCACCCGGGCCCCGCGCCCGGGCGAGGTCGACGGCGTCCACTACCACTTCGTGAGCGAGACGGAGTTCGAGCGGCTCCGCGAGCGCGGTGAGTTCCTGGAGTGGGCGGTCGTGCACGGCCGCGCCAGGTACGGCACCCCCCGCGGCCCCGTGGAGCGGGTGCTCGCCGAGGGCCGTCCCGCGCTGCTGGAGATCGACCTGCAGGGCGCCAGGCAGGTGCGTCAGCACATGCCCGAGGCGCTGTTCGTGTTCCTCGCCCCCCCGTCCTGGGAGGACCTGGTCGAGCGGCTCACCGGCCGGGGCACCGAGAGCGAGGAGGAGCGGACGGTGCGGCTGGCCACCGCCCGCACCGAGCTGGACGCTGCCTCGGAGTTCGACGTGACCATCGTCAACGACCGGGTGGCCCGCGCCGGCGAGGAACTCGTATCATTGTTGGTTGACCACCGCACTTCCACCGACCGGTAAGGACACCTTCCACGTGATCGGCACCACCGCCAAGCCCGAGGGCATCACCAACCCGCCCATCGACTCGCTCCTGGAGAAGGCGGACTCCAAGTACGCCCTCGTCATCTACGCCGCCAAGCGGGCGCGGCAGATCAACGCCTACTACTCCCAGCTGTCCGAGGGCCTGCTGGAGTACGTCGGCCCGCTCGTGGAGTCGGACGTGACCGACAAGGCGCTGTCCGTGGCGCTGCGCGAGATCAACGACGACAAGCTGCACACCTCCCAGCCCGAGGGCTGACCCCGGCATGCGGGTGGTCCTCGGGGTCGCGGGCGGCATCGCGGCCTACAAGGCCTGCCTGCTGCTGCGGCGGTTGACCGAGGACGGCCACGAGGTCACGGTCGTCCCCACCGAGGCGGCGCTGCGGTTCGTGGGGGAACCGACCTGGGCGGCGCTGTCCGGGCGGCCGGTCGCCACCGACGTCTGGTCGCGCGTGCACGAGGTGCCGCATGTCCGGCTCGGCCAGCAGGCAGAGCTGGTGCTGGTGGCGCCCGCCACCGCTGACCTGCTCGCGCGCGCCGCCCACGGGCTGGCCGACGACCTGCTGACCAACACCCTGCTGACCGCGCGGTGCCCGGTGCTGCTGGCTCCGGCCATGCACACCGAGATGTGGACCCACCCGGCGACGAGCGCCAACGTCCGGCTGCTGCGGGAGCGGGGCGTGCACGTCCTCGAGCCGGCGTCCGGGCGGCTCACCGGTGTCGACACCGGGCCGGGCCGGCTGCCCGAGCCGGAGGAGATCTACGCCGCCGCCCGTGGTCTGCTGCCCCGGCTGGCCGAGGCGCCGGGGGCCGGCCCGCAGCCAGACCTGGCCGGGCGCCACGTCGTCGTCAGCGCCGGCGGCACCAGGGAGCCGCTGGACCCGGTCCGGTTCCTGGGCAACCGCTCCTCGGGCAAGCAGGGCTACGCCCTCGCCGAGGTCGCCGCCCGCCGCGGCGCCCGGGTGACGCTCGTGGCGGCCAACGTCGACCTGCCCGCGCCGGCGGGCGCGGAGCTGCGTCCCGTCGAGACCGCGCTGGAGCTGCAGCGGGAGGTCGAGGCCGCGGCCACCGACGCCGACGCGGTCGTGATGGCCGCCGCCGTCGCGGACTTCCGGCCGCGCGAGTACCAGCCGGCCAAGATCAAGAAGTCGCACGCCGCGGGGGAGGAGGAGCAGGCCCCCACCGTGGCGCTGGCGCGCAACCCCGACGTCCTCGCCGGGCTGGTGCGCGCCCGGGGCGAGGGGCGCCGGCCGGTGGTGGTGGGGTTCGCCGCCGAGACCGGCGACGACACCGGCGACGTGCTCGCCCACGCCCGGGCCAAGCTCGAGCGCAAGGGCTGTGACCTGCTGGTCGCCAACGAGGTCGGCCCGGGCGTCACGTTCGGGCAGGACCGCAGCACCGTGCACCTGCTTCGCCCAGACCGGTCGGAGCCGCGCACCGTGGGCCCGGCCGCCAAGGCCGCGGTGGCCGAGGCGGTCTGGGACGAGGTCGTCTCACTGCTCGCCCTGCGCGGCGGGCCTGTCGGCGGCGGCCAGTAGACTCCAGCCGGTCAGTCAGCAGCCGCTGCGCCAGAAGGAGCCGCCCGTGACGCGCCTGTTCACCTCCGAGTCCGTGACCGAGGGGCACCCGGACAAGATCTGCGACCAGATCAGTGACGGCATCCTCGACGAGCTGCTGCGACAGGACACCAGCTCCCGGGTGGCGGTGGAGACCATGGTCACCACCGGGCTGGTGCACGTCGCGGGCGAGGTGCGCACCAGCGGCTACGCCGACATCCCGACCATCGTGCGCGACACGATCCTGGAGATCGGCTACGACAACTCCCTCAAGGGCTTCGACGGCCGGACCTGTGGCGTGGAGGTGTCGATCGGGGGACAGTCAGCCGACATCGCGATGGGCGTCGACAGCTCCTACGAGAGCCGCCACCCCGATGGGACGGTCGAAGATGCCCGCGCCGCGCAGGGGGCCGGTGACCAGGGGCTGATGTTCGGGTACGCCTGCGACGACACCCCGGAGCTGATGCCGCTGCCGATCTACCTGGCGCACCGGCTGGCGCAGCAGCTCAGCTACGCCCGCAAGCACGGCGAGCTGGACTACCTGCGGCCCGACGGCAAGACCCAGGTCACCATCGGCTACGACGGCGACCGGGCGGTGCGCGTGGACACCGTCGTGGTCTCCACCCAGCACCGCGAGGACATCTCGCTGAGCTCACAGCTGGAGCCGGACCTGGTCGCCCGGGTGATCACCCCGGTGCTGGACCAGGCCCGCGACGACGGCGTCGAGCTGGACACCAGCGACTACCGGGTGCTGGTGAACCCCACCGGGCGGTTCACGATCGGCGGCCCGATGGGGGACGCGGGCCTCACCGGCCGCAAGGTCATCGTCGACACCTACGGCGGCATGGCCCGCCACGGGGGCGGCGCGTTCTCCGGCAAGGACCCCTCCAAGGTCGACCGCTCGGCCGCCTACGCCATGCGCTGGGTCGCCAAGAACGTGGTCGCCGCCGGGCTCGCCCGCCGGTGCGAGATCCAGGTCGCCTACGCCATCGGCGCCGCCGTGCCGGTGGGCCTCTACGTGGAGACCTTCGGCACCGAGACCGTCCCGGAGGACCGCATCGAGCGGGCCATCCACGAGGTGTTCGACCTGCGGCCGGCTGCGCTGGTGGACGAGCTGGACCTGCTGCGGCCGATCTACCAGCAGACCGCGGCCTACGGGCACTTCGGACGCACCGGCGACCCCGCGCTGAAGGGCTTCACCTGGGAGCGCACCGACCGGGTCGAGGCGCTGCGCGCCGCGGTGTGACCGGCGAGGGCCGGCTGCCGCTGGACGGGTTGCGGCTGCCCGACCACCCACCCCGTGCGGACGAGCAGGCCGCCGGCGAGGCGCGGGCGGGGGAGGAGCCGGTCGACCAGCTCCTTGGTGGTCTCGGGGGTCTGGTTGTCGAAGAACTCCCAGTTGACCATCACGACCGGT
>NZ_WIQI01000016.1 GCF_009602535.1 Ornithinicoccus halotolerans | reverse complement strand
TCACCGAGCGGCGTCCAGCACGACCCGTGCCGCCCGGCGGCCCGCCGCCGCCAGCGACCGGTGGCGCCGGACCCACTCCGCCCGCCGCTGCCGTTCCCCCTCCGACGGCTCGGCCCGGAGCGCGCGGACCATGGCCGCCGCGACCGCCTCGACGGAGTGCTCGACGGCCTCGCCGAGGTCGTGCTCGCGGATGTCCTGCGCGGCCGGTCCCGGTCCCGCATACACGACCGGGGTGCCGCAGCTGAGCGCGGCCAGCACCTTGGTGGGGTAGGCGAAGTCGTAGCCGGCGCCGGGGCGGACGCTGACCAGGGCGGCCCGGGCCGCGCGCTGCCAGCGAGCGGCCACCCGCGCCGGCGCGAGCGGGCGCAGCTCAACCGCTCCCGGCGGGAGCTGCTCACCGAGGCGTTGCAGCGCCGGCCAGGAGCTGCCCTGCCCCAGGTAGACCAGCCGGGCGTCCGGCACCTGCTCCAGGACCCGGGCCATCGCCTGGGCGAAGACCTCCGCGCCCTGCCACTCCGAGGCGGTGCCCGCGTAGACCAGGAACGGGCCCGGCGGGAGGTCCGCGGCCCCGGCCTGCTCGCCCTCGGCCGGGCGGGCCGGCTCCGGGGTGAACGTCTGCGTGTCCACGCCGTTGGGGACCACGCAGACCCCAGGAGTATGCCTGTTCTCGCCGATGAGGTCAGCCACCCGGTCGGCCACGCCCGGTGACACGGCGACCACGCTGGCCGCCCCGCGCAGGGCGTAGCGCTCCAGCCCCCGCAGGATCGCCACGACCGGTGCCGGCGCCTCCGCCATGGCGGCGGTCGCGTCGGACCACACGTCGGCGGCGTAGTACACGTAGCGCACCCGCCGCCCTGCCAGCGCCCGCAGCGCGAGCACGGTCCGCAGCACGGCACCGGTGGTGGGCGGGGGCTCCACGACCGCCACGTCGGGGCGCCGGGCGACCAGCAGCCGCAGCGGCAGCGGTACGTCGAAGCTGAGGTAGGGCAGGTAGCCGCGCACGTAGCCGCTGGCGTCCCGCAGCACCGGCCAGCGCCGCACCCGCGCGCCCCGGTCCGCCTCTCGCTCCTGCGGGGTGCCGCGCAGGGCCGGCGGTGCCTGCGCGGTGAGCACCTCCACCTCGGCGCCCGCCTCGGCCAGCGCGTCGACCAGCGCCCGCAGCCGGAACGCCGCGGCGGCACTCTCGGGCGCGAACACCCGCGAGACGAGCAGGACCCGCGTCACAGGGCGAGGGTGCGCCCGTGCGCGGCGGACTCCAGGAGGGCCTCGACGACGGTGAGGGCGTGCACGCCCTCGGCCATGGACACTGCCTCCGAGGGCCGGCCCCAGAGCCGGTCGCGGAAGTTCTCCTGCTCCACCCGCAGCGGCTCGCGCTTGGCGATGGCGTACCGGATGGAGTCGCCCTCGGAGACACCACGGAACACCGCCACCCCGGTCCAGTCGCTGGCCACGTCACCGTTGGCGATGAAGGTCAGGTCACCGGAGAGGGTGTCGGCGATGAAGGCACCCTTCTCCCCCGTCGCCACCGTCTGGCGGCGCTTCATCGGTGACAGCCAGTTCACCACGTGGTTGACGATGATCCCGCGCTCCAGCCGCCCGACCGCGACCACCATGTCCTCGTGCTCACGGCCCGAGCGGTGGGTGACCTGCGCCGACACCTGCGCGTACGGCGACTGCGCGATCCAGGAGGCCAGGTCCACATCGTGGGTGGCCAGGTCCTTGACCACGCCCACGTCGGCGATCCGCGCCGGGTAGGGGCCCTGCCGCTCGGTGGTGATCTGGTACACCTCCCCCAGCTCCCCGGCCTCGATCCGGCGCCGCATCTCCAGCAGCGCCGGGTTGCACCGCTCCACATACCCCACGCACCCCACCAGCCCGGCGTCCCCGAACGCCGCCGCCACCCGCCGCCCGGACTCGGCCGTGGCCGCGATCGGCTTCTCCACCATCGCGTGCACCCCCGCCTCGGCCAACGCCAGCGCCACCTCCTCGTGCAGGTAGGTCGGCACCGCCACCATCGCCGCGTCGATGCCCGCCGCGATCAGCGCCTGCACATCCGGCAGCACCTCCAGCCCCTCGGCCACGCCGTGCCGGTCCCCGTACTGGTCGGCCACCGCCACCAGCTCCATCCCCTCCACCTCACGGATCACCCGCGCGTGGTGACGCCCCATCGACCCCAGCCCGATCAGACCCATCCGCACCGGCCGGCCCTCCGGCAGCACCTGCCCCGCCCGCGCCCGCACCGGACCCCGCTGCTCCTGCTGGCCGGCCATCACGCGCCCGCCCCCATCACCGCGGCCACCCCGGCCGCCACCCGCTCCAGGTCCGCCTCGCTCAGCGAGGGGTGCACCGGCAGCGAGACCACCTCCGCGGCCGCCCGCGCCGTCACCGGCAGCTCCCCCGCCGGGGCGAACCGTGCCAGCGACACCAGCTCGTGGCACGGCGTCGGGTAGTACACCCCGCAGCCGACCTTGTGCTCCTCCCGCAGCGCGGCCACCAGCCGGTCCCGCTCGGCCGCGCTCGCCCCCGAGACCCGCACCGTGTACTGGTGGTATACGTGCTCGCACCCCGCCCGCACCGGCGGGGTCACCACGCCGGCCACCCCGGCCAGGTGCTCGTCCAGCCAGGCCGCGTTGGCCTGCCGCTGCGCCGTCCAGCCCGCCAGCTTGGCCAGCTGCACCCGCCCGATCGCGGCGTGGATGTCGGTCATCCGGTTGTTCAGCCCGACCACCTCGTTGGCGTACTGGGCCTCCATCCCCTGGTTGCGCAGCAACCGCACGCCCCGCGCCAGCTCGCCGTCGGCGCAGGCCACCATCCCGCCCTCACCGGAGGTCATGTTCTTCGTCGGGTACAGGCTGAACATCGCGAACGACCCGAACGAGCCCACCGGCCGGTCCCCGTAGCTGGCCCCGTGCGCCTGCGCGGCGTCCTCGAACAGCTGCAGCCCGTGCTCCTCGGCCAGCCGCGCCAGCCCCGTCATCTCCGCCGGGTGGCCGTACAGGTGCACCGGCATCACCGCCGCCGTGGCATCACCGACCACCTGCGCCACCGACGCCGGATCCAGGCAGAAGGTGTCCTCCTCGATGTCGGCGAACACCGGCCGCGCCCCCGTCAGCGCCACCGCGTTCGCGGTCGCCGCGAACGTGAACGAGGGCACCACCACCTCGTCCCCCGGGCCGATCCCGGCCGCGATCAGCCCCAGGTGCAGCCCCGAGGTCCCCGAGTTCACGGCCACGCACTCCCGGCCCGCCACTAGCGCCGCCGAGAACTCCTCCTCGAACGCCGCCACCTGCGGTCCCTGCGCCACCATCCCCGAGGCCAGCACCGCGTCCACCGCGGCCCGCTCCTCCTCGCCGATCACCGGCTTGGCCGCCGGGATCATCGCCCGCTCCGTCATGCCTGCGCCCTCCTGAGGGTCTCGCCGTGCTGCTCGTAGCTGTCACCGGTGTGCGGGCACCGCCAGGTGCCGTCGCCCTGCTGCTCCAGCGGGTGGCCGGCGTGGCCGACCCAGCCGACCTGGCGGGCGGGCACCCCGACGACGAGGGCGTGCTCGGGGACGTCCTTGGCGACGACGGCGCCGGCGGCGACCATCGCCCAGGCGCCGACCGAGACCGGCGCGACGCAGACGGCACGGGCCCCGATGGAGGCGCCCTCACCGATGGTCACGCCGACGGCCTCCCAGTCCTCACCGCTCTTGCGGGAGCCGTCGGGGTTGATGGCGCGCGGGAAGGTGTCGTTGGTGAGCACCGCGGCCGGCCCGATGAACACGCCCCGGTCCAGCCTGGCCGGCTCGTAGACCAGCGCGTAGTTCTGGACCTTGCAGTGGTCGCCGAGCTCGACGCCGGTGCCGATGTAGGCACCGCGCCCCACGATGCAGCCGCGGCCCAGCACGGCCCCCTCCCGGACCTGCGCCAGGTGCCACACCATGCTGTCCTCGCCGATCGTGGCCTCCGCGGAGACATCGGCGCTGTCGACGATGCGGGTGGCCATCGCTCCTCCGTTCCTGTGCCGGCGGCTGCCGGGGTGCCGCTGCTGCCACAATGCCGCCATGACCCTATCGCCACCAGTCGAGGACGCCTGGCTGGTGATCCCGCTGTTCAACGAGGGTCCGGTGATCGCCGAGGTGCTCGCCACCGCGCGGGAGCGGTTCCCGCACGTGGTGTGCGTCGACGACGCCTCCCAGGACGACTCGGCGCGGCTGGCCCGCGAGGCCGGCGCGGTGGTGGTGCAGCACCCGTTCAACCTCGGCCAGGGGGCGGCGCTGCAGACCGGGATCCGGTACGTGCTGGAGGCCACGGACGCCCCGTTCGTGGTGACCTTCGACGCCGACGGGCAGCACCGGGTCGAGGACGCCGAGGACATGGTGCGGCGGGCCCGGGAGGAGGACCTGGCGATCGTCTTCGGCTCGCGCTTCCTCGACGACCGCACCGACCCGGGGACGCTGCGTCGGCTGGTGCTGCGGGGGGCGGTCTGGCTGACCAACCAGCAGACCGGGCTGCGGCTCTCCGACGCCCACAACGGGCTGCGGGTGCTGCGGCGCGACGCGGCCAGCCGGCTGGACCTCAAGCAGGACCGGATGGCCCACGCCACCGAGATCGTGCTGCAGCTGGGCCGCACCGGGCTGCCGTGGGCCGAGCACCCGGTGCACGTGCTCTACACCGACTACTCCCGCGGCAAGGGCCAGTCCCTCATCAACTCGGTCAACATCCTCATCGACACCCTCTGGAAGTGAGGACCCGCCGTGCTCGACCAGCCCGTCATCAAGGTCCTGCTGCTGGCCGGGATCATCCTGGTCACCATCATGCTCACCCGGTCCACGGCCGGGGTGCGGCACCAGGCGATCCGGCGGCTGCTGCTGATCGGCTTCGTGCTGCTCGCGGTCGCGGCCGTGCTCTTCCCACGGCTGCTCACCCAGACGGCGCAGCTGGTCGGCGTCGGGCGCGGAGCCGACCTGCTGCTGTACGCGCTGACCATCGCCTTCTTCGGCTACGTGGCCTCCTCCTACCGCCGGATGCGGACCATGGAGCAGCACGTCACCACGCTGGCCCGGGAGCTCGCGGTCCGGGAGGCGCTGCACCGGCACGACGAGCACGGACGGGACCCCGGCGACGGGCCCACGGCTCCGCGCTGAGCCGGGCGTCGCCGGCGGCTACTGCTGCTGGCGCAGGTGCGGGGCGACCCGCTGGTGGGTCCGCGGGTCCGCGGCGACCAGCAGGTCCCCCGGGCGGCTGCCGGGACGGTAGGCCGGGCCGGCCAGCGGCGCGGAGTAGCCGCCGGCCTCGGTGACCAGCAGTGACCCCGGGGCGTGGTCCCAGGGCCGCACGCTGCCGTAGAGCACGAAGTCGGCCCGCTCCTCCACCAGCCGCGGGTAGTCCACCCCGCAGCAGACCCAGCTCAGCCCCAGCGGCCGCAGCGGCCCGTAGCGGTGGCCCACCCGGGAGCGGGTCGCGGTGACCCCGCGCAGCCGGTCGACGTCCTCCGCGGCCGGGGCGCGCCGCAACCGCTCACCGTTGCGGTAGGCGCCGGCGCCCTGCTCGGCGACGTAGCCGAGCTGGTGCTGCGGCTGCCAGATCCAGCCGCGCACGGTGACCCCCAGCCGCACCTCGGCGACCATCACCGCGTGGTCGGGCGAGCCGCGGACGAAGTTCTTGGTGCCGTCGACCGGGTCGACGGTGAAGGCGTGCTCGGCCTGCGCGAACCGGTCGATGAGCCCCGGGTCGCGCTCGAACTCCTCCTCGCCCAGCACGACCGCCCCGGGGTAGGCGCGGGACAGTTCTCGGGTCAGCCACTCCTCGGCCTCGTGGTCGGCGACCGTCACCAGGTCCCCGGGCTTCTTCTCGGTCACGTCCGCCTCGTCGAGCGAGCGGAACCGCGGGTTGATGACCCCGGCCGCGACCTCCTGCATCAGCTCGAGCACGGCCTGGGTATCCACGGCTCCAACCTACCCAGCGCATAGAGTGCCTGCGGAGGCAGTCGGACGGTGAAGAGGTGGATCGAGGATGACGGGCACGTCCCCGGACCGGGAGTTCGGGTTCCGCACCCGGGCGCTGCACGCCGGCGGCGCGCCGGACGCGACGACCGGCGCCCGTGCGGTGCCCGTCTACCAGAGCACCAGCTTCGTCTTCGAGGACACCCAGGACGCGGCGAGCCTGTTCGCGCTGCAGAAGTTCGGCAACATCTACTCCCGCATCGGCAACCCCACCGTCGCCGCCCTGGAGGAGCGGATGGCCTCCCTGGAGGGCGGCATCGGTGCCGTGGCCACCGCCTCGGGCATGGCCGCCGAGTTCGTCACCTTCGCCGCGCTCTGCGGCTCCGGTGACCACGTCGTCGCGGCGGCCTCCCTCTACGGCGGGACGGTCACCCAGCTGGACGTGACGCTGCGTCGGTTCGGCGTGGAGACGACCTTCGTCTCCGGCACCGACCCGGCCGACTACGCCGCGGCGATCACCCCCCGCACCCGGGCCGTCTACACCGAGATGATCGGCAACCCCTCCGGTGAGATCGCCGACCTGGCGGGGCTGGCCGAGGTCGCCCACGCCCACGGCGTGCCGCTCATCGTCGACGCGACCCTGGCCACGCCCTACCTGGTGCGCCCGATCGAGCACGGCGCCGACATCGTGCTGCACTCGCTCACCAAGTTCCTCGGCGGCCACGGCACCACCCTCGGTGGGGTGGTGGTGGAGTCCGGCCGGTTCCCCTGGGACAACGGCAACTTCCCGAGCATGACCGAGCCGGTCGGCTCCTACGGGGGCATCTCCTGGTGGGCGAACTTCGCCGAGTACGGCTTCCTCATGAAGCTGCGGTCGGAGCAGCTGCGGGACATCGGCCCCGCGCTGTCGGCCACCTCGGCCTTCCAGCTGCTGCAGGGCATCGAGACGCTGCCGCAGCGGATGGACGCCCATGTCGCCGCCGCGCGCGAGGTGGCGCAGTGGCTGGCGGCCGACCCACGGGTGCGGTACGTCACCTGGGCGGGGCTGCCCTCCCACCCGCACCATGAGCGGGCCGCGCAGTACCTGCCTGCCGGGCCCGGTGCGGTGTTCGCGTTCGGGGTCGCGGAGACCGCCGAGCGTGGCGCCCGCGAGGTCGGCGAGCGGTTCATCGGCGCCGTCCGGCTGGCCAGCCACCTGGCCAACGTCGGTGACAGCCGCACCCTCGTCATCCACCCCGCCTCGACCACCCACCAGCAGCTGACGGCCGCGCAGCTGCAGGCCGCCGGGGTGGCGCCCGACCTGGTCCGGATCTCGGTCGGGCTGGAGGACGTCGACGACATCCTGTGGGACCTCGACCAGGCCCTCACCGCGGCAACGGGCACCGAACGAACCGGGAGCTGAGCACGATGAGCGAGCGCACCACGCCCGCGGGGCGCACCTGGCAGGGGCCCTCGCCGCAGCAGCGGCTGGCCATCCTGCGCCGGGCGAGGTCGGTCGCCCTCGTCGGCGCCTCCGACAACCCGGCGCGGGCCAGCTACTTCGTGGCGACCTACCTGCTCTCCAGCAGCAGCTACACGGTGTACCTGGTCAACCCGCGCATCGATGAGGTGCTGGGGCAGCCGGTGTACGACCGGCTGGCCGACCTGCCGGAGACCCCGGACGTCGTGGTCGCGTTCCGCCGGCACGAGGACCTCCCGAGCGTGCTCGACGACGCGGTCGCCGTCGGCGCCGGGACGCTGTGGCTGCAGCTCGGCTTGTGGCACGAGGGGGTCGCACGGGACGCCGAGGCCGCCGGGCTGTCCCTGGTCATGGACCGCTGCATCAAGATCGAGCACGCCCGGTTCGCCGGCGGGCTGCACCTGGCCGGTTTCGACACCGGCGTCATCGACTCCCACCGCGCCCGCCGCTCCGAGGCGCTCTGAGGAGCAGGGGGCGACGGCGCGCGCTAGGTCGTGCGCCTGGCGAACAACGTCGCGTCGTGGACGTCGACCGTCACGCCGTCACGGGTCACCGTCCGAGGCCGCTGCTCGACCACCAGTGGCTCGAAGCCGTCAGGGAGGCCAGGCAGCAGGTCGGCTGCGTGGAACATCGCTGCCCGGTGGCTGGCCGACAGCTGGGTGAACACCTCGGCGGGGGCGTGGCCCACCACCAGCAGGTGCCCGCCGGGGGCGACGGCCTCGCAGAGCCGGGACGTCACCTCGACCATCCCGCCGTCCGGTGGATGCAGGTAGTGGCTGGTCACCAGGTCGTAGGACCGGCCTTCGGCCGCGAAGCTGCGGGCGTCCACCTGCCACCAGTGGGTGCGGTCGGCCACGCCGGCCTCCTGGGCATGCCTGGCGGCGCGGAACAGACCGTTGGCGGAGAAGTCGGCGCCGGTGACCCGCCAGCCCTGCCGGGCCAGCCAGACCACGTCCCCTCCCTCACCGCAGCCGACGTCGAGCGCGGTGCCTGGTGTCAGCCGGGACGTCTCGGCGACCAGCTGCGGGTTGGGCCGCCCACTCCACATCGTCTCCTCGCTGTCGTACCGCTCCTCCCAGCTCGCCGCCTCGAACATGGCAGCGGCGTCCGCGTCGCTGTGCTGGTGCCCGTGTCCACCCATCAGGCCACTCCTCGTCGCTGCGCCGCGACGCGGGCCGGGCCCACGTCGTGCCGCTCGTGCAGATCCATGACCGCAGCATGAAAACGCGACCACGGCCTGACAAACTATGTTGCTGACCTGGCAACGGCAGGGGGGCTGTGACCGCTGGGAGCGGTCAGCTCGGCCGCTGGCTGCCTCGGTGACGCTGCCGCACGACAGCCCGGAGGTCACCGACGGTCCCCAGGTGGCCGAGCTTGTCCGGGTTGGTCACCGAGCGGATGGTCTGGATCTGCCCGTCGAGGATCTCCAGGGTCCAGGTGCCGATCACGTTCCCTTCGGGGTCGCGCAGGACCGCACCCGGGTGGCCGTTGATCTCCCGCGGCTCCAGCCTCGCCCCGATGGCCAGCAGCGGTGGCACCGCGGCGACCAGGATGCGGGCTGCCTTGGCGGCACCGAACCAGCCGCCTTGTCCGCCCGCCTTGCCGCCACTGTCGTTGACCGTCTCCACGTCGGCCGCGAGGAGTCCCTGCAGCCGCTCGACGTCGCCATCACGGAGCGCATCGAAGAACCGGTCCGCGAGCTCCATCCGCTTGCGCCGGTCGGCCTCGAAGCGTGGCCGCCCCTCCTGCATGTGGCGACGGGCGCGGGAGGCCAGCTGGCGGCAGGCGGCCTCGGACCGGCCCACCGCCGCGGCGACGTCGTCGAACCCGAACGTGAACACCTCGCGGAGCACGAACACCGCACGCTCCAGCGGGCTGAGCCGTTCCAGCAGGAGCAGCGCCGCCATCGACGCCGAGTCGGCCAGCTCGGCGGCATGCTCGGGATCCTGGTAGGGGTGGGCGACCAGCGGGTCGGTCAGCAGCGGTTCGGGCAACCACGCCCCGGTGTAGGTCTCCCGCCGCGCTCGGGCCGAGCGCAGCACGTCGATCGAGATGCGGGTGACCACCGTGGAGAGGTAGGACTTGAGCGACTCCGGCTCGGTGCGGGCGCTCGCGTAGCGCAGCCAGGCTTCCTGCACCGCGTCCTCGGCTTCGCTGACACTGCCCAGGATCCGGTAGGCGATCGAGAACAGCAGTGGTCGTAGCTCCTCGAACTCCTGGGTCCCCGTCATCGCGTCTCCCCTCGTCACGGTGGACTCTGCTGTGGCACGTCCGTGGGACGACACAGCGGTCCGGGCTGTGACATCGCCACCGCTCTGGGCCCGCCATGTCACGTCCGCTCCCCCCACCTCGTCACCGGGTCGGACAGCACCGAACGGGTGCCGGAGAAAAGAGCGCAGATGAACATCGCACTGTGGATCGTGGCCAGCCTGCTTGCCGTCGGCTGCCTGGGCGGCGGCCTGACGATGCTGGCCCTGTCCAAGCCCCGGTTCCGCGCAGTCGGTGCCGGCCAGCGCTACGTCGACGAGTTTAGCCCTGGCTTCATCAAGAGGATCGGCGCCGTCACGGTGCTGGCAGCGGCGGGACTGACGCTGCCCGCCATGCTGGACATCGCCCCGGTGCTGGTGCCGATGGCCGCCCTCGGCATCGTGCTGCTGATGACCGGCGCGACGACCGTGCGCATCGTGCGCATCGTGCGCATCGTGCGCCGAGAGTGGCGTTTCGCCGTGGTGGCTGGTCTTCTTCGCCATGGCCGGGTTCGTGGCTTGGGGACGGTTCGCGGCGGAGTCGTTCGGCGGCTAGGGACGACGGGACCCGGGCTCCTCGGCAGCCATCGGTGTTCTCCGAGGTGTCGGCCTGCGGGCCAGGTGGCAGACTGGCGTCACACCAACGAAAGGTTCCCACCATGTCCACGGCGTTGGTCCGCCCTCGTAGCGGCAAGGTCATCGCAGGCGTCTGCGCGGCGCTCGCGGCGCGCTTCGGTCTGCCGAAGATCCTGGTCCGGCTCGGTTTCATCCTCTTCGGGCTGTTCGGAGTCGGCGAGCTCGTCTACATCGTGCTGTGGATCATGATCCCCAAGGCGACCTGACCGCTCCTCGACCCATCGGCGCGTCAGCGCCGGGTGGCCTTCTTCGCGATCGCGACCGGCGGCGCGTCGTCAGCGCGCCGTGCGGCGACGGGGCCTAGCCACCTATATCCGTAAGTGGTAACTTACGGTTCGTGTCCACTTACGCGCTGGATCCCTGGACCGCTCTCGGCGACCCGAGCCGGCGCCAAATCTTCGAGCGCATCGCCGAGCGCCCACGATCAGTCACCGAGCTCGCCGAGCTGCTCCCGATCAGCCGGCCGGCCGTCTCCCAGCACCTTCGTGCCCTCCGGGAGGCCAACCTGGTCACGGTGCGGGCGGTGGGCACCCGCCGGATCCACCAGGTGAACCCTGACGGTCTGCGGACGCTGCGCAACGACCTCGACTCCTACTGGGGCGGGGCACTGGCAAACCTCAAGGAACTGGCAGAACAGGAGACCCAGCCATGACCGTCGCATCCACCGAGACATCGGTACGCCGGGAGATCGTGGTCGACGCGCCCCCCGAGCGCGCGTTCGCCGTGTTCACCGAGCAGTTCGACCTCATCAAGCCGCGCGAGCACAACCTGCTCGACGTACCGATCGTCGAGACGGTCTTCGAACCGCGCGTCGGAGGCGCCATCTACGACCGCGGCCAGGACGGGTCCGAGTGCCGCTGGGCCCGGGTGCTGGCGTTCGAGCCACCTGCACGGGTCGTGTTCAGCTGGGACATCAGTCCCCGGTGGCAGCTCGAGACAGACCCCGACCGAACCAGCGAGGTGGAGGTGCGGTTCATCGCCGACGGGGCGCACTCCACGCGGGTGGTCCTGGAGCACCGGCACCTGGACCGGCACGGTGCGGGCTGGGAGTCCGAGCGGGACGGGATCGCTGCGGACCAGGGCTGGCCGCTCTACCTGCAGCGGTACGCCGACCTGCTCGCCGAGTAGCCGCCGCTCCGGGCGCTGCGAATCCGAACGGAGCCACTGGTGATGCAGCCGCACGATCCCTGGCATGTGGTCCAACAGTTCAACGACTGCATCACCGCGGGGGACGCCGACGGGCTCGCGCAGCTCATGACCGCCGACCACGCCTTCATCGACAGCGCCGGGACGGCGTGGCGCGGCCGGCAGGCGTGTGCGCAGACCTGGTCCGGGTTCTTCGCCGCGTTCCCGGGCTACCGCAACGTGTTCACCATGGCCGAGACGCGCAGCGAGTCGGTGGTCGTGCGCGGGTACTCGGTGTGCAGCGCGGAGCCTGCGCTGGACGGGCCCGCCATCTGGACGGCCGTCGTCCGGGGCGGGAAGGTCGCGGAGTGGCATGTCCACGAGGACACCGCTGAGGTGCGGGCCCGGCTGGGCCTCAGCTAGCAGCACGGTCGCCGACGGGCAGCGCTGCCACCAGTCCGATGCCTGCGCCTCTAGCCGAGAATGACGAGCTGCTGGGTCGCCCGCGTCATCGCGACGTAGCGATCGACCGCTCCCCTCACGTCCTCGCCGAACGACTCCGGGTCGACGAGGACGACCAGGTCGAACTCGAGGCCCTTGGCCAGCTCGGGGGTCAGCGACCGGACGCGTGGGTGCCCGGGCACCCTGTCATCGGTGCTCTCGCCGGCGCCGATGACGCAGGCGGTCCCGTCGGGGTTGGTGCTGAGCCAGGTGTCGAGGATCGTGCGCAGCTGTGAGGTGGCCCGGTGCAGGACGGGGGCGCCGCTGCTGCGGACCGAGGTCGGCACGTTCGCGTCGGGGAGCACGGCCCGGATCACCGGCTCGGCTTCGGCCATCACCTCCCGTGGTGTCCGGTAGTTGATGCTCAGCGAAGCGAGCGCGAGGTGGTCCAGGCCGATCCGTGCCAGCCGTTCCTGCCACGACTCCGTGAACCCGTGCCGGGCCTGCGCGCGGTCCCCGACCACGGTGAAGCTGCGCGACGGGCAGCGCAGCAGCAGCATCTGCCACTCGGCGTCGGTCAGCTCCTGGGCCTCGTCCACGACGACGTGCGCGAACGGTCCGGCGAGCAGGTCGGCATCCGGGCCGGGCACCGCGGCCTCGTCGACCAGGGTGTCCTGCAGGTCCTGGCCGCGCAGCATCGACATCACCAGCAGGTCGGAGTCATCCGCCGCGACCAGGTCGTCAACGACCCGGTCCCGGTGCTCGCGCTCGGCCGCGGCGGCGGCCTGCTGCCGCCGCCGGCGCGCGGAGGCCTCCGGGTCACCGAGCCGCTGCCGTGCCGCGTCCAGCAGCGGCAGGTCGGACACCGTCCAGGCCTGGGCGTCCCGCCGCTGCAGCATGCGGACCTCGTCGGCCTTGAGCCACGGAGCGCACATCCGCAGGTAGGCGGGCACCGACCACAGGTCACCGACGAGGTCGGTGTAGTCCAGCAGCGGCCACGCCCGGTTGACGGCCGCGGCCAGCTCTGCGTTCCGCCGCAGTGACCGGCGGAGCGACTCCGGTGGGATGTCGTCGTCGCCGTGCCTGTCCACCAGGATCGCCAGCAGCTCCTCCCAGACCTGGTCGCGCGCCTCGTTGTGCGGTGTGCCCGGGTCCGGCGCCTGGAACGCCTCGGTCCACTCCTCGGCGCCGAGCCAGATGTCGGACCAGGGCGTCTCGACGACCATGCCCTCGGTCGGCGGCTCCTCGTAGAGCCTCACGGCCCGCTCGATCGCCGCCACCATGCCCGCAGCCGACTTCACGGCGGCGACGTCCGGGTCGGTCTCGACCCCGGCACCGGCCCCCTCGGGGACGAGGTCGCGCACGGTGCAGGTCTGCACCCCCTCCTCCCCGAGGCTGGGGAGCACGTCGGCGACGTAGGCCAGGTAGGGCCGGTGCGGGCCGACGAACAGCACCCCGCCCCGCCGGTGCCCGAGGCGGGGGTCGGAGTAGAGGAGGTAGGCCGCCCGGTGCAGCGCCACCACCGTCTTCCCCGTCCCGGGACCGCCGTCGACGACCAGGGTGCCCCGGGAGCCCGCGCGGATGATGGCGTCCTGGTCGGCCTGGATGGTGCCGAGCACGTCGCGCATCCGACCCGACCGGCGCTCCCCCAGGCTGGCGATGAACGCCGACTGCTCGTCGAGAGCGGCGTGCCCGCGCAGTCCCTCCGGGGTGAACACCTCGTCCCAGTAGTCGGTGACGCGCCCGCTGGTCCAGCGGTAGCGGCGGCGGCTCGCCAGCCCCATCGGGTTGGCGTGGGTCGCCCCGAAGAACGGCTCGGCCGCCGGCGAGCGCCAGTCCACGAGCAGCCGGTGGCCGGTGCCGTCGGTCAGTCCGAGCCGTCCGACGTAGACCGGCTCCCCGTCCTGCGCGCTGACCATGTGCCCGAGGCACAGGTCCAGGCCGAAGCGACGCAGCGCCCGCAGCCGGGCGGTCAGCCGGTGGATCTCCAGGTCCCGGTCCATCGCCTCCTGGCCGCTGCCGCCGGGGGCCCGGCGGGCAGCGTCCAGCCGCTGCGACAGGTCGGTGATCGACTGCTCGAGGCTGTCCGCCAGGGCGGCGAAGTGCTCCTCGTCCCTGGCGATCAGCGCCGGGTCCGCCTTGGCGGCGAGGTGGTCGGGCAGGTTGAACGCGGTGCTCGTCAGGGGGCTCACGTGGTCGGCTCCGTCCGCAGCGGGTGGCAGGGCAGGAGCGCGATTCTGCGGCACCACCGGGGCCTTGCCGCAAGACCCCCCGTGCGCTATACGTTAGACATGGCGAGGGGTTGCCCCTCGCCGTTCCCATGTCCTCCCCCGGGCGGCGTCCGGTAGCGTCACCGGCGTGCTGAGCAGCCTGCCGACCAGCCGGGTGGCTGACCCGGCCGACGCCCCGCCGCTGCGCTGGGGGGTGCTGGGTCCGGGCGGGATCGCCCGGGCCTTCGTCACCGCACTGCAGCGCCACAGCCGGCAGCAGGTCGTGGCCGTGGCCTCCCGCGACGCCGACCGGGCCGAGGCGTTCGCCCGGGACCTGGGCATCGAGCGGGCCCACGGCAGCTACCTCGCCCTGGTCGAGGACCCGGGCGTGGACATCGTCTACGTTGCCACCCCGCACTCGGCCCACCACGAGCACGCCCTGCTGGCCCTCCACGCGGGCACACCGGTCCTGGTGGAGAAGGCGTACACCCGCAACGAGGCCGAGGCGCGCGCGGTCACCGCCGCCGCTGAGGCGGCCGGGCTGCTGGTGATGGAGGCGATGTGGACCCGGTTCCTCCCGGGCACCGACGTGCTGCGGCAGCTGCTCGCGGACGGCGCGCTCGGTGAGGTGCACACCGTGCTGGCCGACCACGGGCAGTACTTCCACCCGCAGGCCTCGCACCGGCTGTTCGACCCCGAGCTGGCCGGCGGCGCGCTGCTGGACCTGGGTGTCTACCCGGTCTCGTTCGCCTCGTTCGCGCTGGGCGCGCCGCAGCGGGTGACCGCCACCGGCCGCAGGGCCTTCACCGGTGTCGACGGTCAGGTCAGCGCCGTGCTGTCCACCGAGACCGCCGACGCGGTCGTGACCAGCACCCTGTTCGCCCAGACCCCCACCACGGCCAGCGTCTCGGGCTCGCTCGCGCGGGCCGAGCTTGCGGGGCCGTTCTTCGCGCCGACCACGCTGACGGTCCGGACCCGCGACGGGGGCGTGCTCAGCACCGACGGCGGCCCGCTCCGCGGCGCCGACGGCCTGGTGTACGAGGCCGCCGAGGCCGCCCGGCTGCTCGCCCAGGGGGCGACCGAGTCGCCGCTGCTGCCGTGGGAGGAGACCCGGCAGGTGATGGCGACGATGGACGAGATCCGCCGGCAGGTGGGGGTCAGCTACCCCGGCGAGCAGGCCGCTACGGTCCGGGCGCCCAGCCGCTGACCAGCGCTCTCGCGGGGAGCACCCAGCCGCCGCGTGTGAGACTAAGGCCGGCATGTTCACCCCGTCCCCCGCCCGGCACACCCGGCCCCGCCGCGACCGGCGACAGGAGGCGCTGCGCCCCGACATCGAGGGGCTGCGCGCCGTCGCCGTGCTGCTCGTGCTCGCCTACCACCTGGGGATCTCCGCGTTCTCGGGCGGCTTCGCCGGGGTGGACGTGTTCTTCGTCATCTCCGGGTTCCTCATCACCTCCCACCTGCTCCGGGAGGTCGAGGCGACCGGGCGGGTGCGGCTCGCCCGCTTCTATGCCCGGCGCGCCCGCCGGCTGCTGCCCGCCGCCACGGTAGTGCTGCTGGCGACGCTGGCCGCCGGTTACCTCATCCTGCCGACCGTCCAGCACCGCGAGCTCGCGATCGACGTGACGCTCTCGGCGGTCTACGTCGTCAACTGGGGGCTGGCCGCCCGGTCGGTGGACTACCTGGCCGAGGACTCCGAGCTCTCGCCCCTGCAGCACTACTGGACGCTGTCGGTCGAGGAGCAGTTCTACCTGGTGGTGCCGGTGCTGCTGCTGGCCGTGGGGTGGTTCGTCGTCCGCCGCCGGGGCAGCCGGGGCGGTAGCGGCGCTGCCGGTGAGCCCGCCCCGGACGGGCCGGGCCATGCCGTGCGGCCGGTGGCGACGGTGGTGGTCGGGGTGCTGGTGCTGGCCTCGCTGGCCTGGTCGGTGGTGCATACCGCCGCCTCCCCCGCGACCGCCTACTTCGTCACCACCACCCGGGTGTGGGAGCTGGGCGCCGGGTCGCTGCTGGCGTGCCTGCTCCCGGTGGCCGAGCGGCTGGGCCGCCGCAGCTGCGAGATGCTGGCGGCCGCGGGGGCCGGGCTGCTGGTGCTGACCGCGTTCGCGGTCGACACCGGCACCCCATGGCCGGGGTCGGCCGCGCTGCTCCCGGTCGTGGGTTCGTTCCTGGTCATCGCCGCCGGCTGTGCTCACCGCGACACGATGGTGGCCCGCGCCCTCGGGGTGCGCCCGATGGTGTGGGTCGGCGGGCTGTCCTACGCGATCTACCTGTGGCACTGGCCGCTGGTCGTCTTCGCCGACCGGCTCGGCGGGGGCGGGCCGCTCACCATGGTCACGGTCGTGGTGCTCACCTTCACGCTGTCGGTCCTCAGCCGGCGCCTGGTCGAGGACCCGGTCCGGTTCGGGCCGGTCTTCACCGGGCCCAGCTGGCGGGCGCTGACCCTCGGGGCGACCGGCATGGCGGCCTCGGTGCTCGCCGCGACGGCGGTGCTGCAGACGATCCCCTCCGCCGACCAGCGGCCCGCTGACGCCCGCGGCGCCCAGGTGCTGCAGGACGACGGCGACTCCGCCGAGACCACCGGCGGGCCGGAGCCGAGCGGGGGTACCACCGCGACCCCCGGCCCCGGCGGGACCGAAGGCCCGACCGGGCAGCCCGGCGGGGAGCAGGACGAGCAGGGGCAGCAGACCGAGGAGACGCCGGCCGACCCGCAGCAGGTCGCGGCGACGGCCGCCCCGACGACTGGACCGGTCTACCCCGACCCCGACGTGGCGACGCTGGACGTGCCGGCCTACTACGACGACGGCTGCCAGGCCGACGAGGCGGCGACCGAGCCGGACCTGTCCTGCGTCTACGGCGACCCCGAGTCCGACACCGTGGTCGCGGTCGCGGGCGACTCCAAGATGGGGCAGTGGATGACGCCGCTGACCGAGCTGGCCGAGGAGCACGGCTGGCGGCTGGAGACCTACCTGAAGTCGGCGTGCACGTTCAACCTGGTCGAGGACGAGAACCCCGAGTACCCCGAGTGCGGACAGTGGACCCACGCGGTGCAGGACCACCTCACCGCCGAGGAGGGGCGGGTGGACGCAGTGCTCGTCTCCGGCGGGCGCTCCTCGCTCCCGGACGAGGACGACGAGGAGGGCCAGGAGCGGTACGCCGGCGGCTACGCCGAGAGCTGGCGGGGGCTGCAGCAGGCCGGGGTGCAGGTCCTGGCGGTGACCGACAACCCGGCGCCGCCCCCGGAGCTGGCGGGCGGGACCGAGTCGGTCTACGAGTGCGTGGCCGCCCACCGGGAGGACTGGAGCGGGTGCGCCTTCACCGCCAACGAGGGGCTGGGGACGCCCGCGCTGCTCGGCGCCGCCGAGCAGGTCGACGGCGTGCGGGTCGTCGACCTGAACCCGTGGGTCTGCCCGGAGGGCACCTGCCTGCCGGTGCTGGGCGAGGTGCTGGTGTACCGGCAGGGCACCCACATCACCGACAGCTACGCCGCCTCGCTGCAGCCGCAGTGGGCGGAGCAGCTGCGCGAGGCGGGCGTCATCGGCCGGTAGCCGCCCGCGCCGGCCCTCAGTGGCGCAGCCGGCGCAGCCGGCCGGTCACCGAGGTGGCGATGGTGTCGGGGGTGAGCCCGACCCGCTCCAGCACCTGGCCGCGGGAACCGTGGTCGAGGAACTCCTTGGGGATCCCGTAGGACCACACCGGCGGCAGCGTGCCTGTGCCCGGCTCGGTGCCGGCGTCCAGGGACTCGGCGACCGCCTGCGCCAGCGCGGTGCCGATGCCGCCGCCCACGACGTTGTCCTCCACGACCGCCACCGCGCCCGCGCGGCGGGCCGCGGCGACCAGGTCCGCGGAGACCGGCAGCACCCAGCGCGGGTCGACCACCCGCACCGTGTGCCCCTCGGCCGCCAGCTTGTCGGCGACGCCCAGGGCGACCGGGGCCATCGCGCCCACCGAGACCACCAGCACGTCCGGCTCGGCCACCTCGGCACCGCGCAGCACGTCCAGGGCGCCCTCGCTCGCCTCGGCCACCACCGGGTCGGGGACCCCGCCCTTGGGGAACCGCAGCACGGTGGGGGCGTCCTCGACCGCGACCGCCTCGCGCAGCGCCCGGCGCACCTGCGTACCGTCCCGGGGCGCCGCCAGCCGCAGCCCCGGCACCACCCCGACGACGCTCATGTCCCACATGCCGTTGTGGCTGGGGCCGTCGCTCCCGGTCACCCCGGCCCGGTCCAGCACGAAGGTGACCCCCTGCCGGTGCAGCGCGCAGTCCATGAGCAGCTGGTCGAAGGCGCGGTTGAGGAACGTCGCGTAGACGGCCACCACCGGGTGCAGCCCGGCGAACGAGAGGCCGGCGGCCATGGTGACGGCGTGCTGCTCGGCGATGCCGACGTCGAACACCCGGTCCGGGTGCGCCTCGGCGAACGGGCGCAGCCCCACCGGGATGAGCATCGCCGCGGTGATCGCGACGACGTCCTCGCGCGCCGCCGCTACCGCCAGCAGCTCGTCGCTGAACTCGTCGGTCCAGGACCGGCCGGAGACCTCCAGCGGCAGCCCGGTCTCGGGGTTGATCGCGCCGACGGCGTGGAACCGGTCGGCCTCGTCGGCCAGCGCCGGGTCATAGCCGTGCCCCTTCTCGGTGAGCACGTGCACCAGCACCACTCCCCCGAAGTCGCGGGCCCGCCGCAGCGCGGTCTCGACGGCGGCCTGGTCGTGGCCGTCGACCGGACCGAGGTACTTCAGCCCCAGGTCCTCGAACATGCCCTGCGGGCTGACGATGTCCTTCAGCCCCTTCTTGACCCCGTGCAGCGTCTCGTACATCGGCCGGCCCACGACCGGCGCCCGGTGCAGCTGCCGCTTGCCCCACTGCAGCACGTCCTCGTAGCGGCGGTCGGCCCGCAGCGTGGCGAGGTACTGCGCCATCCCGCCGGTGGTCGGGGCGTAGGAGCGCTCGTTGTCGTTGACCACGATGACCAGCGGCAGGTCCTGGTGGTGGGCGATGTTGTTGAGCGCCTCCCAGGCCATGCCACCGGTGAGGGCTCCGTCGCCGATGACCGCGACCGTGTGCCGGTCGCCCTCCCCCCGCACCCGGCGGCCGCTCGCGATGCCGATCGCCCAGGACAGCGAGGTGGAGGCGTGGGAGTTCTCGACCACGTCGTGCTCGGACTCGGCGCGGCTCGGGTACCCGCTGAGGCCGCCCTGCTTGCGCAGCGCGCTGAAGTCCTGCCGCCCGGTGAGCAGCTTGTGCACGTAGGACTGGTGCCCGGTGTCGAAGACGAGGGTGTCGCGGGGGGAGTCAAAGACCCGGTGCAGCGCCAGCGTCAGCTCGACCACGCCGAGGTTCGGGCCCAGGTGGCCACCGGTGCGGGAGACCGAGGAGATCAGCGAGGCCCGGATCTCGGCCGCCAGCTCGGCCAGCTGGGGCCGGGACAGCCCCCTCAGGTCGGCCGGGCCGGAGATGCTGCGCAGGAGACCCACGGGCAGGTCGCCCCTTTCGTGTCAGGAGGTGCTCGACCGAGTGTAGGCGCTGCGGCCTCACCGGACGGGAATCGGTGCCCGCTCCTGCAGCGCGGCCAGCAGCAGCTCGGCCCCCCGCAGCGCCGCCCGCAGCCGCAGCCCCTCCTGGGTCAGGCAGTCCAGCACGTCACCCAGCGTCCCGGGCGGCAGCGCCGGACCCAGCTCCGGCCGCACCTGCCGCCACGCCAGCCGCATCCCCTCCAGCTGGGCGCGCAGGTGGCGCACCGTCACCCAGGCCAGTGCCACCGGGTGCCGGCGCCAGGCACGGTAGGCGCGGTAGTCGGCCGGGCACTGGTCGAGCAGCCACGCCACCGCCGCCTGCTCCCACCCGGCCACGCCGGCCGGCGGCACGCGCTCCGGCCAACCTGCGGGACCCTGGGACATGCGAACAACTGTACGACGCGGCGCGCACAGTCGCACACCCACGGTGGCCCTGCTCACACTCGCTGGAATTGCGGCACGTCGATGTGGTTAATATCGGCCCAACAAAGGTATGCCTAACCTAATCGCTCAGGGGGACCGATGACCGCCGCGCCCGCGACACGCTGGGAACGCACCGCCGTCCGGCACGAGCTGCGCGTGCGCGAGGCCCGCGTCAGCGCCGTCGCCGACCTGGGGCCCCGGCTGCGGCGGGTCGTGCTCCGGCTGGAGGACGGGGCGGCGGCGGTGCCGTGGGTCCCCGGAGCGGTCGGCACCCACGTCAAGCTGGCCTTCCCACACCCGCGCACCGGCGACCTGGCGCTGCCCACGGTCGTCGACGGGCGGCCGGTGCCCGGGCCCACCCGGCCGGTGCTGCGCGACTACACCGTGCGGGCGGTCCCGGACGAGCAGCACGTCGTGGTCGAGCTGGTCGTGCACGGTGAGGGGCCGGCCAGCAGCTGGGCCGCCGCCGCGAGCCCCGGGTCGGTCGTGGGGGTGCTCGGCCCCCGGGGCTCGGTCGTCGAGCCCACGGCCGCCGGCCGCTACCTGTGCCTGGGCGACGAGTCGGCGCTGCCGGCCCTGGCCCGCTGGCTGGAGGAGGCTCCGGCGACCAGCGTCGTCGACGTCGCGGTCCAGGTGCCGGACGCCACCGGGGTCATCGACCTGCCGACCCCGCGCGACGGCTCGGTCAGCTGGCTGGTCTCGGACGCCGCCACCGCGCTGGCCGACCACCTCGCCGATGCGCTGGCCGAGCCGGCCGAGGACCGGTACGTCTGGGCCGCCGGCGAGGCCGGCGCCATGGTCGCCGTGCGGCAGCTGCTCCGGGACAGCGACCTGCCCGAGGACCGCTGGCACGTCGACGGCTACTGGCGGCAGGGCGTGGCCGGCCGCGACCACCACGCCCCGCTCGAGAGCTGAGCGGGGCCGCCACCACCCACGCACGCCACACCGGGCCCTCCGGGGCCGACCCGGCCGCCGGCACCCGCCGGCGACACCACCTGCAGGAGGGAAGACCCCGATGACCATCCGACACCGCACCGCCGCGGCCGCCGCCGCGCTGCCCGTGACCGCCGCCCTGCTGCTGGCCGGGTGCGGCGGCAACGGCAGCCCCGAGCCGGAGAGCCAGGCCCAGGAGCCCGCCGCCGGCGCGGAGGCCGACGTGGACGAGGGGGGCGAGGCCGGTGAGACGGTCACCATCGTCGACGCCCAGGACCGTGAGGTGGAGGTGCCGGTCGAGCCCGAGGTGATCGTGGCGATGGACTGGGGCGTCATCCGCACCCTGTCCGACCTGGGTGTGGAGGTCGACGGCGTGCCGGGCATGGCCGGCGCGCTGCCGGCGGACCTGGCCGGCTACGCCGAGGGCGACGTCGCCCAGGTCGGCACCGTCTTCGAGCCGGACTACGAGGCCATCGAGGCGATGAACCCCGACCTAGTGATCGTCGGCTCCCGCAGCGGTACCCCGGAGGTGGTCGCCGAGTTCGAGAACTTCGCCCCCGCGGTGGTCGACCTGTCGGTGCGCGAGGAGAGCCCGGATGAGCTGTTCGACCTGGTCGAGGAGCGAGTGCTCCAGCTCGGGGAGATCGTGGACCGGACCGACGAGGCCCAGCAGCTGATGGGCGACCTGCGCGTCGAGGTCGAGGCGGTCCGCACCGAGGCGGAGGCCAGCGGCGAGACCGCGATGGTGGTGCAGGTGTCCGACGGCACCGTCGCGGCCTACGGGCCGAACTCGCGGTTCGGCACCGTCTTCAAGGACTTCGGCTACGCCGCCACCGACGCCCCGGTCGACGGCACCGGCAGCCACGGTGAGGAGGTGAGCCAGGAGTTCTTCGTCCAGTACAACCCCGGCGTGCTGTTCGTCCTCGACCGCGCCAAGGCCATCGGCGAGGAGCAGACCCCGGCGCTGGATGTGCTGAACAACGGGCTGGTCGGCACCACCGACGCCGCGGCGAACGACACCATCGTCGAGCTGGACGGGTTCTCCTGGTACCTCGCCCCGGCCGCGCCGTCCTCGTGGCAGCAGATGGTCGACGACGTGCGCGCCTCGCTCTGAGCCCTCGCCCCTCGCCCCTCGTGACGAGCACCGCACGACGCCTGCGCACGCCGGCTGCGACCAGCGCACTGCTGGTGGCCGGCGTGCTGCTGGCCGTCGTGTCGGTGCTGTCACTGTCGATCGGGGTGGTCCCGATCCCGCCGGCCGACCTGCTCTCCCCTACCCCGCAGCAGTGGCAGCTGCTGACGGTCTCCCGGATCCCCCGGCTGCTGGCGGTGCTGCTGGCTGGCGCCGCCATGAGCGTGGCCGGGCTGATCATGCAGCGGATCACCCAGAACAGCTTCGTGTCGCCGTCCACCTCGGGCACGGTCGAGGCGGCCGTGCTGGGCGTGCTGATGGCCACGCTGCTGCTGCCGGGCGCCTCCCTCACCGCCAAGATGGCGGTGGCGATCGTCACCGCGGTCCTGGGCACCCTGGTATTCCTGCAGCTGCTGCAGCACATCCGCTACCAGGACCCGGTGGTCGTGGCGCTGGTCGGGCTCATGTACGGCGGGGTGATCTCGGCGGTCACCGTCTTCCTCGCCTACCAGCGCGACCTGCTGCAGCTGCTGGAGATCTGGCAGACCGGGTCCTTCAGCGCCGTGCTCGCGGGCCAGTACGAGCCGCTCTACCTGGTGCTGGTAGTGGGGGCGCTGGGGTACCTGTTCGCCGACCGGTTCACCGTCGTCGGCATGGGGCGGGAGTTCGCCACCAACCTGGGCGTGCGCTACACCGCGGTGCTCTACACCGGGCTGGTCGTGGTCTCGGTGATGGGGGCCGTGGTCGTGGTCGTGGTCGGCGCCATCCCGTTCCTGGGCCTGATCGTGCCCAACGTGGTCTCGCTCTTCCTGGGTGACCACATCCGGCGCACCCTCCCCGCCACCGCGCTCGCCGGCGCCGGCTTCGTGCTCGGCTGCGACGTCGTGGGCCGCACCATCCGGTTCCCGTACGAGATCCCGGTCGCCACCGTCGCCGGCGTCATCGGCGCCGGGGTCTTCGTGTGGCTCATCCTGCGCGCGGCCCAGAGGACGGCGCCATGACGGCCGGCCTGCAGCTGGCTCCCCGGCAGCTGCCTCCCTCCGCCTCCTCCGAGGAGGAGCGGCACCGGGAGCGGCAGGTGCGCCGCCGCACTTCCGGGCTGGTCGTGCTGGCGCTGCTGGGGGCAGTGACCTACCTGGTGGTCGGCGTGGCCGGGTCGTGGGAGTACGCCATGGACCTGCGCGGCCGCCAGCTCGGGGCTCTCGTGGTGGTGGGCGCGGCCGTGGGCGCCTCCAGCCTGGTCTTCCAGACCGTCGCGGGTAGCCGCATCCTCACCCCGAGCGTGATGGGGTTCGACTCCCTCTACGTGCTGGTGCAGACGGTCGTCGTCTACACCCTGGGCGGCAACGCGCTGGCGCTCATGGGCGTCCCGGAGCGGTTCCTGCTCAACACCGCGGTGCTCACCGGGTTCGGCCTGCTGCTCTACCGGTGGCTGTTCCGGGCCCACAGCCGCAACCTGTTCGTGCTGGTGCTGGTGGGGATCGTGCTGGGCTCGTTCTTCAGCGCGCTGACCACGTTCGCCTCCCGGCTGCTGAGCCCGGACGACTACCTGACGCTGCAGCAGCTGCTGTTCGCCAGCTTCAACACCGTCGACCGCTCACTGCTGGTGGTGACCACGGCCGCGACCGTGCTCGGACTGGCTGCCCTGGTCCCGCTGCTGCGGCAGCTGGATGTGGTGGCCCTGGGCCGGGACGGCGCGGTGGCCGTCGGGCTGGACCACCACCGGACAGTGACCCGCACGCTGGTGGTGGTCACCGTGCTGGTGGCCACCTCGACCGCGCTCGTGGGGCCGATGCTGTTCCTGGGGCTGCTGGTCGCCAACCTGGCCCGGCAGCTGGTCCCCGCCCACCGCCACACCGTGCTCGTGCCGGTGGCCGCCCTGGTCGGCGTGGTGTGCACGGTCGGCGGGCAGCTGGTGGTCAACCACGTGCTGGCCTTCCAGACCACCCTCAGCGTCGTCGTCAACCTGGTCGGCGGCCTCTACTTCCTGATCCTCCTCCTGAAGGCGGTGCGACTGTGATCCGGGTCGACGACCTCAGCCACGCCTACGACGACGAGCTGGTGCTCACCGACGTCACGCTGCGGCTGCCCCGTGGGCAGGTGACGGCGCTGGTCGGTCCCAACGGGGCGGGCAAGTCCACGCTGCTGTCGGCGATGGCCCGGCTGCTGTCCCCCGACAGCGGCCGGGTGCTCGTGGACGAGCTGGCGGTGGCCGACGCGCCCGCCGACGTGGTCGCGCGCCGGCTGGCGGTGCTGCGCCAGGACAACCGGGTGGCTGCGCGGCTGACGGTGCTGGACCTGGTGCGGTTCGGCCGGTTCCCGTACTGCCAGGGCCGGCTGCGGCAGGAGGACCACCGAGTGGTGGCCGAGTGCCTGGACTACGTGCAGCTCGGCGAGCTGCGGGACCGGTACCTGGACCAGCTCTCCGGCGGTCAGCGGCAGCGGGCGTTCATCGCGATGGTGCTCGCCCAGGAGACCGACTACCTGCTGCTGGACGAGCCGCTCAACAACCTCGACATGGCGCACGCCACCGCCGCCATGCAGCTGGTCCGCCGGGCCGCCGAGGAGCTGGGCCGCACCGTCGTGGTGGTGCTCCACGACATCAACATGGCCTCGTGCTACGCCGACCGCATCGTGGGGATGCGGGAGGGCCGGGTGACCGTCCAGGGCACCCCGGCGGAGGTCATGCGCGAGGAGGTGCTGTCCGACCTGTTCGGCCTCACCATCCCGGTGCACCGCGTGGGCGGGCACCTGGTGGGCATGCACTGGGCGCCCGGGCCCGTCCCGGCCGCCGCCGGGTAGCGGCCGCCGCTGCCCTACGCCGGGCTCACTCGAAGAGCACGTACTCCGGCCGCGGCCGCAGCGCCAGCACCTCCTCGGCGGTCATCAGCGGCCCCATCGCGGCGTCCTCCTCGTAGAACAGCTTGAAGCCCGCGTGCACGTGCTCCGGGGTGTCCTCGTTCACGCGGTGGTAGGTGTTCACCTTGTCCGGCGGGGCGCCGATGCCGTCGACCGACTTCACCACCGCCACCCCGTCGTGCCGGCCGAGCTGGTGCTCGTCGCGGACGACCGACCGGTGCACCTGGTGGTAGACCAGCACCTTCTCCGGCAGGTCGTGCTCGGCCACCAGCTCGGCCAGGTAGGCGGCCACCTCGTCCAACTCGGCGCCGGTCGTGCGGCCGTACACCCGCCCGGGCACCTGCCCCTCCGACACCGCCCACTCCGGGTCCAGCGCCACCCCGACGTCCGGCTCGACCAGGAAGTGCTCGTAGTCGCGGACCTCGTCGATGAAGTCCGCCCGGCCGGGCTGGATGTTCAGCAGCAGCAGGCCGTCGTGCCGGCGGGCCGCCGCCAGGTGGGCGGCGATCAGGGAGTCCGGCTGCTGGGTGCGGTAGGTGCCGTCCGCGCCGGGCACGGCGTGCACGATGCTGGTGATCAGCTCCAGCACCGGCAGCAGCTCCCGGCCGCGGCGGAAGTCCTCACCCCGCTCCTCCATCTCGGCCACCCGCTCGTCCAGGTCACCGAGGCCGAGCCGACCCAGGCCCGGGGCGCCCGGTGCCCCGGAGTAGCCGAACAGCCGGTAGCGGGGGAACAACTCCCGGCCGCCGCGGGGCAGCTCGGCGGCCGCCTCGGTCGCGGACGCCGGCTCCGGTGTCGCGGTCGTCGCGGAGGCCGTCCCCGGCGTCGTGGTCGTCGTGGTCCTCGTGGCGCCCGGCGGCCGTTCCTCGCCGGGGGCGGAGCAGGCCGCGACCACGGCGACCGCGAGCGAGACGGGCACGACCGGCCGCGACGGACCGCGACCGGGCCACGGCCGGCGCCGGCCTGCTGGTCGCCACATACGCACCCCACGGTGGTGGTGAGAGCTGTCTGCCTCGCCACGGTAGCAACGCACCGGGCCGAGGCCGCCCCGGTGACGCGGAGTCAGGAGCGCGGCGAGGCGGCGGCCGAGGTGTCCGGCGAGGTGTCCGGCGAGGTGTCCAGCGAGCGTGGGCCGGTCACGGCGCCGCGCAGGCTCTCCCCACGGTCCCGTCGCCGGCGCGCGTCCACCACTGCCACGACCAGCGCCACACTGGTCGCCAATGACATCGACAGGAAGGCCGCCAGCACTGCCTGCGGCCAGTCCCGGGCACCCAGCGTGGCGAACAGCACCCCGGTGCCGACCGCCAGCCCGATCGCTGCACCGACCCGCTGCCCCGTCTGCATCACGCCCCCGGCCGCGCCGCCGTGGGCGATCGGGACCGCCGCCAGCGTCAGCGACTGGTTCGGCCCGATCACCAGCCCCTGCGCGGCGCCGATGGCCACGAATGAGGCCGCCAGCGCCCACAGCACTAGCCGGTGGTCGCCCATCAGCACCGCCACCAGGCCGGTGGCCAGCTGCCCGGCCACCGCCAGCGCCGCCCCCCACGCCACCAGCGGGCGGCCCCACCGGGTGACCAGCCGGCCCCCGGCCGCGGAGGCGACGGCACCCGCCAGCGCGGCCGGCACCGTCACCACGCCGGCGACCAGGGCGGAGTGGCCGAGCCCGTCCTGGACGAAAATCGCCAGCACCGCCCAGGAGGGGGCCAGCCCGATGAAGTAGCACAGGATGAGCACGGTGCCGAAGGCGAACCCGCGCTCGCGCAGCAGCGCCAGGTCGACCATGGGGTCGTGCCCGCGCCCCCGGTAGCGGCGCTCCCACGCCAGCCACCCCAGCAGCGCCAGCGCCCCGGCCGGCAGGCTCCCCCAGATCCAGGCGGCGTCGGTGACGTGCAGGAACGGCAGCATCACCAGCAGGATCGAGGCGCCGAAGAGCACCACCCCCACCGGGTCCAGGTCGGTCCGGGCGCGGCCGCCGCCGGCCGCCCGGCGGGCCCCGGGGTGGCGGTCCTCCCGGGGCAGCCAGCGCCAGGCCACCAGCAGGGTGAGCAGGCCGACCGGCACGTTGACCCCGAACGTCCACCGCCAGCCCAGGTCCGGGCCGGCCGCCCCGATGATCAGCCCGCCCAGCAGCGGGCCGACGGCCATCGCCATCCCGATGAAGGCCCCCATCACGCCGAAGGCGCGGGCTCGCTCCGCGCCGTGGAAGTGCTGCTGGACCAGCCCGATGATCTGCGGGTTGAGCACGCCGGAGCCGATGCCCATCGCGACCCGCCACAGGTTCAGCGTGGTGGCCGAGGTCGCCAGCGCCGCCCCGAGCGAGGTCAGCGTGAACAGCGCCACCCCCACCAGGAAGAGGGTGCGCCGGCCGACCACGTCCCCGAGCCGGCCGGCGGGGACGAGCAGCAGCCCGAAGGTGAGCGCGAAGCCGGACAGCACCCACTGCAGCTGCGCGGTCGAGGCGTGCAGGCCCTGCTGGATCGCCGGGAGGGAGACGTTGACGATGCTGACGCTCATCAGCGCCATGAACAGCGGCAGCACCAGGACGGTCAGCACTAGGCCACGGCGCGGCTCCGGCGGGTCCTGGGGTGCTGGCACCCCCGCAGTCTAAGGAGCGGGCCGGCCGGCACGACGACGGCGCCCGCCTCCCCGAGGGGAGGCGGGCGCCCGCTACCAGCAGCCCGGCGCTCAGCTCTTCACGAGCGAGCGCAGCACGTACTGGAGGATGCCGTCGTTGCGGTAGTACTCGGCCTCACCGGGGGTGTCGATCCGCACGTCGGCGTCGAACTCGACGGTCTGGCCGTCCTCCTTGGTGGCGGTGACCTTGACGCTGCGCGGGATCTCCTCGTTGAGGGCGGTCACCCCGCTGACGTCGAACGTCTCGGTGCCGTCCAGCCCCAGCGAGGAGGCGCTCTCCCCTTCCGGGTACTGCAGCGGCAGCACGCCCATGCCGATCAGGTTGGAGCGGTGGATCCGCTCGTAGCTCTCGGCGATGACCGCGCGGACACCGAGCAGCCGGGTGCCCTTGGCGGCCCAGTCGCGGCTGGAGCCGGAGCCGTACTCCTTGCCGGCCAGGATCACCAACGGCACGTCCTCCTGCGCGTAGTGCTGGGCGGCGTCGTAGATCGTGGTCTGCTCGCCGTCACTGAGGAAGTCGCGGGTGAAACCGCCCTCCACCCCGTCCAGCAGCAGGTTCCGCAGCCGGATGTTGGCGAAGGTGCCCCGGATCATCACCTCGTGGTTGCCGCGCCGGGAGCCGTAGGAGTTGAAGTCCTTGCGCTCGATGCCGTGCTCGGCCAGGTAGCGGCCGGCCGGGCTGTCCGCCTTGATGGCACCGGCGGGGCTGATGTGGTCGGTCGTGACCGAGTCGCCCAGCAGCGCCAGCACCCGCGCGCCGCTGATGTCGCCCACCGGCTCGGGGTCGGCCTGCATGCCGTCGAAGTACGGGGGCTTGCGCACGTAGGTGGAGTCCTCGTTCCACTCGAACGTCTCGCCCTCCGGGGTGGGCAGCGACCGCCACTGCTCGTCACCGGCGAAGACGTCGGCGTAGTCCTCGGTGAACATCTCCCGGCTGATCGACTCGGTGATGGTGCGCTCGACGTCCTCCGGCGAGGGCCAGATGTCCCGCAGGAACACCTCGTTGCCCTCGGTGTCGGTGCCCAGCGGCTGGGTCTCGAAGTCGAAGTCCATCGTGCCGGCCAGCCCGTAGGCGATGACCAGCGGCGGGCTGGCCAGGTAGTTCATCTTCACGTCCGGGTTGATCCGGCCCTCGAAGTTGCGGTTGCCGGAGAGCACCGACACCACGGCCAGGTCGTGGTCGTTGACCGCCTGGGAGACCTCCTCGATGAGCGGCCCGGAGTTGCCGATGCAGGTGGTGCACCCGTAGCCCACCAGGTGGTAGCCCAGCTTCTCCAGGTAGGGCCACATACCGGCCTTCTCGAAGTAGCCGGTGACCACCTTCGAGCCCGGAGCCATGGAGGTCTTCACCCACGGCGGGATCGTCAGTCCCTTCTCCACCGCGTTCTTGGCCAGCATCGCGGCGCCCATCATCACCGAGGGGTTGGAGGTGTTGGTGCAGGAGGTGATCGAGGAGATCACCACGGCGCCGTGGTCGAGCTCGACCTCCTGGCCGTCCAGGCTGACCGTCACCGGCTTGCTGATCCGCTGGGACTCGCCGGTGCCGTGCTGGTGGTGGTGGGGCGCGTCGGCGGCCAGGTCCTCCGCGGTCTGGTTCTCCCTCGACATGTAGGAGGGGACGTCACTGGCCGGGAACGAGTCCATGCTGGCCTCGTCGACGATGCTGTGCGTGGCCTCGATGCTGCCGTCCTCGGCGTAGTCCTTCAGGACCTCCCGGAACTCCTCCTTGGCCTCCGAGAGCGCCACCCGGTCCTGCGGCCGCTTCGGGCCGGCGATCGAGGGCACCACCGTGGACAGGTCCAGCTCGAGGTACTCGCTGTAACGGGCCTCCGGGGTGTTCTCGTCCAGCCACATGCCCTGCTCCTTGGCGTAGGCCTCGACGAGGGCGACCTGCTCCTCGCTCCGCCCGGTCAGCCGCAGGTACTCCAGCGTCACCTCATCGATCGGGAACATCGACACGGTGCACCCGAACTCGGGGCTCATGTTGCCGATGGTGGCCCGGTTGGCCAGCGGCACCGCGGCGACGCCCTCGCCGTAGAACTCCACGAACTTGCCGACCACGCCGTGCTCGCGCAGCTTCTCGGTGATGGTCAGCACCACGTCGGTGGCGGTCGCCCCGGGCGGGATGGAGCCGGAGAGCTTGAAGCCCACCACCCGCGGGATCAGCATCGAGACCGGCTGGCCCAGCATCGCCGCCTCGGCCTCGATGCCGCCCACGCCCCAGCCCAGCACACCGAGGCCGTTGACCATCGGGGTGTGGCTGTCGGTGCCCACGCAGGTGTCCGGGTAGGCCAGCACCGAGCCGTCCTCGGCCTCCCGGGTCATCACGGTGCGGGCCAGGTGCTCCAGGTTCACCTGGTGCACGATGCCGGTCCCCGGGGGGACCACCTTGAAGTCCTCGAACGCCTTCTGCCCCCAGCGCAGGAACTGGTAGCGCTCGCCGTTGCGCTCGTACTCGATCGCCACGTTGCGCTCGAACGCGTCGGACCGGCCGAACACGTCGATGATCACCGAGTGGTCGATGACCAGCTCGGCCGGTGAGAGCGGGTTGATCTTGGCGGGGTCGCCGCCCAGGTCGGCCATCGCCTCGCGCATGGTGGCCAGGTCCACGATGCAGGGCACGCCGGTGAAGTCCTGCATCACCACGCGGGCGGGGGTGAACTGGATCTCGGTGTCGGGCTGGGCGTTCTCGTCCCACTGCGACAGCGCCCGGATGTGGTCGGCGGTGATGTTGGTGCCGTCCTCGGTGCGCAGCAGGTTCTCCAGCAGCACCTTCAGGCTGTAGGGCAGCGTCTCGGCTCCCTCCAGGCCGGCCAGCCGGAAGATCTCATAGCTGCTGTCCCCGACCTGCAGGCTGCCGCGGGTCCCGAAACTGTCTGTGCTGGCGCTCACACCGGCTCCTCTCCTCGACCTGCGACCTCGCGTCGTGGTCGCCTGACGTCGCTGATCGCGTCACTTATCTTGATGTCAAGATAATTCTGCCACACGCCGGGCAGCGACGCGAGCGGCGCTTCCATCGTGTCGTAGCGGCCGGGAAGCCGCCACCGTGCCGGTGCCGGCCGCCGCTCAGCCGGGCTCGAGCAGGGCCAGGCACTCCAGGTGATGGGTCATCGGGAAGGCGTCCAGGGCGCGCAGCCGGGTGAGCCGGTAGCCCTGGTCGGCGGCGTAGCGCACGTCACGGGCCAGCGCCGCGGGGTCGCAGGCCACGTAGCCGACCGCGCGCGGGCGCAGGCCGGCGATGTCACGGATGACGGCCTTGCCGGCGCCGGTGCGCGGCGGGTCGAGCACCACCACGTCGGTGCCGGCGCGGCGGGAGCGTCCGCCACCGGTGCGCAGCCGGCGCAGCTCGCGGTCCACCCGGTTGCCGCGCACCCGCACCCAGGGCAGGTCGGCCAGGTTGGTGCGGGCGTGCTCGACGGCGGTCGGGTCGGCCTCGACGGCGATGACCGAGCCGCCGGGGGCGACCCGCTGGCCCAGCGCCGCGGCGAAGACGCCCACCCCGGCGTAGAGGTCCAGCGCCCGCTCCCCCGGCTGCGGGTCGAGCCAGTCGAGCGCGCCCGCCACGAACGTGGCCGCGGCGCCCGGGTGCACCTGCCAGAAGCCCCGCGCGGCCACCCGGAACTCGCGGTCACCGCCGGCGCCGGGCACCCCCTCGGTGACGACCTGCTCGCCGGCGGTCTCGCTGGGGACCGGCACGACCACGGGGTCGCCGGCCGAGGGCGCCACCACGTCGAGGCTGTGCACACCGGCGTGGCGCTGCTGCAGCACCCCGGTACCGACGACGCGCTCGTCGGCGATCGGGCAGTCGGTGACCGGCACCACCTGGTGCGAGCGGTGCTTGCGCAGGCCCGGCCGGCCCTCCTGGTCCACGGCGAACTCCACCCGGGTCCGCCACCGCAGCCCGTCCCGGTCACCGGGCACCGCCTCGACCCGCAACGGCCCGCCCGGCAGCGCCTCCACCGCGACCCCGGCCAGCCGCGCCATCAGCTCGGTGACCACCGCGGCCTTGAGCTCGCGCTGCCGCGCCAGGTCGACGTGCTGCCAGTCGCAACCACCGCAGCGGCCCGGTCCGGAGAACGGGCACCGCCGCTCCACCCGCCCCGGTGCCGCCCGGAGCACCTCCTCGGCATCGGCACGCAGGTAGCGGCCACCGCCACCGACCTCGGTGACGCGGGCGCGGACCCGCTCACCGGGGAGGGTGTGCCGCACGAACACGACCTGGCCCTGGTGCCGCCCGACGCAGTGGCCGCCGTGCGCGACCCGGTCCACGTCCAGCTCCAGCAGCGCGCCCGGGCCCGGCTGCGGCTCAGCCGGCACGGCCGCCCCCGCCAGACCGCCGCACCACCGCCGAGGGCGGGGCGGAACCGGGCTCCTCGGCGGCGTCCTCGTCGGCCTCCAGCACGGCGCGGACCACCTCCTCCTCGTCCACCTGGCGGGCGGCGTCCTTGCCCTGCCAGGGCACGGTGACCAGCGCGACGCCGGGGGTGCGCAGCAGCTCCTCGCGCAGCCGGTCGTCGGCGCGGTCCCGGAACAGCCGGACCCAGCGGGAGCGGTGGACGTACTCGGCCATGTAGACGATGACCGCGTCCCGCGGACGGTCCCGGTGCAGCCGGCGCACGTAGTCCAGCACCGGCCGCGTCGACTCCCGGTAGGGGGACTCGAGCACGCGCAGCGTGACCGGGATCTCCCGCCGGGTCCACTCCGCACGCAGCCGCTCGGTCTCGGCCGCGACGATGTCGACGGTGACCGCCTCCAGGGAGTGCGGCCGCGTGGCCCGGGCGTAGGCCAGTGCCCGCATGGTCGCGCGGTCCAGCCGGGGCACGTGCACCAGGGCGTGCACCCGGGAGGGGACGATCTGGCTGGCATCGGGCCCGTGCCCCAGCGCCACCTCCTCGCCGACCGAGCGGTGGTAGCCGTAGACCATCGTCATCACCATCCAGAGCAGGGCGATCGCGACCAGGGACAGCCCGGCACCGTGGACGAACCGGGCGAGCAGGATCACGACCAGGACCGTCGCGGCCATCGCGACGCCGGTCATGTTGATCGTGCGCGAGCGCACCATGGCGCGGCGCTGGGACAGGGACACCTCGGTGCGCAGCTGGCGGTTCCAGTGCCGGACCATGCCGAGCTGGCTGAGGGTGAAGGAGACGAACACCCCGACGATGTACATCTGGATCAGCTGGGTGACCGTCGCCTGGTAGACCAGCACCAGCGCGGCGGCCGCGCCGGCGAGCAGCAGGATGCCGTTGGAGTAGGTCAGCCGCTGGCCCCGGCTGAGCAGGTCGCGCGGGAGGAAGCCGTCCGCGGCCAGCCGGGAGGTCAGCACCGGGAAGCCGTTGAAGGCGGTGTTGGCCGCGACGACCAGCATCACGCCGGTGCACACCGACACCAGCAGCAGCCCCAGGCTGCCGGCGCCGAACACGGTCTGCGACAGCTGCCCCAGCACGGTGTCCTGGACGAACTCCGGGCCGACCCGCTCGCCGTCCACGAGCAGCTGCTCGTCGGGGTTGAGCACCAGCTGGATCCCGGTCTCCCTGGCCAGCAGCAGCGTCGAGATCGTGATGGTGATCGAGATCGCGGCCATGATGAGCAGGATCGAGGCGGCGTTCCTGCTCTTGGGGCGGGTCAGCGCCGGGACGCCGTTGGCCACCGCCTGCACACCGGTGAGGGCTACCGACCCGGAGGCGAACGAGCGCAGCAGCAGCACCGCCACCCCGATCGCGGTCAGCCCCTCGTAGCCGGGCGCGGGCAGCAGCTCGTAGCTGGCGGACGGCGCCCGGTCCAGGTTGCCGGTCAGCCACTGCCCGCAGCCGACGAGGACCAGCAGCGCGATCGAGCCCAGGAAGGCGTAGACCGGGACCGCGAGCGCCCGCCCCGACTCCCGGGTCCCCCGCAGGTTGATCACGGTCAGCAGCAGGATCAGCGCGGTGGCCGCGACCGGCTCGTAGCCGCGCAGGAACCCCAGCGCGGCGGCGGCGTTCTGCACGCCGGCCGAGACCGACACCGCGACGGTGAGGATGTAGTCGACCATGAGCGCGGCGCCGACCCCGAGGCCCACCCGCGGGCCCAGGTTGGTCGTGGCCACCTCGTAGTCGCCGCCGCCGCTGGGATAGGCGTGGACGTTCTGCCGGTAGGAGGCGACGATGACCATCATCACGAACGCGACCGCCGCCCCGACCTGCCAGGAGCTGGTGATCAGCCCGGCGCCGCCGGCCAGCGCGAGGGTGAGCAGGATCTCGTCCGGGGCGTAGGCCACCGACGACAGCGCGTCGCTGGCGAAGACCGGGAGCGCCAGCCGCCGCGGGAGCAGCTGCCGCTGCAGCCGCTCAGTCCGCAGCGCACGGCCCACGACCACGCGCTTGAGCAGCCGGCCGGGGTCCATGGCGCCGAGTGTAGGGAAGCCGGGACGCGGGCCGCTGGCCGGAGCGGCTCGCGCGGGACGGGCGTGGGCGGGCGGTGCTGCCCGGCGTTGTAGCGTCGTGCCGTGCACTTCGTGATCATGGGCTGCGGGCGCGTCGGCGCCACGCTCGCCACCAGCCTGCTCCGGCGGGGGCACGACGTCGCCGTGATCGACCAGGACGAGGGCGCCTTCCGGCGGCTGGGGCAGGACTTCCCGGGGCTGCGGGTCAAGGGGTTCGGGTTCGACCGGGAGGTGATGCGGCGGGCGGGGGTCGAGGGCGCCTACGCCTTCGCGGCGGTCAGCAGCGGCGACAACTCCAACATCATCGCCGCACGCGTCGCCCGGGAGACGTTCGGCGTGGAGCGGGTCGTCGCCCGCATCTATGACTCGGCGCGGGCCGAGATCTACCAGCGGCTGGGCATCCCCACGGTCGCGACCGTGCGGTGGACCGCCGACCAGGCGCTGCACCACCTGCTCCCGCAGGGCGCCACCCCGGACTACTTCGACCCCAGCGGGCGGCTGGTGCTCTCGCGGATCCACCTCGACACCGGCTGGGTGGGGCACCGGCTCACCGACGTCGAGAGCTTCGCCGACGTCCGGGTCGGGTTCGTGACCCGGCTGGGCGATGCCTTCATCCCCGACCGCGAGACGGTGTTCCAGGAGGGCGACGAGGTGCACCTGATCATGCGGCGTGAGGAGCTGCCGCGGCTGGAGCACCTGCTGGACCAGCCGCCGCCGGACGGTGAGCGGGGTCACCGGTGAGGACGCCTGGGGTGGGTCGGCACCCGGAGGGCCAGCGAGAGGAGCAGGGACGATGCAGATCGCGGTGATCGGTGCCGGCGCCGTGGGGCGCTCCATCGCCCGGGAGCTGATCAACAACGGCCACGACGTGCTGATCATCGACCGGGACTCGCTGCCGGAGCAGACCACCCGGGTCCCGGCCGCGGAGTGGCTGATCGGTGACGCCTGCGAGATCAGCACGCTGCAGAAGGCGGGCCTGGACAGCTATGACCACGTGGTGTGCGCGACCGGTGACGACAAGGTCAACCTGGTCGTCAGCTTCCTGGCCAAGACCGAGTTCGGGGTGCCCCGCACCGTGGCCCGCGTCAACAACCCCCGCAACGAGTGGCTGTTCAGCGACTCCTGGGGCGTCGACGTGGCGGTCTCCACGCCCCGGCTGATGACCGCCCTGGTGGAGGAGGCGGTGGCCGTCGGCGACGTGGTGCGGCTGTTCGAGTTCCAGCAGGGCAGCGTCCACATGGTCGAGCTCACGCTGCCGGAGTCCAGCCCCTACGCGGGCAAGCGGATCGGTGACGTCCCGCTGCCCGCCAACACCACCCTGGTGGCGGTGCTGCGCGACGGCCGGGCGCTGACACCGGAGGCCGACGAGGCCATCGAGGCCGGCGACGAGATCCTGTTCATGTGCGCGCCCGAGGACGAGCGAGAGCTGGCGATGACGCTCAACCCCGAGGCGCGGCCGCGTGAGCAGCGCGAGGAGGAGGAGTAGGCGCGGTCGCCGGGCTCAGCTGCGCGGCGTGCCGTCGGGGGCCGGCTCCGGGGAGGTGCGCGGGGTGCGGCCGGTGGCCAGCAGCAGCCCCATCACCATGATGGCGACCAGGTAGGCCGGCCAGCCCAGCACGATCTTGGCCACCCCCAGCCAGGCCACCTCGCCGCCGAGGTACAGCGGCAGCATGATGGCGACCCGGACGGCGAACAGGGCGACCAGCACCCAGGTCAGCCGGCTGCAGACGCGGACCAGGGCCCGGTCGTGGCGCCACCGGGTCGGGTGCTCGGCGTAGTCGGGCTCGGCGGCCGCGACCAGGAAGCCGACCATCGGCCACCGGGTCAGGATGGACACCAGCGCCCCCACCCCGTAGGCGGCGGAGGTGAGGATGCCGGGAAGGAAGGCGTCCTCGGCCTGTCCGGAGCGCAGCGCGAAGAAGGCCGCGACCGCGGTGGCGACCACGGCGGTGCCGACGAACCGCAGCGACCCGCCGACCCGCAGCCGGATGGCCAGCAGTACCAGCACGATGCCGGCAGCCGCGAGCAGTGCGGGCCGCACCTCGTCGCGGATCAGCCACACCGCGACGAAGGCGACGGTGGGCAGGGCGGTCTCGATGGAGCCGTACCAGCCGCCAAGCAGGTCGGCCAGCCGGCGCCGGATCACCGCCTCGACCGTCTCCTCGGCGGACTGGACCTCCTCGGACTGGACCTCTTCGGGGCGTGGCGGCGGCTGCTCAGGCGTCGTCATCGGGCAGCAGCTCGTAGGCGGGGTTGTACATGGCGGGCACCCCGTCGACCTCGGTGATCCGGCCGCGGACGGTCAGGAAGACCCCGGGCCTGATCCCGGTGATGGCGCGGCGACCGAGCCACAGCAGGCGCAGCACGCCGGTGCCGTCGTAGAGCTCGACCTGCAGCGCGGGTGTGCGGTCCCGCGGCTGCACGGCCAGGCTGTGCACCGCGCCGGTCACCTCGGCGACCTGGCGCGGCTGCAGCGCCGCGATCCGCGTGCAGCCGGGACGACCGCACTCCTGGGCGAGGTCCTCGGCCTCCAGCGCGGCCTGGTTCTGGCCCAGCGTCTCCAGGACCCGGGTGACCACGCTCATCCCTGCTCACCGCCCTGCGGTCCCGGCCCCGGCGCCGGCGCGCCCGGCGCGGTCGGCGCGGTGGATGGCGCCTGCCCGCCACCGTCACCGGCGGCGCGGCGCTCCTCGGCCCGCTTGGCCATCGCCTCGACGACCTCACGCGGCGGCTGCAGGGCGAGCACCTCCCGCGGCGGCCGGGGCTCGGCGCCCCGGTCGACGACCACGGCACGCATCAGGCCCACGACGGCGCGGTAGACCTTCTCCTCGGTCGCGGCTGGTCCGTGGACCACGCCGCGCAGGAACCACCGAGGGCCGTCCACGCCGAGGAACCGGGCGGGCTGGAACGCGGTGCGCCCGTCGGCGGAGCGGCCCGGCATCCGGCACCGCAGCTCGGTGCCCAGAACTCCCGGCACCGCCTCTGCGGTGCCCCCGGTGTTGCGGATGCTCTCGGCGATCTCCTGGCGCAGCTCGGTCCACAGGCCCTGCGAGCGGGGCGCGGCGAAGGCCTGCAGCTGCAGGTGGGAGCCGCCGGCGCCGAGCGTGACGCCCACCACGCGGCCGCTGCCCTTCTCCACGTCCAGCCGCATCTCCATGCCCTTGGCGGCCGGGACCTTGAGCGCTCCCAGGTCGAGCACGCCGGTGGGTTCGGGCTTCTCGGTGATGTCGAACGGGCCATCGACCTCCCGGTCCCAGTCCCGGTCCACGCCGGGCTGGCCCTCGGGGGGAGCGGCCTGCTGCTCCTCGGCAGCGGCGGCCTCGGTCTCCTCGGTCGCAGCGGTCTGCTTGCGTCGGCCAAAGATGCCCACGGGGTGCATCAGTCCTTCGTCGTCGGGAAGTCGGTGCCCGGGCTGCTGCCCGGGCCGGTGGTCGCGACCGGCGCGGAGGCACCGTCGCCGAAGCCACCGGAGGCGCCGTGGCCGGTCGCGCCGCGGGCGCTGCCCGGCAGCCGGTCCACCTCGGTGACCTGCACCCGGGCCACCTGCTGCACGATCAGCTGGGCCACCCGGTCGCCGCGGGTGATCGTGAACGGCTCCCGGGCGTCGGTGTTGAGCAGGTTCACCAGGATCTCGCCGCGGTAGCCGGCGTCGACCGTGCCGGGCGCGTTGACCATGGTGATGCCGTGTCGCGCGGCCAGGCCCGAGCGCGGGTGCACGAAGCCCGCGTAGCCGTCCGGGAGGGCGATCGCGACCCCGGTGGGGACCAGGGCACGCTCCCCCGGGGCGAGGGTGACCCCTTCCCGGGCGTGCAGGTCCAGGCCCGCGTCGCCGGGGTGGGCGCGGCTCGGCAGCGGCAGCTCAGCGTCCAGCCGGCGCAGCAGGACGGGCACGGGGTGGTCGGTCACAGACGTCGAGGCTACCTCTCGAGGGTGGGCAGTCGTGGCTCTGCGGCTGCTGCGGTGTTGGTGTGTTGGTGGCGTGGGTGGCGTGGCCCGGCCTGCTCAGGCCGCGCACTCGGTGCAGACCGGCATGCCGCCGACCTCCTTGGCCAGCTGGCTGCGGTGGTGCACCAGGAAGCACTTGGAGCAGGTGAACTCGTCGGCCTGGCGCGGGAGCACCCGCACCGACAGCTCCTCGCCGGAGAGGTCGGCCCCGGGGAGCTCGAAGCCCTCGGCGTGCTCGGCCTCGTCGACGTCGACGTTGCCAGAGCTCTTGTCGACCCGGCGCGCCTTCAGCTCCTCGATCGAGTCCTCGTTCAGCTCGTCGTCGGTCTTGCGCGGGGCGTCGTAATCCGTCGCCATGTCCTTCGTCCCTCCCAGGGGTGCGTGCGTGGCCGCGTCACGGGAAACCGCGGCGATAGCGTGTCAACGTCGACAGGGCCGGTTTTGTGCCCACCTGCTGCACGCACGCCGGACCTGTGCGCCGGGATTGTGCCCCATCGGCGTGCCCGGCCGCCAACCGGGGTCGGACACCCTCGCTGAGCTGCAGGGATACCGGCAGCGCGGGGTCAGAGTCCGGCGCCCAGCCCGGCCAGGAGCGCGTGCACCTCCTGGTGCAGCCGCGGGTGCGCCGCGAGGACGAACGCCTCCCCCGGCGGCTGGCCGTCCCGGCCGGTGACGATCGCACCGGCCTCTGTGCAGACCAGCTGGCCGGCGGCCATGTCCCACGGCTGCAGGCCCCACTCGTAGTAGGCGTCCAGCCGCCCCGCCGCGACCGCGCACAGGTCGAGCGCGGCCGCGCCGATGCGGCGCAGGTCGCGGCACCGCAGCAGCACCTCCAGCGCCACCTGGCCCTGCCGTTCCCGCCGTTCCCGGTCGTAGGCGAACCCGGTGCCGACGAGCGCCTTCGCCAGCGCCGGCGGGTCGGCCACCCGCAGCGGCCGGACCGCACCGGGCTGCTCCAGGTCGACCAGCTCGGCGGCGGGAGCACCGGCCGTGAGCCGCATCGTGGACAGCCCGGCACCCTGGCCGGTGCCGGCGTGGAATACCTCACCGACCCGGGGGTTGCTGACCGCGCCGGCGACCGGCTGCCAGGCTCCCGCCCGGGTGGGGTCGCCGACCACCACGGCGACCGACACCGCGTAGGCGGGCTGGTCGTACAGGTAGTTGACGGTGCCGTCGATCGGGTCGAGCACCCAGGTCAGCCCGCTGGGGCCGGGGCGCAGCCCCTCCTCCTCCCCCAGCACGCCGTCCTCGGGACGGTGCTCGGCCAGCCTGGCTCGCAGCAGCTGCTCGCTGCCGGTGTCCATCCGGGTGACCACGTCCAGGGCGGTGGTCTTGGTGGCCGAGACCGACAGGTCGTCCGGCCGCTCGGTCATGACGTAGCGGCCGGCCTCGGCGGCGAGCCGCACCGCCAGCCGGCGCAGCGCCGCGACCTCCTCAGCTGCGGGCAGGGGCAGGTCACCGCTCATCAGTCGGCTCCGCACGCGGCCGGCTTGGCGGTCCGCAGGTTGGGGCAGCAGCCGGGCGGGCACACCGAGGGCCGCACCTGCGAGGCCGGCCAGCAGGGGCGGGTGACCTGGTCGCCGCGGGCCTCGCCGGCCCGCTCCAGCACCAGGTCGACCAGGCCGGAGACGAACTCGGGGTCGACGCCGACGGTCGGCACCCGGACCAGCTCCAGACCGAGCTCCGCGGCGGTCTCGACCGCCTCCGTGTCCAGGTCGAAGACCACCTCCATGTGGTCAGAGACGAACCCGATCGGGGCGAGCACCACCCGGGTCACCCCCTGCTCGGCGAGAGCGCGCAGCCGGTCGTTGACGTCCGGCTCCAGCCACGGCTGGCTGGGTGGCCCGGAACGGGAGCAGAAGACCAGCTCACCGACGAGGTCACGGCCCACCGTCGCCGACACCTCGTCGGTGATCGCGGCGGCCAGCTGCTGGTGCTGCTCGCTGTAGAGCCGGCCGTCGCCGTCCCCGGGTCCCGAGGTCTCGTCCATCGCGTCCGGGATCGAGTGGGTCACGAACACCAGCCGAGGCAGCTCCGGCTCCGCGGCCTCGCCCGGCGTCACGGCCCCGCCCGGCGCCCCGCCTGGCGCCGCGGCTTCGCCGCCGCCGTCCCGCAGCAGCCGCCGGGTGGCCTCGGTGACCAGCCGGGAGTTCACCGCCGAGAAGCCGGGGTGGTTGAAGTAGGGCCGGGTCTTGTCAACGGCCAGCGTGCGGTCCTCCAGCTGCAGCGTCTCCAGCGCCTCGGCGATGTCCTCGCGGTACTGCCGGCACGAGGAGTAGCTGGAGTAGGCGCTGGTGACCACGGCGACGACGCGGCCCAGGCCCTGCTCGTGCGCCTCCCGCAGCACGTCGGTGAGGAACGGCTCGGAGTTGCGGTTGCCCCACAGCAGCGGCGTCGCGATCCCCCGGCGGTCCAGCTCGGCGCGCATGGCCGCCAGGAGGGCGCGGTTCTGGTCGTTGATGGGGCTGCGGCCGCCGAAGTGCTGGTAGTGCTCGGCGACCTCGGCCAGCCGCTCGTCCGGCACCCCCCGCCCCCGGGTGACCCGTCGCAGGAACGGCATCACCTCCTCCGGCGCCTCCGGCCCGCCGAAGGAGATCAGCACGATGGCGTCGTAGGGCTCGGTGGTGGGGGCCGCCGCACCGGGTGTGCCGGGTGTGGTCATTCAGTGCTCTCCTGTGCGTAGGCGGGTGGGGGCGTTGAGGCCTAGGCCGACCGCGACGATGCGGATGACGAACACCAGGATGACCGATCCGGCCAGCACGAGGTCGGTCAGGGCCCCGACCGCGTGCGCGGTCACCACGCCCGTCGCGCCGAGCAGCGCCGGCACGGCGTACAGCTCGCGGCGCAGCACCTCGGGCACCTGGCCAGCGAGCAGGTCACGCAGCAGCCCGCCGCCGACGGCGGTGATCACGCCGACGACCACCGCCGGCAGCGGCGCGACGCCCAGGCTGAGCGCCTTGACGGAGCCACCGACGCAGAACACCGCCAGCCCCACCGCGTCCAGCGCCTGCACGGTGCGGGTGACCAGGCCGAGGCGCAGGCCGCGGGTGCGGGCCGCGACGACCCGGACCCGGCCGTGGGCGGTGAAGGTGAGCAGCCCGGCGGCCACCGCGACCGCCACCAGCCGCCAGTCACTGATGCCGACAGGCGGCACGTCGCCGATGAGCACGTCCCGGATGATGCCGCCGCCGAGCCCGGCGACCCAGGCCAGCACCACCACGCCCACCAGGTCCAGCCCCCGCCGGACCGCCACCAGGCCGCCGGAGAGGGCGAAGGCGAACACGCCGAGCAGCTCCAGGGCCAGCTGCAGGCCGGTGTCGGTGGCGGGCATGGTCTGCCTAAGGTAGCGGCACGTGCGGGCCGCACGGCCCGGCGTGGCCTCCGCCCGGGACCCGTTCCCGGGTGGAAGAGTCGAGCCAGGCACGGCGCGAGGAGTGACGAGGATGCGACAGCTGCGGTTCACCGCGGTCCACGAGGACGGGCAGCACCTGGTCCTCACCGACCCCGGTGACGGTGAGGAGTGCCTCGTCGAGATCGACGAGCGGCTGCGCGACGCGGTCCGCGGCCGCCGGAGCGGGATCGGTGAGCACCCGGCGCAGGCGCTGACCCCCCGAACCGTCCAGGCCATGATGCGCGCCGGCGAGTCGGCCGAGGAGGTGGCCGCGGCGACCGGGTGGCCGGTGGACCGGGTGCAGCGCTACGAGGCCCCCATCCTGGCCGAGCGCGAGCACGTCGCCACGCTGGCCCAGCGGTGCGAGGTGCGCGGCCGAGCCGCCGACGGCACCGAGCGGCCCACCCTGGAGTCCCGGGTGCGGGAGCGGCTGACTGCCCGCGGCGTCGACCCCGACCTGGCCCGGTGGGACGCCAGCCGCCCCGAGGGCGGCCAGTGGACGGTGCTGGTCGGATTCGTGGCCGGCAACCGGGAGCGGCGGGCCGCCTGGCGGTTCGACCCGGCCGCGCGGCACGTGGAGGCGCTCGACGACGAGGCCCGCTGGCTGAGCGAGGACGAGCAGGCGCTGCCCGGCGGCGCGGGCGGCTACGCCGGGCTCGGCGGGGACGGGACCG
>NZ_WIQI01000159.1 GCF_009602535.1 Ornithinicoccus halotolerans | reverse complement strand
GGCCCGGCCGCGCCCACGAGGGCCGTGGGAGCTGTCGGTCCCGCCGCCGGCCGGGTAGCGGCGCGCCGCCGGAGCGGTCAGAGCCGGTCCAGCGCCGCCCGCGCGTCGGCGACCAGGTCGTCGGCCTCTTCGATGCCGACCGAGAGCCGGACCAGGTTGTCGGGGACCTCCAGCTCGGTGCCGCGAACCGAGGCGTGCGTCATCTCCGCCGGGTAGTTCACCAGCGACTCCACGCCACCGAGCGACTCGGCCAGCTGGAACAGCTGGGTGCCCTCAGCAAACCGGCGGGCGGCCGAGGGCCCGCCGGCCAGCGCCAGCGCCACCATCCCCCCGTAGCGGGCCATCTGCCGGCAGGCCACGTCGTGCCCCGGGTGCTCGGACAACCCCGGGTAGTAGACACGCTCGACCGCGGGGTGCCCGACCAGCGCGTCGACGACGGCCTCGGCGTTGTCGCTGTGCGCGGCCATCCGCAGCTTCAGCGTCTTGATGCCGCGGATGGTCAGGAAGGCCTCCCACGGCGCGGACACCGCTCCGGCGGCGAACTGCAGGAAGCCGACCCGCTCGGCGATCTCGTCCGAGGAGGTCACCACCGCCCCGCCCAGCACGTCGGAGTGCCCGCCGAGGTACTTCGTGGTGGAGTGCACCACGACGTCGGCCCCGAGCGCCAGCGGCGTCTGCAGGGCGGGCGAGGCGAAGGTGTTGTCCACCACGACGACCAGGCCGTGCTCGTGGCCCAGCGCCGACACCGCCTCGATGTCGGTGATCTTCATCAGCGGGTTGGAGGGGGTCTCGAGCCACAGCATGCGGGTCTCCGGCCGCAGCGCCCCGCGCACCGCGTCGAGGTCGCTCATCTCGACGGTGCTCAGCGCCATCCCCCAGGGCCGCAGGATCTGGTTGGCCAGCCGGTGGGTGCCGCCGTAGACGTCGTTGCCCATGAGCACGTGGTCGCCCGGGCGCAGCAGCGCCCGCAGCAGCGCGTCCTCGGCGGCCAGCCCGGAGGCGAACGACAGCCCGTGGCGGCCACCCTCCACGGAGGCCAGCAGCTGCTGCAGCGAGTCCCGCGTCGGGTTGGTGCCGCGGGCGTACTCATACCCCTGCCGCAGCCCGCCGATGTGCTCCTGGACGAACGTGGAGGACTGGTACACCGGCGGGATGACCGCGCCGGTGGTCGGGTCGAACGCCTGGCCGGCGTGGATGGCGCGGGTGGCGAAGCCGAACGGCGGCTGCTGGCTCATCTGGCTCATCTGGCCTTTCCTCATCGGGACAGGTGGGTGAGCAGGTCCGGGCGGGTGAGCACCGCGACCGGCTTGCCCTCCTCGGTCACCAGCAGCGCGTCGGCGCGCGACAACGCCTCCTGCGCCGCCGGCACGGAGTCACCGATCCCGACCAGCGGGAGCCGCTCCCCCACGACCGAGGAGACCGGGTCGGTCATCGCCACCGTCCCGGCGAAGACCGCCTCCAGCAGGTCCCGCTCGCGCAGCGTGCCCAGCACCTCGCCCATCATGACCGGCGGCTCGGTCCCGAGCACGACCAGCTGGGAGACGCCGTACTCGGACATGAGCTGGACCGCGTCCCGCACCGTGTCGCTGGGGTGGACGTGCACCAGGTCGGGGATGGCACCGGTCTTGGAGCTGATCACGTCACGGACCGTGGCCTCCTCCGCGGCCGGCGCGAAGCCGTAGCTGCGCATCCAGCGCTCGTTGAAGATCTTGCCCAGGTAGCCGCGGCCGCCGTCAGGCAGCAGCACCACCACCACGTCGTCCGGGCCGAGGTCGCGAGCCGCCCGCAGCGCCGCGACCACCGCCATACCGGAGGAGCCGCCGACCAGCAGCCCCTCCTCCCTGGCCAGCCGCAGCGTCATCGCGAACGAGTCGGCGTCGCTGACGGCGATGACCTCGTCGGGAACGGCCGGGTCGTACGCGCCGGGCCACATGTCCTCCCCCACGCCCTCGACGAGGTAGGGGCGCCCGCTCCCGCCGGAGTAGACCGACCCCTCGGGATCGGCGCCGACGATGGCGACGCGGCCGTCGCTGACCTCCTTCAGGTAGCGGCCGGTCCCGGTGATGGTGCCCCCGGTACCGATCCCTGCCACGAAGTGGGTGACCTTGCCGTCGGTGTCGTCCCAGACTTCCGGCCCGGTGGTCTCGTAGTGGCTGCGCGGGCCGTTGGGGTTCTCGTACTGGTTCGGCTTGTACGCCCCCTCGATCTCGGTGGCGAGCCGGTCGCTGACGCTGTAGTAGGACTCCGGATGGTCCGGCGGCACCGCGCTCGGGGTGACCACGATCTCGGCGCCGTAGGCCCGCAGCACGTCGAGCTTGTCCTTGCCCACCTTGTCGGGGCACACGAAGACGCACCGGTAGCCCCGCTGCTGGGCGACCAGCGCCAGCCCCACCCCGGTGTTGCCGCTCGTCGGCTCCACGATGGTGCCTCCCGGGCGCAGCTTGCCCTCCCGCTCGGCCGCGTCCAGGATGCGGATGGCGATCCGGTCCTTCACCGAGCCCCCGGGGTTGAGGTACTCGACCTTCGCGAGCACCGTCGCCGCCAGGCCCTCCGTCACCCGGGTGAGGCGGACGAGGGGGGTGGCACCGATCACGTCCGTGATCGACTCGGCGTAGCGCATGGGGCAGCTCCGGAGAGGGCGGGGACGGTCGTCGGACGGCTCAGCCTAGCAACGGGTCCGTGCACGGACCGGCGTTCGTCCCTGCCACCGCCGTCGCCGAGCTGGGACAACGAGTCCCTGTCCGGCCCGGTGCAGCCCGTCGGCAGACACCGGCGACGGTTGGTCAGCGGGCGACGGGCATGGTGCTCAGTAGTGCGCGCTGACCTGCCGAGTGTCTACTACTTGCCTTCCCAAGAGACCGTCTGCGGCTGAGCCTTGCCGCCCGGGGCGGCCTGGGCCGGGCCGACGGAGAGACCGAGCAGCAGCAGGGTTCCAGCGAGGACGGCGGTGATCTTGCGCATATCGTTTCCTTCGGGTGTGGGGGCGGGCCGGGCGTGGTGGTGGGCACGGGGACAAACCGAAACCACCGGGCCGGTGCACTGTAATCTATAGCAAAACTCAAGGTACTTCCAGTGGCAAGCAAAGTTCTGTCCACGGTGCGCGCTGCACTCTCCGCCATCGTCGCGCTCACCGGCACCGATGCGGGCAGCCGCACCGGTCGGCGTTCGTCCCTGTCGCCGCGGTCGCCGCGCTGGTAGCGTCGAGACCCCCGGCCCGGGATCGTGATACCGGCGGCGTGATGGAACGACTGGTCGAGCGCGAAGAGCCCCTGCGCGGGCTGCAGGCGCGGCTGCGCCGGGCGGCGTCCGGGCGCGGGGGCGTCGTAGTCGTCCGGGGCGAGCCGGGCATCGGCAAGTCCGCCCTGGTCAGCGCCCTCCTCGCCAGCGTGCCCGCCGGGGGACGCAGCCTCCTCGGGCGGTGCGACGACCTGGCGACGCCCCGGCCGCTCGGGGCGCTGCGGGAGGCCCTCGGCCAGGAGCCGGCACCGTCCGCGACCGGTGCCGACGTGGCCGCTGGTTTGGTCGAGGAGCTGCGGTCCGCGGCCACGGGTACCCCGACGCTGCTGGTCCTGGAGGACGTGCACTGGGCCGACCAGGCCACCCTGGACGCCGTGACCGTGCTGGGCCGGCGCGCCGCGCGGCTCCCGCTGCTGCTGGTGCTGACGCTGCGGCCCGGTGAGCTGGCCGACGGCCACCCGCTGCCGGCCACGCTGGAGGGGCTGGCGCCCGCGACCACCATGACGGTCGAGCCGCAGCCGCTCAGCCGCTCCGGGGTGGCCGCCCTCGCCCGGGCCTACGGGAAGGCAGACCCCGGCGGCGAGGAGGCACGCCGGGTGCACGTGCTCTCCGCGGGCAACCCGCTGTACGCCCTGGAGCTGCTCGCTGCCGGCCTCGACCCGGCCGCGCCCTCGCTGCAGCACGTGGTGCGCGGCCGGGTGGCCCGCCTTCCCCCGGCGACCCGGCAGGCCCTGGAGGTGCTCGCCCTCTCCCCCTCGTGGCTGCCCTACCCGGTGCTGGACCGGGTGCACCCGGAGTGGGCCAGTGCGCTGGAGCCCGCCGAGCGGCACGGCCTGCTGCGGGTGGCGCGGGACGGCCTGGGCTTCCACCACGAGCTGGTCCGGCTGGTGCTGGCCTCGCAGACCGGCCTGGGCCGGCAACGGCTGCTGCACCGCCGGCTGCTGTCCGCCCTGGAGGAGGCCGGCGCGGAGGCGACGGTGCTGGTCCACCACGCCGAGGTGGCGGTCGCCCACGCCCTGCCCGCCGTCGGCGG
>NZ_WIQI01000158.1 GCF_009602535.1 Ornithinicoccus halotolerans | reverse complement strand
GCCTCGGCGGCTGGACGCCAGGCCCGCAGCGTGGCGACCGCGCCGTCGGGGGCGGACAGCACCACGGCCTCCCCGGCCGTGGTGGGGCCGGGGAGGCCGTGCCGAGCGACGAAGCCGCCCACCCAGCGGGCGACCCGCTCGGGGGCGACCTCGACGGTCTTGGTCAGCAGGTCACTCAGACGTTGAAGCCCAGTGCCCGCAGCTGCTCGCGCCCCTCGGGGGTGATCTTGTCCGGGCCCCACGGAGGCATCCAGACCCAGTTGATCCGGTAGCTGCTCACCAGGCCCTCCAGGGCCGCCGCGGTCTGGTCCTCGATCACGTCCGTGAGCGGGCAGGCCGCGCTGGTCAGCGTCATGTCGATGACGGCGTGGGACTGGGCGTCCACGGTCACGCCGTACACCAGGCCCAGGTCGACGACGTTGATGCCCAGCTCGGGGTCGACGACGTCGCGCAGCGCCTCCTCGACGTCCGCGACATTGGGTGGGGTGCTGGTCTCGGTGGTCATGGCTCCTCCTAGCTCCGCTCCAAGGCTCTCACGTCGGTGGGTGCGCCGCCGATGTCGACGCCGGCGCGGGCGAGGGCGTCCAGGTAGGCGGCCCAGCCCAGCAGCGCGCACTTCACGCGCATCGGGTAGCGGCTCACGCCGGCGAACGCCACCCCGTCACCGATCTGTTCCGGGTCGCCCTCGTCCTGGCCCCGGCTGGTCAGCATCGCGTGCATGGCGGCGTAGGTCTGCAGCGTCTCCGGGACCGGCCGTCCCAGGCACTCCTCGGCCAGCACCGAGGTGGCCGCGACCGAGATGGAGCAGCCCATGGCGTCATAACTGACGTCCGCCAGCACCGGGTGCTCCCCGGAGCGGTCCAGCCGGACCCGCAGCGTCACCTCGTCCCCGCAGCTGGGGTTCAGGTGGTGGGTCTCGGTGTCGAACGGCTCCCGCAGCCCGGCGTGCTGGGGCCGCTTGGCGTGCTCGATGATCAGCTCGGCGTAGAGGTCCATCAGGCGCTCACCCCGAAGATGTCCGGCACCCGGTCCAGCGCCTCGACGAAGGCGTCGACCTCCGCGGTGGTCGTGTAGACGTGGAAGCTGGCGCGGGTGCTGGCCGGCACCCGCAGCCGCCGGTGCAGCGGCCAGGCGCAGTGGTGCCCGGTGCGCACCGCGACACCCGCGTCGTCCAGCACCTGGCCCACGTCGTGCGGGTGCACGCCGTCGACGACGAACGAGACCGCCCCTACCCGGTCGGCCGGGTCGGTGGGTCCGAGCACGCGCACCCAGGGCCGCTCGGCCAGCCGCTGCAGGGCGTGGGTCACCAGCGCGTTGTCGTGGGCGGCGACCTGGGCCATGCCGATGCGGTCCAGGTAGTCGCAGGCCGCGGCCAGGCCGACCGCCTGTGCGGCCATGGGCACGCCGGCCTCGAACCGCTGCGGCGGCGGGGCGTAGGTGGACCCCTCCATCCGCACCATCTCGATCATCGAGCCGCCGGTGAGGAACGGCGGCATGGCCGCCAGCAGCTCGCCGCGACCCCACAGCACGCCGATCCCCTGCGGGCCGAGCAGCTTGTGCCCGGTGAAGACCAGGAAGTCCACGTCCAGCTCGGTGACGTCGACCGGGAAGTGCGGCACCGACTGGCAGGCGTCCAGCACCGTCAGCGCACCGACGGCCCGGGCCGCGGCGACCACGGCCGCGACGTCGGTGCGGGTGCCCAGCACGTTGGACACGTGCGTGACCGCCACCACCCGGGTGCGCGGCCCGATGACCTCGGCCGGGTCAGCGAGGTGGCCCTCGTCGGTGACGCCGATCCAGCGCAGGCTCGCCCCGGTGCGCCGGGCCAGCTCCTGCCACGGCACCAGGTTGGCGTGGTGCTCCATCTCGGTGACGACGATCTCGTCGCCCGGGCCCAGCCGCAGCCGGGCCGCGGCCGCGGGGTCGGCGCCGTCCAGCGCACCGGGAGCGCCGGCGTTGCTCAGCGCGTAGGCGACCAGGTTGATCGCCTCGGTGCCGTTCCTGGTGAAGACCACGTCCGCCGGTCGGGCGCCGATGAACTTGGCGACCCGCGTGCGGGCGGACTCGAAGGCGTCGGTCGCCTCCTCGGCCAGCTGGTGGGCTCCGCGGTGCACCGCCGCGTTGTGGTGCAGGTAGAAGTCGCGCTCGGCGTCCAGCACGCACAGCGGCTTCTGGGACGTCGCGCCGCTGTCCAGGTAGACCAGCGGCCGGTCCTGGCGCACGGTGCGCGCCAGGATCGGGAAGTCGGCCCGGATCCGGGCCACCTCCTGCGCCGTCAGCGGGGTGCGGGGGGCCACGCTCAGGCCTGGACCTTCAGGTAGCGGTCGTAGCCCTCGTCCTCGAGCCGGTCGGCCAGCTCACGGCCGCCGGACTCGGCCACCCGGCCGTTGATGAACACGTGCACGTGGTCGGGCCGGATGTAGCGCAGGATGCGGGTGTAGTGGGTGATGAGCATGACACCGAGGCCGGTGTTCTCCTTCACCCGGTTGACGCCCTCGGAGACCACGCGCAGCGCGTCCACGTCCAGGCCGGAGTCGGTCTCGTCCAGGATCGCGATCTTGGGCGCGAGCAGCTCCATCTGCAGGATCTCGTGGCGCTTCTTCTCGCCGCCGGAGAAGCCCTCGTTGACGTTGCGCTCGGCGAACGCCGGGTCCATCCGGAGGCTGGTCATGGCGTCCTTGACGTCCTTGACCCAGGTGCGCAGCTTGGGCGGCTGGCCGTCGATGGCGGTCTTGGCGGTGCGCAGGAAGTTGGACACCGTCACGCCCGGCACCTCCACCGGGTACTGCATGGCCAGGAACAGCCCGGCCTGGGCGCGCTCGTCCACGCCCATCTCGAGCACGTCCTCGCCGTCCAGGGTGACGCTGCCGGAGGTGATCGTGTACTTGGGGTGGCCGGCGACCGAGTAGGCCAGGGTCGACTTGCCCGACCCGTTCGGCCCCATGATCGCGTGGGTCTCGCCGGAGCGGACCGTCAGGTCGACGCCCTTCAGGATCTCCTCGGGCCCCTTGTCGGTCTCGACGCTGACGTGCAGGTCGCGGATCTCGAGTGTCGTCATGGCTCTCTCTCGTGGTTCAGGTGGGAAGGTCAGTCGTTGAGGGCGACGTAGACGTCGTCACCGTCCAGCCGCACGGTGTGGACCGCGATCGGCACGGTGGCCGGGAGGCCGGTCGGCTCGCCGGTGGTCATGTCGAACCGGGAGCCGTGCAGCCAGCACTCGATCGTGGTGCCCTCGACCTCGCCCTCGGAGAGCGAGACGTTGGCGTGGCTGCAGGTGTCGTCGATGGCATGCACGCGGCCCTCGCTGTCCCGGGCGATGGCCACCCGGCGGCCCTCGATCTCGGCGCACGCGGCGCCGACCTCGGGCAGGTCCTGCACCCGGCACACGTGCACGAAGTCCTCCTCGCGCGTCGCCGCCTGGGGCGTGCTGGTGCTCATGCCGACCGACCCATGTCGGTGGCCAGTTCCTCCTGGATGGCCGCCATCAGCGGGTCGACGACCTCCGGCACGCCGATCTTGGCAACCACGTCGGCGAAGAAGCCGAGCACCACCAGCCGGCGGGCCTCGTCTTCGGACACGCCCCGGGACATCAGGTAGAACAGCTGCTCGTCGTCGAACCGGCCGGTCGAGCTGGCGTGGCCGGCACCCTCGATCTCGCCGGTCTCGATCTCCAGGTTGGGGACCGAGTCGGCGCGGGCGCCGTCGGTGAGCACCAGGTTCCGGTTCAGCTCGTAGGTGTCGATGCCCTCGGCCTCGGCCCGGATCAGCACGTCACCCACCCAGACGGTGCGGGCGGTCTGCCCCTGCAGCGCCCCCTTGTAGGTCACCAGGGAGGTGCAGCGCGGCTGGTTGTGGTCGACGAAGGAGCGGTGCTCCAGGTGCTGGCCGGAGTCGGCGAAGTAGACCCCGAGCAGGGTGGCGTCCCCGCCCGGTGCCGCGTAGGAGACGTTGCTGTTGAGCCGCACGATCGCCCCGCCGAGGCTGACGGTGATGTGCCGGTAGCGGCTGTCCCGCCCGACCAGCGCCTCGTGCTGGCCGAGGTGGAGGGAGTCATCGGTCCAGCGCTGCAGCGAAACCACGGTCAGGTCCGCGCCGTCCTCGGTGCGCACCGACATGAACTCGCTGTACTCGGCCGTCCCGTCGTGCTCGACGATGACGGTGGCCTTGCTGTGCCGCCCCGCGGTGACGACCACGTGGCCGAACACCGGCTCGCCACCCTGACCGGTCAGCCGCAGCCGCACCGGGGCGGTCAGCTCGGCCTCGCGGGCGATGTCCAGCCGCAGCGCGCCGCCGCTGCGGGCGATCGCCTGCACGGCCGCCCGGTCACCCGGGGGCAGACGGGGTTCCCGCTGTCGACAA
>NZ_WIQI01000157.1 GCF_009602535.1 Ornithinicoccus halotolerans | reverse complement strand
GTCGCGGCGGTGGCCGGCCTGCGCGCGGCGCTGCCGGTGCTGCTGGACTTCCTGCTCGCCGCGGGGCTGCTGCGGCTCAGCGTGGCGCTGAGCTGGGAGGAGGTGCTCACCGTGGCCGCTGTGGTCGCCGTCCGGCACCTCGTCGTGGCCGGCCTCGGGAGCGGGGGCCCGCCGGCGGCTCGCAGCCCACGCGGCGCGCCCGCCGAGGGTCGCTGGCTGCGGCGGTCCTCCCGGCGCTAGCCCTTGCTGCCGGTGGTGGCGATCCCCTTGATGAAGTGGCGCTGTCCGATGAAGAACAGGATGATCATGGGCACGGTCACCAGGACGCTGGCGGTCACGATGATCTCCCAGTGGAACTCACCGCCGAAGCCGTACCGGTCCAGCAGCGCCTTCAGCCCGCGCGGCACGGTGAAGTTGCTCGAGTCCCGCAGGTAGATCAGCGGCCGCATCAGGTCGGTCCAGGCGGCCTGGAACTCGAACAGCAGCGTGACGATGACCGCCGGCTTGGACAGCGGCAGCGCGATCCGCCAGAACAGCGTCCACTCCCCGGCCCCGTCGATCCGGGCGGCCTCGAACAGCTCCCGCGGCAGCCCGAGGAAGAACTGCCGTAGCAGGAAGATGTAGAAGGCGCTCCCGAACAGGTTGCCCGCCCACAGCGGGGTGAGGGTGTCGACCTGACCCAGCGCGTCCCAGATCAGGAACACCGGGATCATCGTGACCGCCCCGGGCAGCATCATGGTGGCCAGCACCAGCGCGAACAGCGGGCCCCGTCCGGGGAACCGGTAGTGGGCGAAGCCCCACGCCACCAGCGCGCTGCTCAGCGTCACCGAGGCGGCGGCGAGCACGGTCACCAGCACCGTGTTGCCCATCCACAGCAGCATCGGCGCCTCGTGCCAGACGTTGACGTAGTTGTCGAACGTCAGCGTCTCGGGGATCAGCTTGTTGTCGAACACCTGCTCCCGGGGCTTCAGCGAGGCGCTGACCAGCCACACGAACGGGTAGAGGAACAGCACGCTCAGCCCGACCAGCAGCCCGAGGACGACCATGCGCGCGGCGGTCGAGCGGGGCCGGCGCGGCCGCCCCTCCCCGCCGGTGTCCGCGGCGGCGGCGGCGCGGTCCGGCGCCAGCACCAGCTGCGGGTCCTGCGCCTGGGCGGTGTGGGCGGTGCCGGTCACCGGTCCGCCTCGTAGTACACCAGCCGGCGGGACACCAGCACCTGCACCGCGGTGATCGCCATGATCACCAGGAACAGCAGCCACGCCAGCGCCGAGGCGTACCCCATGTGGAGGAACTCGAAGGCCTGCCGGAACAGGTGGATCACGTAGAACTCCGCCGCGTCGTTGGAGTAGGTGGTGTTGCCCACGCCGAAGAAGGCGGTGTAGGCCTCGGTGAAGGTCTGCAGCGCCGCGATCGTGTTGACGACGATGACGAAGAACAGCGGCCCCGAGATCATCGGCATCGTCACGCTCCAGGTCTTGCGCCAGAAGCCGGCCCCGTCCACCAGGGCGGCGTCATACAGCTCCTGGGGCACGTTGCGGATCGCGGCCAGCAGGATGATCACCGAGCCGCCGACGGTCAGCAGGCTCATCAGCACCAGCCCGGGCTTGATCCAGGTCGGGTCGGTCGTCCAGTTCGGGCCCTCGATGCCGACCCAGCCCAGCACCGTGTTGATCAGCCCGTCCTGGCCGTTGAACAGCAGCAGCAGCAGCACCCCGGTGGCCACCGGCGGCGTCATCGAGGGCATGAAGAACACGGTGCGGAAGAACCCGGCGGCCCGGCCGGCCTGGTTGAGCAGCAGCGCCAGCAGCACCGAGACCGTCACGTAGGCCGGGACCTGGACCACGGTGTACCAGACGGTGTTGCGCAGTGCCTGGTGGGCGTCCCGGTCCGCCAGGATCCGCTCGTAGTTGCTGGTGCCGACGAACGAGGGGTCGCTGATGACGTCGTAGTCGGTCAGCGACAGGTACCCGGAGTACAGCATCGGCCAGGCGGTGAAGACGGCGAACCCGACCAGCCAGGGGGACAGGAACAGCAGGGCGTAGCGCAGCTCGCGACGTGCCATCACTGCCCCTGGGTGGCGTCCCACTCCTCCCAGGCGCGGTCCAGGGCCTGCTGGGCCTGCTCCTGGGCGTCGGCGAGCGCCTCCGCCGGCTGCTGCTGACCGTTGAGCACCCGGTTCACCGCGTCCTTCCAGGCCCGGTCGAACTCGGCGTCGGCCGGGTTCGCCGGCAGCGTGAAGGTGTTCTCGTTGGCCTCGTAGATCGCCTCGACCGCGCTGTCCCAGTTCTCCTCGCCGCTGGGCTCGACGAGCTCCTCCTGGATGCGCTGGTCGGCCTCCTGGTTGCCGGTCAGCAGGCCGGTGAACTGCAGCCCGGCCTCCTCGCGCGCCGCGACCCGCTCCTCCGCAGCGGCGAACCAGGAGTCGGTGGCCACCATGGTGGCGGCGAACCGGCACGCGGCCGCCGGGTTGTCGCTGCCGGCCGGGATGGCCCAGGCCGACCCGGTGGCGTAGGAGATCGGCTCCCCCTGCCGGTCGCGCACCGTGTCGAAGATGACGGGCGCGTCCGGGGAGACCTCGTTGAGCACGTTGACGTACCAGTGCTCCATCGGCATCGCCCCGAGCGTGCCGCTGGCGAACTGGTTGCCGGCACCGAAGAAGTCGGCGGAGTCGCGGAAGGCCTTGACCTGCCCGAAGCCGCCCTGGTCGTCGTAGATGCCGACCGCCCACTCCAGCGCCTCCACGACCGCGGGGTCGTCCAGCTGGGCGGTGCGGCCGTCCTCGGACAGCATCGCGCCGCCGTTGGCCCGGGCCCACATCGGCAGGAACTCCGGCAGCTTGCTGTCGTAGCCGATCACCTCGACCCGGCTTCCCGAGCCCTGGAACAGCTTCTGGTTGGCGTTGGTGACCGCCTCCCAGTCCGAGCCGTTGACGTCCTCCAGCGTCAGCCCGGCCTCCTCCAGCAGCTGCTCGTTGGCCATGGTCAGCCGGACCTGGTTGAACTCGGGGATCCCGTAGACCTGGTCGGCGAAGGTCACCTGCGCCAGCGCCGGCTCCAGGAACTGGCCCGGGTCGACGCCCTCGGCCTCGAGGCAGTCGTCCAGCGGCTGGATCGCTCCCCGGCTGGCCAGCGTGCCGATCTGGGTGCGGTCGGCCCGGATCAGGCTCGGCACGTCGCCGGAGGCCACCGAGGACAGGAACTGCTGCATGTCCAGCCCGCCCTCGGCGAGGCTGACCTCGACGCCGTCCACCGCCTGCTCGGCCAGGTCGAAGCGAACTTCGGCGATCTCGTCGTCCAGGCCGAAGCCCATGATCGACAGCTCACCCTCCATGCTGGCGTCGGCCGAGAAGGCCGACCCGCCGGTCTCCCCCTCCTCGTCGCCGGCGCCGCCGGAGGGGCCACCGGTGCCCTCGGCGCAGCCGGCGAGCAGCAGCCCGCCGGCAACCAGGGCGGCAGTGGGGCGCAGACCGCGCATGGTGAGGCTCCTTCCGTGGTGGACCTGTCGTCGAGAACAAGTAACACCCCGAGAAGCGCTTCTGGCAACCCCACGCCGGGTGACGTTTGCCCAGGTAGGACGAAGGCACCGGAGACCGGCCGGCGGTGGGTGGGCAGTCCGGCGGCCGGGCGCGGGGCCGGAGCACCCGGTCCGCGCACCTACAGTGGTGGGGTGCTGTCCCGCAAGAAACCCGCCGCCGACCCCGCGCCCAGCCCGGCTTCGAGCCCGGCCCCGGGCCCCGGCTCCACGCCGGAGCCGGGACCCCGAGCCGGTGCCAAGAACCGGCCCACCCCCAAGCGCAAGGAGCGCGAGGCCGCCAACCGCCGCCCGCTCGTGCCCGCCACCAAGGGGGCCACCGCCGACCAGAAGGCCCGGCAGAAGCAAGCCCGGGCCCGCGCCCGCGAGGGGATGCTCAGCGGCGACGAGCGCTTCCTGGGCGCCCGTGACCGGGGCCCGGTCCGCCGCTACCTGCGGGACACCGTCGACGCCCGCTGGAACATCGGCGAGGTGCTGCTCCCGGCGATGCTGGTGATCCTGGCGCTGTCGTTCGTGCAGGCCCCGTGGGCCCGGCTGGGGGTGTTCGTGGTCGCCTACGGGCTGATCATCGTCGGCGTCCTGGACGCGGTGCTGCTGTGGCGGCGCACCCGCGGCAAGGTGGTGGAGCACTTCGGCGAGGAGCCCGGCCGCGGCTCGGCGACCTACGTGATCCTGCGCGCCTTCCAGATGCGGATGTCGCGGGTGCCCCGGCCGCAGGTGGCCCGCGGCGACCAGGTGCGCCCCCGCCGCACCTGACCGGTCCACCAGGGCCGCCGGGCGCGCCAATCCCCACATCGGGGGATTGCCGGCGCGGGGTGCTCCGGCGAGCGTGGAGGCGCGCGGGCACC
>NZ_WIQI01000156.1 GCF_009602535.1 Ornithinicoccus halotolerans | reverse complement strand
CCCGCACCCGGCGGTCCAGCTCCCCGGAGGTCACCGTGCGGCTCCGCCCGTCGGCGGCCAGCTCGACCAGGGCCGTCGCGACCGGGTCGTGCGCGTCCAGGGCGACCGGCAGCGGCGCCGGCGCCCCGGCCCCGTCCGCGGGCTGTGACCGGGACGCCTCCGGTGCCTGCGCCGGCACCGGCCCGGGTCGCTGTCGGGTCACCCACGCCCAGATCGTGCCGACACCGGCCGGGTGGTCCTCCAGCACCAGGTGCGAGGCGCCGACCACGCGGTGCACGTCGGCGTGGGGCAGCCGGGCGATGAGGTCGCGCAGGTAGCGCTCGGTGAAGACCGGGTCACGGGTGCCCCACAGCAACAGCACCGGCACGTCGGCGAGGTCGCCGGCGGCGAGCCGGTCGGCGGTGTGCTGCAGGGTGGCGGTGCTGGGATGCTCCGGCTCGAGCGGGATGTCCCGCACAAAGTCGGCTACGCCCTGCCGGCGCTCGGCGGAGTCGTAGGGCGCGGCCAGCCCCTGCCGGACCGGGCCGGGCAGCGGCGGACGACAGGTCGCGGCGGCGGCCGCGACGAAGGCGGGGGTGCGCCGGCAGGTGAGGTCCAGCAGCGGGGAGCTGCGGGCGAGCCGGATCGGCGCCGGCACCCGCGCACCGCCGGGATGGTGGACGGCGGTGTTGGTCAGCACCACGCCGGCCAGCCGGGCACGGACGTCGTGGCGCAGTGCCCAGCCCAGCCCGACGGGGCCGCCCCAGTCGTGGGCCAGCAGCACGACCGGGCCGGTGAGCCGGAGGGCCTCGGTGAGCCGGCTGAGGTCCTCGACGCGCTGCGGCAGGGTGCGCCCGGGCGGGGCCTGTTCCGACAGGCCCATCCCCAGCTGGTCGGGGGCGACCACCCGCCACCCTGGCGGCGCCTCGGCGAGGACCCGCCGCCACAGGTAGGACCAGGTGGGGTTGCCGTGCAGGCACAGCACCGTGCCCACGGCGGTGCCCGCCTCCGGCTCGCCGGTGTCGAGCAGGTGCCAGCGGCGGGGCCGGCCCTCGGCGTCGGGCGCGGTGACGTGGCGCGACCAGGCAGGGTCCAGCCCCGGCAGCGGGCCCGGGAGCCCGCGGGCCACCGCTGTCACCAGCGCAGCTCCAGGCAGGTCATGTTCAGCCCGGAGCCGATGCCCATGAGCAGCACCCGGTCGCCGGCCTGGAGCGACTCGGCCTCCTTGGCCAGCGTGATCGGCACCGCCGCAGGGCCCACGTTGCCCAGCGTGGGGAAGGTCAGCGGGATGCGGTCCAGCGGCAGCCCGAGGGAGGACGCGGTGCGCTCGGTGTGCACCGAGGAGACCTGGTGGACGATGTAGCGGGCCATGTCGGACCAGTCGAACTCGGCGGCGGCGTCGCGCCACAGGTCACCGGCGATGGCCATCCCGGCGCGCAGCAGCCCGGCGGTGTCGGTGCGCATCCGGGTGAAGTCGCCGACGCACAGCTCGTGGTGCTCGGTGGCCGCCCGGCTCGCCCCGCCGATCACCGCGTGACCCTCCGGGTGCTGCGAGGCGCGGCCCAGCACCATGGCGGCCGCGCCGCTACCCAGGGTGAGCGTGGCGAACTCCCGCTGCAGGTCCTCGGCCGTGGTCTCCGGGCGGGCGAGCCGCTGCAGGGTGTGCTCCTGCGGCTCGCGGGAGCCCTCGCCGTCGACGACGAGCGCGTAGTCGATCTGGCCGGCGTCGATCATGGTGGCGGCCAGCTGCATGCCGTTGAGGAACCCCAGGCAGGCGTTGGTGAGGTCGAAGTTCTGGCAGTGCGACGCCAGCCCCAGCTCGTGGTGGATGCGCACCGCGACCGAGGGCTCGAGGTGGTCACGGCTCACCGAGGTGTTGACCAGCATCCCGATCCGCGCGGGGTCCACGCCGGCCTCGGCCACCGCCTTGGCGCCGGCCTCGACCGCGCCGTCGACGAAGCTGGTGCCCTCCGGCCACCACCGCCGCTCGCGGATCCCGGCCAGCCGGGACAGCAGCCCGGGGCGCATCCGGGTGCGCTCGAGGGAGGTCGCGAGCCGGGCGTCGAAGTCCGCGGACGTCATCACGACGGGGGCGTCGACGGCCGTCACCGACAGGACGGTGGTGTCGACGGGCCGGAAGGTGGTGTTGCCGCTCATGTGACCTCGGGTGCTGCGGGACGGGACGGACTCACTACATCACAGGGGACGTCCTGGGCGTAACGCCGTCGGGAGGGGGATGGTTCCGGTCGTGCCGCCTCATCCGCTGACGGGCGGGCGCAGCTCCTGCTGGGAGGGCAGCTGGTCCTGGCGCAGCACCCCGACCGGGCAGGTCATGCCGGTCGGCCCGTGGTTGCAGTAGCCGAACGGGTTCGTGTGCAGGTACTGCTGGTGGTAGCCCTCGGCGTAGTAGAACCGGCCGGCCTCCGTGGCGGGGCGGAGCTCGGTGGCGATGTCGCCGTGGCCGTGCTCGTGCAGCACCTGCTGGAACGCGTCGTGGGTGGCACGCACCCAGCGCTCCTGCTCCTCGGTCGTCCAGTAGACCGCCGAGCGGTACTGGGTGCCGACGTCGTTGCCCTGCCGGTCCAGGGTGGTGGGGTCGTGGTTCTCCCAGAACACCCGCAGCATGTCCTCGGGGGTCGCCTCCCGCTCGTCGTAGACCACCTGGACGGCCTCGGCGTGGCCGGTGCGCCCGCTGCAGACCTCCTCATAGGTCGGGTTCGGGGTGACCCCGCCCATGTACCCGGCGGCGGTGCTCACGACGCCGGGCAGCCGCCAGAACAGCCGCTCCGCCCCCCAGAAGCAGCCCATCGCGAGGTACATCAGCCGGGTGTGCTCTCCCCACGGCCCGTGCAGCGGGGTGCCCAGGACGGCGTGGGTCTGCGGGACTCCCGCGATCGGCTCGGCCCGGCCCGGCAGCGGGCCGGCGGGAATCTGGGGTGGATGCACGCGCATACCTCTAGTGTCCCACGTCCGGTGCCCGGAGCGTCGGGTGTGCGCGAGCGCTCGCGGCTGTGGCACGGTGACCGCCATGGATGGCTTCAGCCCGTGGACGGCCGTGCTGCCGCTGCTGCTGCTGCTCGCCGGGGGGCTGCTGGTGGTGTGGGGGCGCCAGGAGCAGCAGCGGGTCCGGGGGCAGCGAGGGTCGCTGGGCGGCTTCGGTGGCCCGCCCGGCACCACTGACGTCGGGGACGGCGAGGGCTTCGGGACGGGACCGGGGGAGCGGCCGCTGGACCCGCTCGCCGGCCGGGGGAAGGCGCTGGCGGGACTGGTCCTGCTCGCCGCTGGTGCCCTGCTGCTGTCCGTCGCGCTGCTGTGGCGGGTGGTCTCCTGACGCTGGCCTGCCTGGACGTCGGGTCCACCTTCACCAAGGCCGTCCTGGTCGACGAGGACGACGGCGCGGTGCTGGCCGGTGCCGCCCGGCCGACGACCACGCCGGCCACGACCGGTGGCGACGTGCTGGACGGCGTGCGGGCGGCGCTGGCCGACCTGCGTGGCCGCGGCGCTCCCGTGCCTGACCTGGCCGAGCCCGAGCGGGTGCTCGTCTGCTCCAGCGCCGGCGGCGGGCTGCGGCTGGCGGTGGTGGGCTACGAGCGGCAGGTGACCGCCGAGGCCGGTCACCGGGTCGGGCTCAGCGCCGGGGCCCGGGTGGTGCACGTCGCTGCGGGACCGCTGCGAGGCGAGGGCGTGACCGAGCTGCGGGCCGCCCGGGCCGACGTGGTGCTGCTCGTCGGCGGCACCGACGGGGGCAACGCCGACGTGCTGGTCCACAACGCCCGCGCGCTGGCCCGGGCCCGCGTGGGGGCCCCCGTCGTCGTCGCCGGCAACGTCGAGGCGGCCGGCGAGGTGGCGACCGAGCTGGCCGCCACCGGCCGCCGCTACCGGGTCACCGACAACGTGCTGCCCCGGATCGGTGAGGTCAGCCCCGCCCCGGCCCGGGAGGCCATCCGCGAGGTCTTCCTCGAGCACGTCATCGGTGGCAAGGGGCTCTCCCGCGGGCCGGCGTTCGCGTCCCTGGTGCGGGCACCGACCCCGGACGCGGTGCTGGCGGGGGTGGCGCGGCTGGCGGAGGTCCGTGGCGAGGACGTGCTGCTGGTGGACGTCGGCGGGGCCACCACTGACGTGTACTCGGTGCTGACCCCGGAGGGCGAGGACGCGACCATCCGGCGGGACGTGGTGGGGACGCTGTGGCACGCGCGCACCGTCGAGGGCGACCTGGGCATGCGGTGGAACGCACCCGGGAGCTGGGAGGCCGGGGTCGCCGAGGGGCTGCTGGACCGTGACGACGAGCCGCTGCGGCGGTGGGTCGCGGCCTGCCATGCCGACCCCGGGCGGGTGCCCCGTGACCACACCGAGAGTGCCCTGGACCTGCGGCTGGCGGCGGTCGCGGTGCGGGTGGCCGCCCGGCGGCACGTCCAGCCGCTCAGCCACC
>NZ_WIQI01000155.1 GCF_009602535.1 Ornithinicoccus halotolerans | reverse complement strand
GACAGCCGGGAGGAGTTGCCGTCGGCGGCCACCCCGCCGGGCGCGGTCCGCCAGGCGGTCGAGCGCGCCAGCACCCCCGCGCTGCGGCGGCTGGCCGACCTGCCGGCGTGGTTGCCGTTCCTGACCATGCTCACCCTGATCCTGGTCGGCTCCTTCCTGGGCGGACCGGTCGGTGCGGTCGCGGTCGCCGTGGCCGCGCTGGTCATCGGCTGGCTGCTCTACCTGTCCTGGCCGCACCTGCGCGGCACCGAACGGCTGATGCGGCTGGCGGTGCTGCTGCTGGTGGTTGCGATCGCGACCACCAGGTTGCTGCCCCAGTAGCCACCCTGCTTTGACAATCATTATCAATATCGCACAGACTCGGGGCCATGACCCGCTCCCGCGCCCTCCTGCCCGCGCTGCTGACCGCCGGTGCCCTGCTGGCCGGCTGCGGGGAGGGCGCGCCCGGAGGATCCGGCGAGGCGGCCGGTGGGGCCGGCGGCTCCCTCACGGTGACGGCCGGCTTCTACCCGCTGGAGTTCGCGGTCGAGCAGGTGGGCGGCGAGCTGGTCGAGGTGGTGCCGCTGACCGCCACCGGTGTCGACCCGCACGACCTCGAGCTCAGCCCCCGCACCGTCGCCGAGCTCGGTGACGCCGACCTGGTGGTGTACGCGGCGGGTATGCAGCCGGCGCTGGACCAGGCCGTCGCCCAGCAGGCACCGGACCGCTCCCTGGACGTCACCGGCGCGGCCGACCTGGTCGTGACCGGCACCGGCGACGACCACGCCAGCCACGACGAGCACGAGGACGACCACGCTGCCGAGGAGGGGGCGGACGGGCACGACCACGCTGCCGAGGGGGGCGACGGGCACGCCCACGACCAGGGCGGCCAGGACCCCCACTTCTGGCTGGACACCGAGCGCTACGGCGCCGTCACCACCGCGGTCGCCGAGCGGCTGGCCGAGCTGGACCCCGACCACGCCGAGCAGTACCGGGACAACGCCGAGGCCATGATGACGCGGCTGCAGGCCCTCGATGAGGAGTTCGCGACCGGGCTGGCCGACTGCGCCAGCGATACAGTCGTCACCTCCCACGCGGCGTTCGGGTACCTGACCGACCGGTACGGCCTGCAGCAGGTGGCCATCACCGGCCTGTCACCGGAGGCCGAGCCGACGCCGGCCCGGATGGCCGAGATCTCCCGGGAGGTGGAGGAGCACGGCGTGGACGCGGTCTACGGGGAGGTGCTGTTCGGTGAGGAGCTCGCCGAGGCGGTCGCCACCGAGACCGGCGCGCAGGTGCTGCTGCTGGACCCGCTCGAGGGACTGACGGACGCCTCCCCCGGGTCGGACTACTTCGAGGTGATGCGCGCCAACCTGGCCGCCCTCCAGGACGGGCTGGGGTGCGCGTGACCGGCGCCACCGAGGCCGTGGTCCGGCTGCGCTCGGCCGCCTTTGGCTACGCCGGCCGGCCGGTGGTGACCGGGCTGGACCTGACGGTGCGGCGAGGCGAGGTGGTCGCCCTGCTGGGCCCGAACGGCTCGGGCAAGTCCACCCTGGTGCGTGGCCTGCTCGGCCTCAACGACCACCTCGGCGGGCGGGCGGAGCTGTTCGGCACCCCGCTGGCGGACTTCCGTCGCCGCACCCTGCTCGGCTACGTGCCGCAACGGCACACCCTCTCCGGCTCGGTGCGCTCCACGGTGCGCGAGGTGGTGACGACCGGCCGGCTCCCGCACCGCCGCTGGTGGCAGCCGCTGCGCCGGGAGGACCGCCGGGCCGTCGAGGAGGCGCTGGCGACCGTCGGGCTGCTCGACCGGGCCACGACCGACGTCGCCACCCTCTCCGGTGGGCAGCAGCGACGGGTGCTCATCGCCCGTGCCCTGGCCGCCCAGCCCGAGGTGCTGATCATGGACGAGCCCACCGCCGGCGTGGACGCCGGGAGCCAGCTGGTCCTCGGCCAGGTGCTGCGGCGGCTCGTCGCCACCGGTGTGACCATGGTCGTCGTCACCCACGAGCTGGCGGCGCTGCGCGGCGTGGTGGACCGGATCGTGGAGATGGACGCCGGGCACGTGACTTTCGACGGCACCCCGAAGGGGTACGCCCAGCACCAGGCGCACGCGGTCGCGGCGACCTCGGCCGCCAGCCACGGTCACCACCACGACGAGGAGCTGGCGCCCGAGCCGCCCGGCCTGCTGGGGACCGGTCCGCTGGACGCCCCGCTCTCGGCCCGCGAGCGCAGGGAGGGGTGATGGGCATGGAGATCCTCGCCTTCGACTTCATGCGGTACGCGTTGCTGGCCGCGCTGCTGGTCGGGCTGGCGGCGCCGCTGGTCGGGATCTTCCTGGTGCAGCGGCGCCTCTCCCTCATCGGTGACGGCATGGGGCACGTGGCGCTGGCCGGCGTGGCCATCGGCGTGCTGACCGACCAGCAGCCGGTGCTGACCGCCCTGGTCGCGGCCGCGGCAGCCGGCGTGGCGATCGAGCTGATCCGGATGCGGGGCCGCACCAGCGGCGACGTGGCCCTGGCGGTCATGTTCTACGGCGGCATCGCGGCCGGCGTGGTCATCATCAACCGCGTCGAGGGCAGCCAGACCTCCAGCCTCACCGGTTACCTGTTCGGGGCGATCACCACCACCACTCCCGGTGACCTGGTCATCTTCGCGGCGCTCAGCGGGGCCATCGTGGTCGTGACCATGCTGCTGCGGCAGCGGTTGTTCGCCGTCGCCGGCGACGAGGAGTACGCCCGGGCCACCGGGCTGCCCGTGACCGCCCTCAACCTGCTGCTGTCCGTGCTCACCGCGGTGACCGTGGTGGTGGCGATGCGGGTGGTCGGGCTGCTGCTGATCAGCGCGCTGATGATCGTGCCGAACGCCGCCGCGCAGCAGGTCGCCCGCAGCTTCCGCTCCGCGACCTGGTGGGCGGTCGGTTTCGGCGTGCTGTCCTCGGTCGGCGGTGTGGTGACCAGCTTCTACGCCGACACCGCGACCGGCGGCACCATCGTGCTGCTGGCCATCGGGCTGTTCCTGGTCACCGCCGGCGCGGCCGGGATCGTCCGCGGCGTTGCTGCCGCCCGGCACCGCGTGGCCGAGCGCCACCCCCACGAGCACGGCCCGGGGTGCGGGCACGAGCCCGTCCGGCACGGTGACCACGTCGACTACCTGCACGACGGGCACCGGCACGCCCCGCACGGGGCCCACTACGACGAGCACGCCCACGAGGGCGGCAGCCGACCAGCGTCCGGCACCGGCCAGGACGAGGTGAGGAGACCATGAGCACGTCCCGCAGGCGACCGACCCGGCAGCAGGCGGCCGTGGCCGCCCAGCTCGAGCGCAGCGAGGACTTCCGCAGCGCGCAGGACCTGCATGCGCGGCTGCGCGAGGAGGGCTCCACCGTCGGGCTGGCCACGGTCTACCGGACCCTCACCGCCCTGGCCGAGTCCGGTGAGGTGGACGTGCTGCGCACCGATGACGGCGAGGCCGTCTACCGGATGTGCAGCACCGGACACCACCACCACCTGGTCTGCCGGGACTGCGGGCGCACCGTCGAGATCGAGGGTCCGGCCGTCGAGCGCTGGACCGAGCGGGTCGCCGGCGAGCACGGCTTCACCGACGTGGGCCACACCCTGGAGCTGTTCGGCCGCTGCGCAGACTGCTCGGCAGCACGGGCCTGAGCCGCGGGGCCGGGCGTCCCCGGCCCGTCAGCCCGGGCGACCGGTGGTAGCGGACCGGTCCACTGCGCCCCCGTAGCGGCGGTCGCGACCGGCGTAGAGCTCGATCGCCCGCCACAGGTCGCGCCGGTCGAAGTCGGGCCAGAGCGTGTCCAGGAACACCATCTCGGCGTAGGCGCTCTGCCAGAGCAGGAAGTTGGAGGTGCGCTGCTCCCCCGAGGAGCGCACGAACAGGTCCACGTCCGGCAGCCCCGGGTGGTAGAGGTGCCGGGCGACGGTGCGCTCGTCGATGCGGGCCGGGTTCAGCCGCCCGGCCGCCACCTGCTCGCCGATGGCCCGCACGGCGTCACCCACCTCGGCACGACCGCCGTAGTTGACGCAGAAGTTGAGGGTGATGACGTCGTTGTCGCGGGTGCGCTCCTGGGCCACCTCCAGCTCCTGCACCACCGAGCGCCACAGCCGAGGCCGCCGGCCGGACCAGACCACGCGCACCCCCCAGGAGTCGAGCTCGTCGCGGCGGCGCCGGATGACGTCCCGGTTGAACCCCATGAGGAAGCGCACCTCCTCCGGGGAGCGCCGCCAGTTCTCGGTGGAGAAGGCGTAGGCGGACACGGTTCCCACGCCGATCTCGATCGCCCCGGCGATGACGTCCAGCAGCGCCGCCTCCCCCGCCTCGTGCCCGGCGGTGCGCGGCAGCCCGCGGGCGTTGGCCCAGCGCCCGTTGCCGTCCATCACGATCGCCACGTGCCCGGGCACCAGCCCGGCCGGCACGTCCGGCGGCCGCTCACCCGACGGGTGCGGGAACGGCGCGACCGGCTCCCGCCGCGCAGATC
>NZ_WIQI01000154.1 GCF_009602535.1 Ornithinicoccus halotolerans | reverse complement strand
GCGGGGGCCAAGAACGCGGCGCTGTCGGTCATGGTCGGTGGTAGCGAGGAGGACTTCGCCCGTGGCCGGGAGGTGCTTGAGCTGGTCGCGCACGGGTGCACCGACCAGGACGTCGCCGAGCGGCTCTCCATCAGCCGGCGCACCGCGGAGCATCACGTCGCCGCCGTGCTGCGCGCCCTGGCGGTCCCTTCCCGGCGGGAGGCGGCAGCAGCGGCACGACGGCGTGGCCGCCCCACCGACGGGCCGACGTAGGTGGCAGCAGCTCCCAACATGGGTAGCCGCTACCGATGACTCGGCCTCCCGGACGTTCCTAGCGTCGGCAGCGACGGAGATCCCGTCCCCGAGCCAGGGAGTCAGCCTCTGGGAGGACAGCACCATGACCGACACCACGACCACCGTGCGCAACGGTATCGACGTCAGCGCGCTGCTGGAGACCATCGCGGCCTGCGAGCAGGACCCCGCCGTCGGCACCTTCACCTTCCGCGCCAGCAGCCGCTGGCAGGACGGCACCCACAACGTCGGGGCCATCGCCTCCTTCTCCCACGCCGGGCAGGAGGACCAGAGCCGCACCGGCGCCTTCGAGCTGGACGGCGACGAGCCGCCGGTCCTGCTCGGCAGCAACCGTGGCCCCAACGCCGTCGAGCTGCTGCTGCAGGCGCTGGCCTTCTGCTACGCGGTCGGCTACGTGGCGAACGCCGCCGCGCGAGGCATCGAGATCACCCGGATGGACTACGAGATCGAGGGCGACCTCGACGTCCGGCGCTTCCTGGGGCTGCCCGGGCAGCGGCCCGGGTTCACCACGATCCGGGCCACCGGACGGGTCGCCAGCCCGAACGCCACCCGTGAGCAGCTGACCGAGCTGTGCCAGTACGTGCAGGACACCTCGCCGGTGCGGGACAGCCTGGCCAACGCGGTCGCGGTGGAGACCACCCTCGAGGTGCTGGAGGAGTCCTCGTGACCGCCCGGCCCCGAGGTGCGGCCCCGGCCGGGCCGGCGCCGGTCGACCGGGAGGACCTGACCCAGCGGGTGCAGGCCCTCTACGAGCAGGTCGCCCTCCACCCGGACTCCGGTTTCCACTTCGAGACCGGACGAGCGCTGGCCGAGCAGCTGGGGTACCCGGTGACGGACCTCGACGCCGTACCGGCGGAGGCGGTCGAGTCGTTCGCCGGCGTGGGGTACGCCTTCGACCTCGCCCAGCTGTCCGCCGGTGAGGCGGTGCTGGACCTGGGGTCGGGGGCAGGCACCGACGCGTTCGTGGCCGCCCGGCACGTCGGCCCCACCGGCCGCGTGGTGGGGGTGGACATGACCGAGGCCCAGCTGGCCAAGTCCGAGCGGCTGCGCCGCGAGGCGGGCCTGGAGCAGGTGAGTTTCGTGTCCGGCCGGATCGAGGAGCTCCCGTTGCCGGACGACTCGGTGGACGTCGTGATCTCCAACGGCGTGATCAACCTGGCGCCCGACAAGGCGCGGGTGTTCGCCGAGGCGGCCCGGGTGCTCCGTCCCGGCGGCCGGATGGCCCTCTCCGACATCGTCACCGCCGATCCCCTCACCGATGCCATCGTCGGTGACGTGGAGCTGTGGGCCTCCTGCATCGGGGGCGCCCCGCAGCGGCAGGACTACCAGCAGCTCGTCACCGCCGCCGGCCTGACGGTCGAGGTGGTCAAGGTCAACCCCTACCAGTTCCTGAGCGACCAGGCCCGCGGCGCCAGCCGCACCTACGGCGTGCAGAGCATCTCGCTGCGCGCCCGCGCCCCCGAGCAGGGGGGCGGAGGCTGAGCCGGCCACCCGCCCCCGACCGGGGCAGCGCCCAGCCCACCGCGCAGCGGCCGTCTGACGGCCGCTGCCGGTGCGTCCGCGTCCGGAGCGTCCGGATGGCACAGTGGTGCCATGAGCGAGGTCACCGTCGTGCAGCGCCCGGGAGAGTCCCGCTTCGAGGCTCACGTGGACGGCCAGCTGGCCGGCGTGCTGGTCTACCAGCAGGTCGGCACCACGCTCGACCTGGCCCACACCGAGGTCGACCCCGCCTTCGAGGGCCAGGGCGTCGCCTCCCGGCTGGTCGCCGGCGCGCTGGACCGGCTGCGCGGGTCAGAGCACCGCGTCGCCGCCAGCTGTCCGTACGTCCGGCGCTGGCTGGAGCGGCACGAGGACTACCGCGACGTGGTGAGCGGGTGAGCGGCGACCGGCTACTCGAGGCCTCGAAGGTGATGGGTGTCGTTGACGAAGGCCACCTGCACCGCGCCGTCGGGCCACAGCTCCAGGGCCGTCAGCGACGCCGGCGCGGTCGCCAGGGACCAGGCCCGCTCGTGGTCGATGCCGAGCACCTGGGCCAGCACGCACATCACCGGCTTGCGATGGGTGGCGACCACCACCGTGCCGCCCCGGGCCGCCGCACGCCGTAGCGCCGTCGCGACCCGCGCGGCCAGCTCCCGGTGGGTCTCGCCGCCGGGCCGGGCGTAGTCGGCGTCCCGCCGCAGCCGCAGCAGCTCCTGGGGGTAGCTCCGGGCCAGCTCGGCCATCGTCTTCCCGTCCCAGTCACCGAACGACTGCTCGTCCCAGTCGGCGTCGGTCTCGCACCGGACGCCCAGCTCGGCCGCGACCGCACCGCCGGTGCGGCGGGCCCGCGCGAGCGAGGAGGACAGCACGCTGATGGGGCCGGGCTCGGACCGGGCGAGCAGCTCGTGCACGGCCACGGCAGCCGCCCGCGCCTGTGCCAGGCCCCGGTCGTTCAGGTCCGGGTCGAGCCCGCCGCGGCCGTCGAGCGCGCGGGCGTCGGTGAGGTCGGTGACGCCGTGCCGGACCAGCACCAGCCGGCAGGCGCCCTCGAGCGTCGGCGTGGTCTCGCCGCTGACCAGCTCCTCGGTGAGCGGCACCACACTCGGGCCGAACGTCGCGTCGGCCTCGGCGACCGGGTCAGGCTGCTGCCAGCCGTCGCGGGCGACGGTCTGCCCGTCCATGCCCTGGTTGGCCAGCGCGTCCGCCCCGGCGTTCTCGCCCCGGCGTATCCAGCTCCACGTCACCGACCCGCCGGCGGCCTCGAGCTGGCGCACCAGGTCCTGGGCGCGCCGCGCCCGCTGCCGCATGTCCTCGTGCTTGATCCGCCACCGGCCGGCCATCTGCTCGATGACGAGCTGGGAGTCCATCCGCACCTCGACCGGCAGGTCGACCAGTCCCAGCTCGAGCACCGCCTGCAGCCCGGCCAGCAGCCCCTCGTACTCCGCGACGTTGTTCGACGCATGCCCCAGCGGTCCGGCCCGCTCGGCCAGCACCCGGCCGGCGTCGGGGTCGCGCACCAGCGCCCCGTACCCGGCGACGCCGGGGTTGCCGCGGGAGCCCCCGTCGGCCTCCACGACCAGCCGGGAGGGACGGCCGGACGGGCTCGGGCTCACAGTCCCGACTCGGGCGTGCGCACCAGGATCCGGCGGCACTCCTCGCAGCGGAGCACCTCGTCGGGGTCGGCCGCCCGGATCCGGCCCAGCTCCACGGTGTTCAGCTCCAGCTGGCAGCCGCCGCAGCTGCGTCGGGACAGCGCCGCCGCGCCCGTGCCGCTGGTCGCCCGGATCCGGTCGTAGAGCGCCAGCAGGTCGGCGGGCAGCTCGCCGACCACGGGCTCGCGGCTGCGCTCGACCTCCTCCCGCTGGCTGGTGAGCTCGCCGACGACCTCGTCCCGCTGGGCGGTGGCCCGCTCCAGCTGCTCGGCGACACCCGCCAGCCGCTCCTCGGCCCGGGCGAGCTCGGACTCGGCCTGCTCGGCGCGCTCCATCACCTCCAGCTGCTCGTCCTCCAGGGTGGACTGCCGCCGGGCCAGGCTCTCCAGCTCGTGCTGCAGCGCCTGCAGGTCCTTCGAGGAGCCGGTACCGGACTCCAGCCGGGCCCGGTCACGGTCGGCACGGTCGCGCACCAGCTGGACGTCGGACTCGGCCTTGGTCACCTCCCGCTCCAGGTCGGACAGCGCGGTCCGGGCCCGCACCACCTCGTCCTCGACGTCCTGGTGCTCACGGGCGAGCCGGTCCACCTCGGCCCGCTCGGGCAGCGTCCGCAGCCGGTGGTCCAGCTGGGACAGCCGGGTGTCCAGCGCCTGCAGGTCGAGCAGGCGCTGCTGCTGGGCGGGCTCGGCTCTCACAGCGATCCTCCGGTTCGGTCGGGGTCGGTTGGCGCTGCGCCCGCGTCGGTCTCCCCGGCCGGCGCCTGCTCAAGGCTCCGCGCGCCGACGACGAACGTCCACGGGTCGGTGCACACGCGGCTGACGGTGACGTTCACGCCGCCGGCCACGCTACCGGCCGGCGCGAGGCGTGCCCGCAGCCGCTCTGCGAGCGGCTCCAGCCAGAGCCGCTCGCTCGCGTAGTGGCCCGCATCGACCAGCGCGGGGCGCCCGCCGGTCAGCACCGCCTCCTCGCGGGCCTCCAGCGCGGGGTGGTGGCGCAGGTCGGCCGTGGGTGTCGACGGCAGCATCGAGGTCCAGCCAGCTGTAGTCAGCGCGAAAGCCGGTGCAC
>NZ_WIQI01000153.1 GCF_009602535.1 Ornithinicoccus halotolerans | reverse complement strand
CGTGACGCTGCTGGTGCTGACCCGGCACGGCCGCAGCAGCAGCAACGCCGACGGGACCCTCGCCGGGGGTCCACCCGGCGAGGGTCCCGCTGGGCGCCGTGGTCAGCAGCCCGCCGGCTGGCGCTGCCGCCCGAGGTCGACGACGAGGACCTGGTCGCGGCCGTCGCCCGGGCCAGCGGGCGGCCGCGCGAGGAGGTGGCCCGGGCCCTCACCGACCCGAGCGCCGAGGACGACGAGACACTGGTGCAGATCGCACGGCAGGTGCGGTCGCTGGAGGAAGGAACGCTGCCACGATGACCGAGCCCACGCCCGACCAGGCCGGAGCGCACCCGCACGGCCATCCGGCCGCCGCCGACCCCGACGCCGAGCAGGCCCGCGAGGCGCTGCAGCGGGTGCGCGCCGAGGTCGCCAAGGCGGTGGTCGGCCAGGACACCGCCGTCAGCGCGCTGGTCGTGGCCCTCCTGGCCCGCGGCCACGTGCTTTTGGAGGGCGTGCCGGGCGTCGCCAAGACGCTCCTGGTCCGGGCGCTGGCCGCGGCGCTGGACGTGCGCACCAGCCGGGTGCAGTTCACGCCCGACCTCATGCCCGGCGACGTGACGGGGTCGGTGGTGTTCGACTCCCGCCGCAGCGACTTCGAGTTCCGGCCCGGGCCGGTGTTCACCAACCTGCTGCTGGCCGACGAGATCAACCGCACGCCACCGAAGACGCAGGCCTCGCTGCTGGAGGCGATGGCCGAGCGGCAGGTGACCGTGGACGGCACCTCGCGGGCACTCCCCGACCCGTTCCTGGTCGTGGCCACGCAGAACCCGGTCGAGTACGAGGGCACCTACCCGCTGCCGGAGGCCCAGCTGGACCGGTTCCTGCTCAAGGTGTCGCTGCCGGTGCCGCCGCGCGAGCAGGAGGTCGAGGTGCTGCGGCGCCACGCCGACGGCTTCGACCCGCGCGACCTGCCCGGCGCGGGGGTGCAGCCGGTGGCCGGCCCGCAGCAGCTGGCGGCCGGGGCGGCCCAGGTGCGGCGGGTGCAGGTCTCCCCCGAGGTGCTCGGCTACGTGGTGGACCTGGCCCGTGCCACCCGGACCTCCCCCTCCCTGCAGCTGGGGGTCAGCCCGCGCGGGGCGACCGCGCTGCTGGCGACCAGCCGGGCGTGGGCCTGGCTGCAGGGCCGCGGCTACGTGACCCCCGACGACGTGAAGACGCTCGCGACGGCGACGCTGGGCCACCGGCTCTCGCTGCGGCCGGAGGCCGAGCTGGAGGGGGTCACCGTCGACGCGGTGCTCGAGTCGGCGCTGCAGTCGGTCCCGGTCCCGCGATGACGCCCCGTCCCGCGGGCCGGCCGGGCGGCAGGAGGCGGCGGTGGCGCTGACCGGCCGCGCCGTCCTGCTGCTGGCGGCCGGGGTGCTGCCGGTCCTGGCGTTCCCGGCCGCGGCGACGGTGCGCTGGTGGCTGCTGCTGTGGGCGGTCCTCGTGGTCGCCGACCTGCTGCTTGCGCCGGACCCGCGCCGGTTGGAGCTGGTGCGGGAGGACGTGGCGCTGCAGGTCCGGCTGGGTGAGGCGGTCGACACCGTGTTGCTGGTGACCAACCCGGGCCGCCGCGGGGTGCACGGGGTGCTCCGGGACGCGTGGCAGCCCGCTGCTGGCGCGACCGGCGAGCGGCATGCGCTGCACCTCCCCGGCGGCGAGCGGCGCCGGCTGGTGACCTCGCTGCGACCCACCCGACGCGGAGACCGGCTCGCCGACCGGGTCACCGTCCGGGCGCGCGGCCCGCTGGGCCTGACCGCCCGGCAGCGCTCCCGTCCGGTCCCCGGCCGGGTCCGGGCACTGGCACCGTTCCGGTCCCGACGACACCTGCCGGGCCGGCTGGCGCGGCTGCGGGAGATCGACGGCCGCGCGGCGGTGCGCACCCGGGGGCAGGGAACGGAGTTCGACTCGCTGCGCGACTACGTCGAGGGCGACGACGTGCGCAGCATCGACTGGCGGGCCACCGCACGCCGCCGGTCGGTGGTGGTGCGCACCTGGCAGCCGGAGCGGGACCGGCGGGTGCTGCTGGTGCTGGACACCTCCCGCACCAGCGCCGGCCGGGTGGGCGACGAGCCGCGGCTGGACGCGGCGCTGGACGCGGCGCTGCTGCTGGGCACGCTGGCCTCCCGGGCCGGTGACCGCGTCGACCTGCTCGCCGGCGACCGCACGGTCCGGGCCCGGGTCGGCTCCGGCACCGGCCGCAGCGCGCTGCTGCACGAGATGGTCACCGCGACCGCGACGCTGGAGCCGGCGCTGCTGGAGGCCGACTGGACGACCCTCGCCGGCGCGGTGACCTCGCTCACCCGGCGACGGTCGCTGGTGGTGCTGCTCACCGGCCTGGAGCCGGCCGCGCTGGAGGAGGGTCTGCTGCCGGTGCTGCCGGCGCTGACTGCCCATCACCGGGTCGTGGTGGCCTCGGTGGCAGACCCCGAGCTGGCGCGGCTGCGGGCGGACCTGTCCGGCCCGGAGGCCGTCTACACCGCCGCGGCCGCCGAGCGGGTCACCGCGCTGCGGCAGCGCACCGCGGCCGCGCTGGGCCGGATGGGCGTGACCGTGCTGGACGAGCCACCGGACCGGCTCCCCCCGGCGCTCGCCGACCACTACCTCTCGCTCAAGGCGCACGGGCTGCTGTGAGGACGCGCCCGGGCAGCGTTCCGGGTGCGTCCGCCCAGGTCAGCGGCTAGCCTGTGACCCGCCGGGCGGGACCGTCCGGCGACGCGGGACGAAGGAGCGCTTCATGATCATCCTCGGCATCATCCTGCTGATCCTCGGCATGGTGCTGGACATCGGCATCCTGACCACCATCGGCATCATCCTGGCGGTCATCGGGATCGTGCTCTGGATCCTGGGCGCGATGGGACGCGCCGTCGGCGGCCGCCGGCACTACTTCTAGGACCCGCCCGGCCCACCGCGGGAGCCACGTCACCCCGCGGTGGGCAGCGTGTCCGCGAGCTGGTCCTCCTCGACGTCCCCGGTCAGCCCCCGGCGGACGGCTGACCGGCCCAGCGTGAACACGTAGACCAGGAACCCGGCCAGGGCGAGCACGCCGATGAGCACGCGGGCCCAGGTCGGCAGCGGCGAGGGGGTGACGAAGCCCTCGATCACCCCGGAGACCAGCAGCACCAGCACCAGCCCGAGGGCCACCCCGGCCGCGGTCCGCCCCTCCTGGCCGAGCGAGGACAGCCGGGAGCGCGGGCCCGGGGCGACCCAGGCCCAGCACAGCCGCAGCCCCACCCCGGCAGCCACGAACACGGCCGTCAGCTCGAGCAGGCCGTGCGGGGCGATCATGCCCCAGAACACCTCGCCACGCCCGTGCTGGTGCATCAGCGACCCGATCACCGCCACGTTGCTGATGTTCTGCCACAGCACCCACAGCACTGGCAGGCCGAGCACGCCGAACGCCAGCGCCTGCGCGGCGACCCAGGCGTTGTTGACCCAGACCAAGGTGGCGAAGCTGGCGGCGGCATGCTCGTGGTAGTAGCCCTCGAACTGGACCGAGACCAGCTGGTCCACCTGCTGCGGGGACAGCAGGGTGTTCTCCACGACCGGGTTCGCGTAGAGCCAGCCGCCCAGCACCAGCCCCACCACGACGTTGCCGAGCGCGGTCAGCCCCCACCACCACCGCAGCCGGTACAGCGCGGCCGGGAAGTCCTCGACCAGGAACCGGCCCGCCACCGCCCAGGAGACGGTGCGGGCCCCGCTGGCTTGCCAGCGGGCCCGGGCCAGCAGCGCCGACAGGTGCGACACCAGCGCCGGGTCCGGTGCCGCGGAGCGCACCGCGGACAGGTCGGTCGCGGTGCGCTCGTAGCCGTCCAGCAGCTCGTCGGCGGCCGGTCCGTCCAGCCGGCGGCGGCCGGCCAGCTCTGCGAGCCGGGCCCACGCCCGATGCCGGCGCTCCACCAGCACGTCCAGGTCCACCGCACCAGGGTAGGCCCCACGGCCCGCTAGCCTGGCGGCACCATGCAGCCCACCGCCCCGCAGCCGGCGCCACGCGGCATCTTCGACAGCGAGGGGTTCGTGCTGCCCGAGGCGGTCGAGCTCGACCTGCCGGCCGCCTCGCTGCCGCTACGCATCGTCTCCGGGCTGATCGACCTGATGGTGACGTTGCTGTGGGCGCTGCTGCTGGCCTGGTGGCAGCCCTGGGCGCTGGTCTCCGGTGACGCGGCGCTGCTGCAGGCGATGGTGATCGTGGTCACCGTCGGGGTGCTGGTGGCGCTGCCGGTGACGCTCGAGACGCTGCTGCGGGGCCGCACCGTCGGCAAGCTGCTGCTCGGACTGCGCACCGTGCGCGACGACGTGGGGCCGATCGGGCTGCGTCACGCGCTCATCCGCGCGCTGGCCGGGGTGGTCGAGCTGTGGCTCACCACCGGTGGCCTCGCGCTGCTCGTCGCGGCGACCAACGAGCGCGCCAAGCGGCTCGGCGACATGCTCGCCGGCACCTACGTGGTGCAGGCGCGCTCCCGGCTGCGGCTGCCCCCGCCGCCCGGGATGCCGCCGCACCTGGCCGGGTGGGCCGTCCGTGCCGACATCGGGGTGCTGCCGGACGGAAGGGACCTCCACGTGCAGGTGCAGGGGGGAGAGCAGGAAGGGCCGACCATCGTCCTGGAGAGCG
>NZ_WIQI01000152.1 GCF_009602535.1 Ornithinicoccus halotolerans | reverse complement strand
GTCCCTGCGCCAGCTCGGGCGCGGGCCGGCAGTGGTAGCCGACCAGCGCGGCCGCCTCCTCGGCGGTCTCCGGCGGCGGCCACCAGCCCGCGTCACCGCGCTCGAGCAGCAGCAGCCCCGCGGCGGACCGGCCCAGCGACCCGGCCACCGCGACCACGTCCCCGGCGCGGGCCCCCGACCGCAGCACCGGCGCGCGGCCCTGCAGCTCACCGAGCGCGGTGACCGACACCATCACCTCGCCGGTCGAGGAGGACAGGTCCCCGCCGAGCACGGGCACCCCCGCGCGCGCCGCGGCCTCGGCGATCCCCTCGGTGAGTCCCTCCACCCAGCGCAGCGGCAGCGAGCCGGGCGCCACGAGCGTCACCAGCAGGCCGGTACCGGTGCCGCCCATCGCGGCCAGGTCGGCGAGGTTCTGCACGACCACCTTGGCCCCCACGTCGTGCGGCGTGGACCAGTCGTCGCGCCAGTCCCGGTCGCGCACGACGGTGTCGGTCGTGGCCAGCACCGGTCCGCGGGTGGCCAGCAGCGCGGTGTCGTCGCCGGGCCCCACCAGCACCCCGTCCTCCGGCAGCCCGCGCAGCCGGGCGAACACCTCGGCGAGGATCCCGGCCTCGCCGGCACCCTCGATGGTCAGCCCGCCGTCCGACGCACCCGGCACCACTGGCTCCTCCTCTCGCCCCCGGCACGGTAGCGTCTCACCCGTCAGCCGCACCCGGGGCGAGGGAGTTCGTGGTCGAGATGATCCAGGCGTACCTGCTCGTGCAGACCGAGGTCGGCCGGTCCTCGGCAGTGGCGCGCGCGATCGCCGACCTGGACGGGGTGCTCTCGGCCGAGGACGTCACCGGGCCCTATGACGTGATCGCCCAGATCGAGGCGCCGACCGTGGACGACCTGGGACGGCTGGTCATCGCCCGCATCCAGGAGGTGCCCCACATCACCCGCACCACCACATGCACCGTCGTCCACCTCTGAGCGGCGCGTCCCTGGGCACTGTCGGCCTCCCTGCGCTGCTCGTGCTGTCCGTGCTGTCCGTGCTGCTCGTGCTCACCGGATGCACGTCGGCGGTCGAGGTCCGCCCGTACGACGGCGCGGACTCCCCCGCCTGCCAGCGGGTGGCCGACGCCTGGCCCGCCACCGTCGGGGAGCTGCAGCCGCGCGAGGTGGCCGTCCAGTCCCGCGGTGTCGCGGCGTGGGGCGACCCCGCGGTGATCGCCCGGTGCGGCGCCGAGCCGCCCGGACCGACCACCGAGCAGTGCCTGGACGTGGCCGGCGTCGACTGGATCGCCGAGGAGCTCGCCGACGGGTGGCGGTTCACCAGCTACGGGCGGGACCCCGCGGTGGAGGTGCTGGTGCCGCAGCAGCACAACCCCAACGCGCTGCTGCTGACGGCGTTCAACCCGGCGGCCGAGAGCGTGCCCCAGGGCGACCGGCGCTGCAGCTGAGCCCGGCCCGCGGGCGCGGTCCGCGCCGGCCGCGACCGGGAGGTCTGCTCAGCGCAGCCCGAGCGGGCGCTCCAGCGCCAGCGCCAGCAGCTCCTCGACCAGCTCGGGGTAGGCCAGCCCGGAGGCGGCCCACACCTGCGGGAACATCGAGTACGGCGTGAAGCCGGGCATGGTGTTGACCTCGTTGACCAGCACCCGGCCGTCAGCGGTGTAGAAGCAGTCCACCCGGGCCAGCCCCTCGCAGCCGGCGGCCTCGAAGGCGACCGCCGCCAGCCGCCGCACCTCCTCCCGCACCCCGGTGGGCACGTCGGCGGGGATGGTCAGCCGCAGGTTCTCCTCGTCCAGGTACTTGGCCTCGAAGTCGTAGAAGGTGTGGCCGCCGCCGACCGCGATCTCGCCGACCTCGCTCACCCGCGGCGGCGTCGAGCCGCGTCCCTCCAGCACGCCCACCTCCACCTCGCGGCCGTCGATGCCCTGCTCCACGAGCACCTTCGGGTCGTGCCGGCGGGCCTCCTGCACCGCCCGGGCCAGGTCCTCGGGCCGCTCCACCCGGCTGACCCCCATCGAGGACCCGGCGCGCGCCGGCTTGACGAAGACCGGGAACGTCAGCGAGCTGGCGGCGTCCAGGGCGGCCGCGGGGTCCTGCCGCCACTGCCGGTCGCTGATCACGGCGTAGGGCCCCACCGGCAGCCCCGCGGAGGCGAAGACGGTCTTCATCATCGCCTTGTCCATCATCGCGGCGGAGGCCAGCACCCCGCAGCCGACGTAGCGGATGTCGGCCAGCTCCAGCAGCCCCTGGATGGTGCCGTCCTCCCCGAACGGCCCGTGCAGCAGCGGGAACACCACGTCCACCTCGCCAAGCGCCGCCGGCACCTCCCCGGGGCGCGCCACGGTCAGGGTGCGGTCGGGCGAGCCCAGCGGCAGCAGCACCGGCGCGCCGTCACCGGGCACCTCCGGGAGCTGGCCGTCGCTGATCTCCAGCGCCGCCGGCTCGTCGGCGACCTGGACCCAGTAGCCCTCCCGGGTGATGCCGACCGGGACCACCTCGTAGCGCTCCCGGTCGATCGCCCGCAGCACGCTGGCGGCGGTGGCGCAGGAGATGGCGTGCTCCTCGGAGCGGCCGCCGAAGACGAGGGCCACGCGCACGCGGTCACCCCGCGGGGCTGGGGTCGGGCTGTGCTGGCTCATCGCGGTCGAGGGTAGCGGCCGGGGCGGCCGGACCCGGCCAGCCACGCTGCTACTGGCGCTCGTGCTTGCGCGCCCGGGACATCAGCGCGTCGGCCAGCTCACGCGGGTCCACGCCCTCCTCGAGCACCGCGGTGATGCCGGCGCTGATCGGGACGTCCACCCCGTGGCGCCCGGCCAGCTCGACGACCGAGCGGCAGGTGCGCACGCCCTCGGCGGTCTGCCCGGTCGCCACCAGCGCCTCCTCCGGCGTCATCCCCCGGCCGAGGCTGACGCCGAACCGGTGGTTGCGCGACAGCGGCGACATGCAGGTGGCGATCAGGTCGCCGACGCCGGCCAGCCCCATCAGGGTGGCCGGGTCGGCACCCAGCGCCGCCCCGAGGCGGGCGGTCTCGGCGAGCCCGCGGGTGATGATGCTGGCCTTGGTGTTGTCGCCGTAGCCGAGCCCCTCGGCGAGGCCGACCGCGAGCGCGACGACGTTCTTCATCGCCCCGCCGAGCTCGGTGCCGACCACGTCGGTCTCGGTGTAGGGGCGGAAGTAGGGCGTCGCGACCGCGGCGGCGACCACGTCGGCGGTGTCGTGGCTGGCGGAGGCGATGACGCTGGCGGCCGGCTGCCGGTCGGCGATCTCCCGTGCCAGGTTGGGGCCGGACAGCACCGCCACCCGCTCCGGGTCGACGCCGCCGACCTGGGTGACCACCTCGCTCATCCGCAGCCCGGTGCCGTTCTCGATGCCCTTCATGAGGGAGACGACGGGGCCGTGGGCGGGCAGCAGCGGCGCCCAGCCGGTCAGGTTGTCCCGCAGCGTCTGCGAGGGGACGGCCAGCACCACCAGGTCCGCCCCCGTCAGCGCGTCCTCGGCGTCGGTGGTCGCCCGCACCGAGCCGGGCAGCACCCGGCCGGGCAGGTACTCGGCGTTGACGTGGTCGCGGTTGATGGCCTGCGCCAGCGCCGGGCGGCGGCCGTGCACGACGACCTGCACCTGGTCACCGCCGGCGTCGGCCAGGACGCCGGCGAACGCGGTGCCCCAGGACCCGCTGCCGAGGACGGCGACCCGCCTCACCGGTCGCCCCCGTGCTGGTAGGGCTGCTCGGGCGCGCGCTCCCCGCGCAGCTCCTCCAGCTGCCGGGTGATCGCGGCCATCACCCGGTCGGTGGCCTGCCGCAGCGCGACCGGGCTCTCCGCCTGGCCCTCCCCGCGCAGGTCGGCGAGGTCGACCGGCGGGCCGGCCGCGACCTGCATCCGGACCCGGGAGAACAGCCCGCGCGGCCGGCGGGCGTAGGGCGGCAGCAGCTGCTGCGGGCCCCACTGCGCGACCGGCACCACGGGGGCACCGGTGGCCAGCGCGAGCCGGCCCACGCCGGTCTTGGCCCGCATCGGCCACAGCCCGGGGTCCCGGGTGAGGGTCCCCTCGGGCAGGATCACCACGCAGGAGCCGGCCTGCACTGCCCTCTCCGCGGCCTGCAGCGCGTCCCCGGCCCGGCTGGAGCCGCGGTAGACCGGCAGCTGCCCCAGCCCGTGCAGCGCCCCGCCGACGACGGGCAGCTCGAAGAGCGAGGACTTGGCCAGGAACAGCGGCGGGCAGCCGTGGTCGACCAGGAAGTGGGCCAGGGTGAAGGGGTCGATCTCGGAGACGTGGTTGGCCGCGACGATGAAGCCGCCCTCGGCAGGCAGGTGCTCGGCTCCGTGCCAGTCCTGCCGCGTCAGCCCGGCGATCGGGGGGCGCAGCAGCGCGATGACCGCCCGGTAGCTGCGGGGCGCGCTGGTACGGATCGGCATGCGGGGCACGGGGGTCATCTTGTCATCGTGCGGCAGGATGGTGGTATGCCACCCGCCCCCGCCCCGGCCCCCCGCTGGCGCGTCGTGGTGCCGGTCAAGCACGCGCACCGGGCCAAGTCCCGGCTGCTGCCGCCGCAGCCGCTCACCCGGCCCGAGCTGGCCCGGGCCGTGGCCCAGGACACGCTCGCGGCCG
>NZ_WIQI01000151.1 GCF_009602535.1 Ornithinicoccus halotolerans | reverse complement strand
TACCCGCCGCCAGCGGCCGCGCAGTTTGACCCCCGGTCGGGCCTCCCGTACCGTTGTGCTGACCGTTCGACGGCCGTGTTCGTCTACCCCGCGGCCTCCACTGTGCGCCACCGCCGCCCCCTCGGTCAGCGGCGGCACCGCGTCGTCGGCCGGGGTGTCCTCCTCCTGCCAGTCGGCCAGCCGCCACCACGGCAGCCGCTGGGTCCAGCACCCGAGCACCGCCCGCACCACGTGCAGCCGGCCACGCCACAGGAAGGCGGTGGGCACCTGGCCGTGCTCGACCGCCCCCCGGCCACCCGGGACACCGGTCATGGGGGCCATCGGCTCCCCCACCCGGACCTCGATCTGCTCTGCGTACCGTCGGCTCACCGTCCCGCTCCTCTCCGCGCCGTCGCACCGTCACACCGGCACATATCCGAACTTGTGTTCGATAGGACAAATGTACGCCCGCCCACCGACAGCCTCAACCCCCGGACCACCTAGGCTCGGGGTGGCGGCGGCCGCCCCCGGCCACCTCAGGAGGAGTCCCGTGACCCGAGCCGACCCGCTCGACCTGCTCGGCCTGCGCGCCCGCGTGCAGGCCGAGCTGGACGCCGTCGTCGCCGCGCAGCGGGAGGTGCTCGCCGACCTGGGTGAGCCGATGGCCCCCCTCGTCGACGCCGTGGCGGCGCTGCTCGCCGGCGGCAAGCGGCTACGGGCGGCGTTCCTCTACTGGGGCTACCGCGCCCAGGGCGGTCCCGACTCCGCGGCGCTGGTGCGAGCCGCCTCGGCGATGGAGCTGTTCCAGGCCGCCGCGCTGCTGCACGACGACGTCATGGACGACTCCGACCTGCGCCGCGGCAGCGCAACCGCGCACCGCCGGTTCGCCGCCCAGCACGCCGACGCCGGCTGGGAGGGGGACGCGGAGCGGTTCGGCCGCTCGGCGGCGATCCTGGCCGGCGACCTGTGCCTCAACTGGTCGGACGAGACGTTCGCCGGAAGCGGCCTGCCCGCGACTGAGCTGCAGCGCGCCCGGCCGGTCTTCGACCGGATGCGGACCCAGCTGATGGGCGGGCAGTACCTGGACGTGCTCCTGTCCCAGCAGGACTGGGACGCCCTGGACCACACCGCCCGGGTAGAGCAGTGCCGCACCGTGATCCGGTTCAAGAGCGCGCAGTACTCGATCGAGCAGCCGCTGCTCATCGGTGCCACCGCCGCGGGCGCCGGCCCGGAGGACGTGTCCGCGCTGTCCCGCTACGGGCTGGCGCTGGGCGAGGCGTTCCAGCTGCGCGACGACGTGCTCGGGGTGTTCGGCGACCCGGGCACCACCGGCAAGCCGGCCGGGGACGACCTGCGGGAGGGCAAGCGCACCGTGCTGGTGGCGCACGCGCTCGAGCACGCCAGCCGCGAGGACGCCGCGCTGCTACGGACGGCGCTGGGGGACCCCGGACTGACCCCGCAGCGGGTCGAGGAGTGCCGGGCGGCGCTGGAGCGCAGCGGCGCGGTCGAGCTCACCGAGACGATGATCCGGGTGAACTCCCAGCAGGCGGCCAGCGCGCTGGCCGACGCCTCCGGGGTGACCGAGGAGGGCCGGGAGGCACTGACCGCGCTCATCGAGGTGAGCACCGCCCGGGCCACGTGAGCAACGCAGCACTCGCACGCCCGGCTCACCGGGATCCGGCCGCTACGCGTGAGCAACGCAGCACTCGCGCGCCTTCCTCACCAGGACCGGGCCGCTGCGCGTGAGCAACGCACCACTCGCACGCCTCGACCACGGGGAGCGCGGTAGCGGCGCGCTGCCGCTAGAAGGCCACCTCCTGGGCCCGCTTGCGGACCTCGGCCCGGCGGCCGGCCCGCAGCGCGGCGATGGCGCTGCCGCCTTCGAGGGTGTCGTCGGGCCGGTGCATCCAGTCGATGATCTCCGCGTCCTCCATGCCGCCGTCGGCGAGCACGGTCACCGTCCCCCGCAGTGTCTGGACCGGCCCCTCCTGCGTGACGAAGCTGGCGGGAACCATGACCGCGTTGTTGGGCCCGCGGCGCATCCCGACCAGCTCCCGGTGCCGCAGCCAGGTCCTCACCTGGGTCAGCGAGGCACCCGTCAGCTCCATGATGTCGGGCACGGCCAGCCACTCGTCCGGCGGAATTACAGCGCTGTCGTTTACCACATCTTCCAGTCTTTCACACGCACCGACACGCCGTCGATCTAGCGTAATGCCAGAAACTCGGGTACGTTCCTCAAACGTCACACGGGCCACGGCGGCCCCGGGAGCCTGCACGACCACGTGATGCCCCACGTGCCACGGCAACCACAACCCCCTTTCCCGGAAGCACCCGCTTGACCTCGTGCGACGAGTTCCACCAGCCCGCCCCCCGTCCCGTGTCCCTCACCGGAAAGGCCCGGAGCCGATGAGCCCGATGCCCGCCGACCTGCCCCCCGCTGCACCGCAGGTCTCCTTCAGCCAGCACGGCCCGCTGGCCACCGCGTCCTCCTCGTGGCGGCCATACCGGGTCCAGGAGGGCGACACCCTCTACGACCTGGCCGCGAAGTTCGACACCACGGTGTCGGCCCTGACCAAGCGCAACGGCCTCTCCCACGGCGGCCGGTGGATCTACGCCGGCCAGACCATCGAGGTGCCCGGCAAGGGCAACGGCGGTGGCGGCCGAAGCGGTGCCGGTGGTGGCGGCGGCGGTGCCGGTGGTGGCGGCGGTAGCGGCTCGGCCTCCCGGGGCGGCAGCATCACCGTCCAGCCGGGCGACACGCTGTACGACATCGCGGCCCGCCACGACACCACGGTGGCCGCGCTGGTGCGGGCCAACTCCTTCGACAACCCCCGGATGATCTACCCGGGGCAGAAGATCTCGCTGCCAGGCAGCCAGCAGGCCTCCCGCAGCACCTCGGGCAGCACGGCGGGCTCCGGCAGCAGCAAGGCCGGCTCCGGGTCCACCTCCGGCGGCTCCGGCGCGAGAGCAGGCTCCAGCACGTCCGCCGCGAGCAGCCGCACGGTCACCGTGCGCGCCGGTGACACCCTCTCCGGCATCGCCGCCCGGCACGGGGTGCCGCTGTCGGAGGTGATCCGGGCCAACTCCTCCCTGGACCCGCACCGGCTGTGGGTGGGCCAGCGGGTGACCATCCCCGTCGTCGAGCGCGGCAGGGCCCAGGTGTGGACCCCGGACAACATCGGGGACGCCAAGAAGGGCGAGAAGGTCGACAACACCTTCCTGCACTACACCTACGACGACAAGGTCGCCCGGTCGGCCGCCGCCAACCGGGAGTACCTGGCCTCGGTGCCCGTCCCGGACGCGCAGGAGACCAAGTCCCTCATCGTGCGCACCGCCAACCGGCACGGCGTGGACCCGACGCTGATGCTGGCGGTGTCCAGCACCGAGTCGGGGTGGAACCAGCGCGCGGTCTCCCCCGCCAACGCGATCGGCATCATGCAGGTCATCCCCACCACCGGGGAGTGGGCCTCGTCGCTGGTCGGCCGGGAGCTGAACCTGCTCGACCCGAAGGACAACGTCGAGGCCGGCGTGGTCGTGATGCGGGCGCTGCTGCGGGCCGCCGACAGCCGCGAGAAGGCCATCGCCGGCTACTACCAGGGGCTAGCCAGCGTGCAGCAGCACGGGATGTTCTCCGACACCAAGCACTACGTGAAGACCGTGCTGGCGGTGCGCTCGCGGATGTGACGGCCGCGGCGGGCTGGCGACAACCCGCCCGAGGTCGCCGGGGAGGCGGCCAACTCTCCGTACACTCAGGGCGTGAGCGCCCTGTCCCCGCCCGTGCTGGACCGTGTCGTCGACGGCCGGTACCGCGTGGAGTCGCTGCTGGCCCGCGGCGGGATGGCCGGGGTGTACGAGGCGGTCGACCTGCGGCTGGAGCGCCGGGTGGCGCTGAAGGTGATGCATGCCGACCTGGCCCGGGACGAGGCGTTCGTGGCCGCGTTCCGGCAGGAGGCGCTCGCCGCCGCCCGGCTGTCCCACCCGCACGTGGTGGGCGTCTTCGACCAGGGGGCCGATGAGGACGTCGTCTTCCTGGCGATGGAGCTGGTGCCGGGCCGCACGTTGCGCGACGCGATCCGGGAGCAGGCCCCGCTGAGCGTGCAGGAGGCGGTGGACCTGCTCGACCCGGTGCTGGCCGCGCTGGCCGCCGCCCACGAGGCCGGCCTGGCGCACCGCGACGTCAAGCCCGAGAACGTCCTCATCGACGACCGCGGCCGGGTCAAGGTCGCTGACTTCGGACTGGCGCGGGCGGTCACCACCAGCACCGCCACCCGCGGCGAGGTCACGTGGGGCACCGCCGCGTACCTGTCTCCGGAGCAGGTCCAGCACGGCCGCGCCGACGCCCGCAGCGACGTGTACTCCGCCTCGCTGCTGCTCTACGAGCTGCTGACCGGGGCCAAGGCGTTCCCGGGGTCGAGTCCGATCCACGTCGCCTACCAGCACGTCTACGGTGAGGTGCCCCGCGCCGGCGACCTGGTGCCGACCGTGCCCGGAGAGCTCGACGCGCTCATCCGGTGGGGAGCGGCCACCGACCCGCAGCAGCGCCCGGCCGATGCCGGCGAGCTGCGGACCGCGCTGCGCCGGGCGGTCCGGCAGCTGTCGCAGCAGGAGCTGCAGGCCCGCCCGGCCGGCCACACCACCGGGCCATAGTGCCTTCCAGCGCGATGTCGGATTCCTGCTAGCCAGGGCCGCTGGGGGGCCCGAGGA
>NZ_WIQI01000150.1 GCF_009602535.1 Ornithinicoccus halotolerans | reverse complement strand
CGGCCGCCGGTGCACCTCACCCCGCTGACCGACGACCCGGCCACCGCCCGCGAGTGGTTCCAGCACTTCGAGGGCGCCGGGCTGGACGGGCTCATCACCAAGGACCCGCAGGGCAGCTACCAGCAGGACAAGCGGGTGATGGGCAAGGTCAAGCACGAGCGCACCGCCGACTGCGTCGTGGCCGGCTACCGGCTGCACAAGTCCGGTGACGACGCCGTCGGCTCGCTGCTGCTGGGCCTCTACGACGGCCGGGGCACGCTGGCCCACGTCGGCGTGTGCGCCTCCTTCCCGATGGCGCGGCGCCGCGAGCTGCTCACCGAGCTGCAGCCGCTGGTCACCGACTTCGCCGGGCACCCATGGGACTGGGCCGCCCACGTCGAGGGCGAGCGCACCCCGCGGCGCAACGAGACCTCGCGGTGGAACGCCGGCAAGGACCTCTCGTTCGTGCCGCTGCGGCCGGAGCGGGTGGTCGAGGTTCGCTACGACTACATGGAGGGCGACCGGTTCCGGCACACCACCCAGTTCGTCCGGTGGCGGCCCGACCGCGACCCCGGCAGCTGCACCTACGACCAGCTGGAGCGGCCGGTGTCCTACGACCTGGCCGACGTCCTGCAGCCGCCGGTGCCGGACGGCCGGTGATGACGCGGCAGCAGCACCCGCACCCTGTGCTCGACCGGGTGGTGCGGTGGGGTCCGCGCGCGGCCTCGGTCGCGGCGACCGGCGGGGTGGTCGCCGGCGTCGCGGCGGCGCTGGCGTCGGTGGCCACCGCCACCTACTTCGCCCGGCGGGTCATCACCCCGGAGCTGGAGCGCAAGGACGACGCCCACGTCGTCGCGGTGGACGAGGCCGCCGGCACGGTGACGCTGCGGGCGCAGCCGCACACCGTGTCTCCCGGCCGCTACGGGCTGTGGCTGCAGCGCGGCCAGGGGCACGCCCGGCTGGGTGAGGTGCTCGAGACCGACCTGTCGCCCCGGCGCACGCAGGACCGCACCGTGGTGCGGGCGCTGCACGGCGTGGACGGCGGGACGCTGCTGCCCGGGCCGGCGCGGTGGAACAGCTACTACTACTGCGGCGACCCGCGCTCGGCGCTGGGCCTGGAGTTCGACGAGGTGCAGGTCCGGTCCGACGTGGGTGAGCTGCCGGCGTGGCGGGTCGCCCCGGCCGACCCCGCCCGCCGGCCGGGTGCCTGGGCGGTGCTGGTGCACGGCCGCAGCGCCCGGCAGGAGGAGACGCTGCGGGCGCTGCCGGTGATGCGCGAGCTCGGGTTCACCAGCCTGGTGCCGCGCTACCGCAACGACCCGGGCGCGCCGCCCAGCGCCGACGGCCGCTACAACCTGGGGCTGTCGGAGTGGCGTGACGTGGAGGCCGCCATCCGGTACGCGATCGGCCACGGCGCCCGCACCGTCACCCTGGTGGGATGGTCCATGGGCGGGGCGATCCTGCTGCAGACGCTGGCGCGCTCGGACCTGTCCGGCTGGGTGGACAAGGTGGTGCTGGACTGCCCGGTCATCGACTGGGGGGTCGTGCTCTCCCACCACGCCGACCTCAACCGGATCCCCCGCTCGGTGGACGTGCTGGCGCGGCTGCTCATGGGCCGGCGCGCGACCCGGCACCTGGTCGGGGTGGCCGAGCCCATCGACATCGCGGTCACCAACTGGGTGGCGCGTGCCAGCGAGCTGCGCCACCCGATGCTGCTGATGCACGCCACCACCGACGACGTCGTGCCCTACGGGCCCTCGGCCGAGCTCGCGGCGCGCCGGCCCGACCTGGTGCGGCTGGAGCTGTGGGACGGTCCGCTGCACTGCCGGCTGTGGAACGTCGACAGCGACCGGTGGGAGGGCCAGCTGCGCGACTTCCTGCGCTGACAGGCAGCCCAGCGCCGGGCCTGCCAGGATGCCGGGATGGGTAGCAGCAGCCGTGACCGCACCGACGCCAGCCGGACCCCGTTCAGCGACGCCCTGCGGGCCGGGCCCGGCACCGACCTGGGCGCGATCGACCCCCGGGGCACCCCCGCCTTCGAGGGCAAGAAGAAGCACGGCAAGAAGGCGCTCGTCTCCGCCGACGACGAGCTCGGCCAGCTGCAGGAGCTGCTCTACGCCAACGGCGTCGCCGGCGGCCGGCAGCGGATTCTGCTGGTGGTGCAGGGCATGGACACCGCGGGCAAGGGCGGCATCATGCGCCACGTCATCGGGTCCGTGGACCCGCAGGGGGTGGACCTGACCGCGTTCAAGGCACCGACCGAGGAGGAGCGCCGGCACCCGTTCCTGTGGCGCATCCGCAAGGCGCTGCCCGAGGCGGGCCGCATCGGCGTCTTCGACCGCTCGCACTACGAGGACGTCCTCATCGTGCGGGTGCACGACCTGGTGCCGCGCCGGCAGTGGGCGCGCCGCTACGCCACTATCAACCGCTTCGAGGCCCAGCTCGCCGAGCAGGGCACCACCCTCATCAAGGTGATGCTGCACCTGTCCAAGAAGGAGCAGCGCGAGCGGCTCGCCAAGCGGCTGGAGCGGCCCGACAAGCACTGGAAGTACAACCCCGGCGACGTCGACGAGCGGCGCCACTGGGACGACTACCGGGAGGCCTACCAGGCCGTCCTCGACCAGTGCAGCACCGGGCACGCCCCGTGGTTCGTCGTCCCCGCCGACCGCAAGTGGTACGCCCGGCTGGCGGTGCAGCAGCTGCTGCTGGAGCACCTGCGCGGGCTGGGCCTGCGGTGGCCGGAGGCCGACTTCGACGTCGAGGCCGAGAAGGCGCGGCTGGCCGCGTCCTAGCGGCCGGGGCCGCTACTCGCCCGCGCCGTTGCCGTTCTCCTCCGGCTCGGGAGTCCCGGTGAGCACCACCACGGTCCGCGGCGGCAGCTCCACCGGGGCACCGGCGGCCCACTCCCGCTCCTCCTCGGCGGTGCTGGTCGCGGTGTCCACGACGTTGCGCCAGGCGGGGGTGTTGATCCCGTCGGGGATGATGAAGGTGACGGCCTCGTGGTGGGCGTTGAACAGCAGCAGGAAGTGGTCATCGACCACCGGCCGGCCCAGCGCGTCCGGGGTCTCGATGGCCTGTCCGTTGAGGAAGACCATGATGGAGCGGGCGTAGGAGTTGGACCAGTCCTCCTCCGCCATCGGCTCGCCACTGGGGGAGTACCAGAGGATGTCGCCCAGCTCGCTCTGCCCGCCGTGGCCGGCCTCCCCGGCGAAGAACCGGCGCCGGCGGAAGGCCGGGTGGGTGCGCCGCAGCGTGATGAGGTTCTGGGCGAAGGCCAGCAGCTCCTCGCCGTCGTCGGTGAGGTCCCAGTCCACCCAGGCGGTCTCGTTGTCCTGGCAGTAGACGTTGTTGTTCCCGTCCTGGCTGCGGGAGAGCTCGTCGCCGTGGGCGATCATCGGCACGCCCTGGCTGAGCAGGAGCGTGGTGAGGAAGTTCTTCTGCTGCCGCAGCCGCAGCGCGCTGACCTCGGGGTCGTCGGTGGGGCCCTCGACGCCGTGGTTCCAGGACCGGTTGTGGGCCTCGCCGTCGTTGCCGCCCTCGCCGTTGGCCTCGTTGTGCTTCTCGTTGTAGGAGACCAGGTCCCGCAGCGTGAAGCCGTCGTGGGCGGTGACGAAGTTGATGGAGGCGATCGGGCGCCGCCCGGAGTGCTCGTACAGGTCCGAGCTGCCGGTCAGCCGGGAGGCGAACTCGCCGAGAGTGGAGGGCTCCCCGCGCCAGAAGTCGCGGACGGTGTCGCGGTAGAGGCCGTTCCACTCCGTCCACAGCGGCGGGAAGTTGCCGACCTGGTAGCCGCCGTCGCCGAGGTCCCAGGGCTCGGCGATGAGCTTGACCTGGGAGACCACCGGGTCCTGCTGGATGATGTCGAAGAAGGCGGAGAGCTTGTCGACCTCGTGGAACTGCCGCGCCAGCGTGGCGGCCAGGTCGAACCGGAAGCCGTCCACGTGCATCTCGGTCACCCAGTAGCGCAGCGAGTCCATGATCAGCTGCAGCACGTGCGGGTTGCGCATCAGCAGGCTGTTGCCGGTGCCGGTGGTGTCGTAGTAGTGCCGCTTGTCGTCGTCGACCAGCCGGTAGTAGGCGGCGTTGTCGATGCCGCGGAAGGCCAGCGTCGGGCCGAGGTGGTTGCCCTCGGCGGTGTGGTTGTAGACCACGTCGAGGATCACCTCGATGTCGGCCTCGTGCAGCGCCTTCACCATCGACTTGAACTCGGTGACCTGCTCCCCGCGCGTGCCGTAGGCCGCGTAGCCGTTGTGCGGCGCCAGGAACCCGATGGTGTTGTAGCCCCAGTAGTTGCTCAGCCCCTTGTCGATCAGGTGGCTGTCCTGGACGTACTGGTGGACCGGCAGCAGCTCGATCGCGGTGACGCCGAGCTGGGTGAGGTGCTCGATGACGGCCGGGTGGGCCATAGCGGCGTAGGTGCCCCGGATCTCCTCGGGGACCTCCGGGTGGGTCATCGTCAGCCCCTTGACGTGGGCCTCGTAGATGACGCTGTCGTGGTACTCCCGCTGCGGCGGCCGGTCGTGGCCCCAGTCGAAGAACGGGTTCACCACCACCGACAGCATGGTGTGGGGCAGGGAGTCCTCGGTGTTGCGGGAGTCGGGGTCGCCGAAGTCGTAGGAGAACAGCGCCTGGTGGCCGTCCACCTGGCCGTCGATCGCCTTCGCGTAGGGGTCCAGCAGCAGCTTGGCGGGGTTGCACCGGTGGCCCTCGGCCGGGTCGTAGGGGCCGTGCACGCGGTAGCCGTAGCGCTGTCCAGGCTGGCACTGCGGCACGTAGGCGTGCCAGACGAGGTGGTCGGCCTCGGTCATCTCCCGACGCGTCTCGTTCCCGTCGTCGTCGATGAAGCACAGCTCCACCGCCTC
>NZ_WIQI01000015.1 GCF_009602535.1 Ornithinicoccus halotolerans | reverse complement strand
AGGGCCCGGGCACGGCAAGCCCCAGCAGCCGGCGCGCGCGGACCGGCAGCATCGCGACCGCCCCGGCGGCCAGCAGCCAGTAGCCGGGGCGGGCGGCCGGGGGCAGCGGCGGTTCCCGGAGCAGGAACCGGGCCGCGTCGAGCGCCCCCGGCGTGGCCGCCAGCTCGGGGGTGAAGGCGGCCAGTTGGGCGCACAGGGCGGTGACCGAGCGGGGCGGGTCCGCCAGCCCCAGCCGTTCGGCGGTCCACGCCGTCTGGGACACGTAGCGGTCAGCCTGCTCCGGGGTCAGCGGGTGCCGGGCGTGACGCTGGTAGGAGGTCAGGAAGGAGTCGACCTCGGCCACGTGCACCCACCGCAGCAGGTGCGGGTCGCGCGCGGAGTAGGCGCGGCCGTCACCGGCGTGGCCGCTCACCGTGGCGTGGACCTGGTTGATCCGGTCCAGCACCCGGTCGGCGTCCTCGACCAGGCCGAACGTGGTGGTGGCGATGAACTCGCTGGTGCGCTGCAGCCGTCCCCACGGGTCGCCGCGGTAGCCGCTGTGCTCGCCGACGCCGGCCATCGCCAGCGGGTGCAGCGACTGCAGCAGCAGCGCCCGGATCCCGCCGGCGTACATGCCGGCGTGGCTGTGCACCCGGCAGATCGGGTCCTCCGGGGAGTACCGGCGGGGGCCCGGTGCCAACCAGATCCGCTCGGCCCTGGCCTCCGCGTCGGGGCCGGCCACGCGCTGACGCAGCGCCTCGGAGAGCCGGCGGCGCAGCGGCCGGACGAGGGGGCGGGCCAGGGAGGTCACCTCGTCAGTATCGGCCCGCCTGCACCCCGCCGCGCGGGGTGCTGTGCGCGCGGGGACCGGAGCGGGCCGGGCGCGGGTTAGCCTGGGACGGTGTTCGCCAGCCTCTCTGACCGCCTGACCGACACCTTCCGCAACCTCAAGCGGAAGGGGACGCTCAACGAGTCCGACGTCAACGCCACGATCCGGGACATCCGGATGGCGCTGCTCGACGCGGACGTGGCGCTGCCCGTCGTCAAGCAGTTCACCGGCCGGATCCGGGAGCGCGCGCTCGGGGCGGAGGTCTCCCGTGCCCTCAACCCGGCCCAGCAGGTCGTCAAGATCGTCAACGAGGAACTGGTGGACATCCTCGGCGGGCAGACTCGCCGGCTGGCGTTCGCCAAGACCGCACCGACGGTCATCATGCTGGCCGGCCTGCAGGGCTCCGGCAAGACCACGCTGGCCGGCAAGCTGGGGCACTGGCTGAAGCAGGACGGCCACACCCCGCTGCTGGTCGCTGCCGACCTGCAGCGGCCCAACGCGGTCAACCAGCTGCAGATCGTCGGAGAGCGCGCCGGCGTCCCGGTCTTCGCGCCCGAGCGGGGCAACGTCCACGGGCACGACGCGGCCCTGGAGAGCGGGGAGGGCACCCGGTCCTTCGGGGACCCGGTCGACGTCGCGGTCGACGGCGTGGCCGAGGCCCGGGGCAAGGGCCATGACGTGGTCATCATCGACACCGCCGGCCGGCTGGCCGTGGACGTGGAGCTGATGCGCCAGGCCCACGACATCCGCGTCGAGACCCAGGCGCACGAGGTCCTCTTCGTGATGGACGCGATGATCGGTCAGGCCGCGGTCGAGACGGCCAAGGCGTTCGCCGACGGGGTCGGCATCACCGGGTCGGTGCTGACCAAGCTGGACGGTGACGCCCGCGGTGGTGCCGCGTTGTCGGTCGCGACCGTCACCGGCCAGCCGATCCTGTTCGCCTCCACCGGCGAGAACCTGCGCGACTTCGAGACCTTCCACCCCGACCGGATGGCGTCCCGGATCCTCGACATGGGTGACGTGCTCACCCTCATCGAGCAGGCGGAGAAGGCCTTCGACCAGGCCCAGGCCCGGAAGATGGCCGAGAAGTTCATGGGGGAGGAGGACTTCACCTTCGACGACTTCCTCGAGCAGATGGCGGCCATCAAGAAGATGGGCAACCTGAAGCAGATGCTCGGGATGATGCCGGGGATGCAGCAGATGCGGGCGCAGCTGGAGGCGCTCGACGAGAAGGAGTTCGACCGGGTCGAGGCGATGGTCCGCTCGATGACGCCGTTCGAGCGCAACCACCCCAAGGTGATCAACGGCTCCCGCCGGGCCCGCATCGCCAAGGGCTCCGGCGTGAGCGTCTCCGAGGTCAACCAGCTGCTGGAGCGGTTCGGCCAGGCGCAGAAGATGATGCGGCAGATGCGCCGGGGCGGGGGCGGGATGCCCGGGATGCCGGGCATGCCTGGTATGCCGGGGATGCCCGGCGGCGGTGGTGGCGCCGGCGGCCGGGCCAAGGGCAAGGGCAAGCAGCAGCGCAAGAAGTCCCGCAGCGGGAACCCCGCCAAGCGGGCCGCGGAGGAGAAGGCCGCTCGGGACAAGGCCGAGGCCAGCCGCGGGAACGCGGCCGCCAGCGCGTTCGGGCTCGGCGGGGACGCCGGCGGCGAGGCCGAGCAGGACCTGTCCGACCTCTCGCTGCCGAAGGGGTTCGAGAAGTACCTCGGCGGCCGCTGAGGCGCCCCCACCACGCCGCGCGCGCGGGGCAGCCGGCGCCTGGGCATTCCGCTGAACCGGCCGCACCTCAGCCCTGCAGCGCCGCCTCGCCCAGCGCGGCGGCGGCAGCGTTGCGCCCCGGGATCCCGCTCACCCCGCCGCCGCGCCGGGCGCCGGCCCCGCAGCAGAAGACGTTGTGGTGCCGGGTCTCCACCCCCCAGCGGCCCACGTCGCGCCGGTCCTCGGCGAACGGCCACTGCAGGTCTCCGTGGAAGATGTGGCCCCCGGGCATGCCGACCGAGGCCTCCACGTCCAGCGGGCTGCGCACCTCCAGGGTCGTCGGGTCCAGCAGGCACTCCTGCAGCGGCTCGGCCAGCACCGCGTCCACCGAGGCCAGCGTGGCGCGCAGTGCCTCCCGCCGGGCACCGTCCGGGTCCGCCCGGAACAGCCGGGCCGGCATGTGCAGCCCGAACAGCGTCAGCGTGTGGGCGCCCGCCTCGACCAGGCCGCGGCCCAGGATGGAGCCGTCCGACAGGCTGTGGCAGTACAGCTCGCACGGCGGCAGCGAGGGGATGCGCCCGCTCGCGGCCTGGGCGTGGGCCAGCTCGAGCTGCTGGTAGCCCTCGTTGACGTGGCAGGTGCCGGAGAACGCCTGCTCCGGGGTCACCGTCTCGTCCTTGACTGCCGGCAGCCGGGAGAGCAGCAGGTTCACCTTGAGCTGGGCGCCCTCGGGCGCCGCGGGGCCGCGGTCCTCACCGAGCAGCCGGTCCAGCACCGTGGGGGCCACGTTGGCGAACACCTGCCGGGTCCGGACGCGCCGCCCGTCCGCGGTGTGCACGACCGTGTCGGCCTCGTCCGCGTCGATCGCGGTGACGGGGCTGGAGGTCTCGACCTGAGCACCGTGGGACTCGGCCGCCCGGAGCAGCGCGTCGGTGACCGCGCCCATGCCGCCGACCGGCACGTCCCAGTCGCCGGTCCCGCGGCCGATGACGTGGTACAGCAGGCACCGGTTCGCCAGCAGGTCGGCACCGTGGGCGCGGGCGAAGGTGCCGATCAGGCCGTCGGTCAGCACCACTCCCCGCACCGCGTCGGAGACGAACCGGCGCTCCAGCGTCTCCCCGAGGGGACGCTGCACCAGGTCGGTCCAGGCCGGCTCGCCGAGCAGGGCGCGGACGTCGTCGGCGCTGCGCAGCGGCTCGGTCATGGTCCCGAACAGCCGCCGGGCCACCGCACCGGTCATCCCGTAGAAGTCCTCCCACGCCTGCGCGTCCGGGCCGAGGTCGGCGGCGGTGCGCACCGGGTCACCGGTGTCGACCAGGATGCCGCCGTCCCCGACCGGCGTGTAGGAGGAGATCCGCCGGTGCACCAGCGTCAGCTCCAGTCCCAGCTCGTCGATGACCTGCTGCGGCAGGAGCGAGACCAGGTAGGCGTAGGCCGACAGCCGGGCGTCGTAGGCGGGGAAGGTGCGCACCGAGCGGGCCGCGCCGCCGACGTGGTCGGAGCCCTCCAGGACCAGCACCGACCGCCCGGCCCGCGCCAGGTAGGCGGCGCAGGTCAGCCCGTTGTGCCCGGCCCCGATGACGACGGCGTCCACCGGCATGCCGGCCACGCTAGCGGCAGCGACGGTAGCCTGCCCGCACACGGTGCCGACTGCCAGCTGCGGACCACCGACCGCCGGCGAAGGAGGAACAGCATGGGCACAGCCGCCCTGCACGTGCGCGGCCAGGTCCTGGCCGGGCCCGAGGAGGTGCTGGACGAGATCTGGGTCATCGACGGCCGCATCAGCCTCTCCCCGCCCGCGTCGGCCGCGGCGGAGGTGGAGACGGTCCAGGGATGGGTGCTGCCGGGGCTCGTGGACGCCCACTGCCACGTCGGCCTGGAGTCACGGGGCGCGGTCGAGCCGGCCCGCGCCGAGGAGCACGCCCTGGCCGAGCGGGACGCCGGCGCGCTGCTGCTGCGGGACGCCGGCAGCCCGCTGGACACCCGGTGGGTCCAGGACCGGGACGACCTGCCACGGCTGATCCGCGCCGGGCGTCACATCGCGCGGACCAAGCGGTACCTGCGCAACTACGCCCACGAGATCGAGCCGGAGGAGCTGGTGGCCTACGTCCGCCAGGAGGCGCGCAACGGGGACGGCTGGGTCAAGCTGGTGGGGGACTGGATCGACCGGGACACCGGCGACCTGGGCACCTGCTGGCCGGTGAACGTGCTGACCGAGGCGATCACGGCCGCCCACGAGGAGGGCGCTCGGGTGACCGCGCACTGCTTCGGTGAGCAGTCGCTGCGCGACTTCGCCGCGGCGGGCACGGACTGCATCGAGCACGCGACCGGCCTGCAGGACGACACCATCGAAACCTTCGCCGCGCGGCAGATCGCGATCGTGCCCACTTTGGTCAACATCGCGAACTTCCCCGACTTCGCGGCCGCCGGCGAGGCGAAGTTCCCCGGCTACGCGGCGCACATGCGGGACCTGCACGCGCGCCGCTACGACACCATCGGGAAGGCCCTCGAGGCCGGGATCCCGGTGTACGCCGGCACCGACGCCGGCGGTCAGCTGCCGCACGGCCTGGTCGCCCGGGAGGTCGTGGAGCTCAGCAGGGCCGGGATGTCCCCGCGGCAGGCCATCGGCGCGGCGACCTGGCAGGCGCGGGCCTGGCTGGGACGGCCCGGGATCGAGGAAGGCGCCTCGGCCGACGTCGTGGTCTACCGGGACGACCCCCGGGAGGACCTGCGCACGCTGGCCACGCCGCACCGCGTCGTGCTGCGCGGCCGGGTGCAGCCCCACTCCGGCGCGCGGGGGTGACCGCCCGAGGGCGCGAGTTCGTGGCTGGGCACGGACTCTGGCACAATGTCCCGGTACCCATCTGCCACGGCCCCTCTCACCGTGGCCCGATGTGTCCGCCCGAGCTCCCGGACCACGCGTGAATTCCCCACGTGGGACAGGTGGGCTCACCCAGACCAAGAACGAGGAGACACCGCACACGTGGCTGTCAAGATCCGCTTGAAGCGCATGGGCAAGATCCGTGCCCCCTACTACCGCGTCGTCGTCGCCGACTCCCGCACCAAGCGGGACGGCCGGGCGATCGAGGAGATCGGCAAGTACCACCCCACCGAGGAGCCCTCGCTCATCGAGATCGACTCCGAGCGGGCGCAGTACTGGCTCGGTGTGGGCGCCCAGCCGAGCGAGCAGGTGCAGGCCCTGCTGAAGGTGACCGGCGACTGGCAGAAGTTCACCGGTGAGGAGGGCGCCGAGGGCACGCTGCGCCCGCAGCAGCCCCGCCCGGACAAGAAGGCCCGCTACGAGGCCGCACTGGCCGAGGCCGACAAGGGCGAGGGCGGCGGCGACCCGGCCCCGTCCCGGCAGCGGCGCTCCGCCAAGCCGGCCCAGGAGCAGGCCGACGAGGGCGCCGAGGCCCCGGCCGAGACGCCGGCTGCCGACGAGCAGGCCGAGGCCGAGAAGACCGAGGGCTGACCGTGCTCGAGGAGGCCCTGGAGCACCTGGTCAAGGGCATCGTCGAGCACGACGGCGACGTCGCCGTCCGCCGCAAGAACCTGCGCCACGGCGAGGTGCTCGAGGTGCGCGTGCACCCCGAGGACCTGGGCCGGGTGATCGGGCGGCGGGGCCGCACCGCCAGCGCGCTGCGCACCGTCATGGGTGCGCTCGCCGAGGGCCGCAAGGTCCGCGTCGACATCGTCGACACCGATCAGGTGAGCTGAGCAGGCCCACCGGAGCGCCGAGGGGTGCGTCGCAGGCTGAGCCCGCGACGCACCCCTCGACGCGTCCCGGGCCACGACCAACCGAGGAGGAGCACGGGTGCTGCTGGTCGCACGCATCGGGCGCGCGCACGGGCTGCGCGGTGAGGTGACCGTCCAGGTCCACACCGACAGCCCGGACGAGCGGTTCGTGCCGGGCGCCGAGCTGGCGACCGACCCGGCCGAGGTCGGCCCGCTGCTGGTCCGGGGGGTGCGGGTGCATCAGGGCCGCTACCTGCTGGCGTTCGAGGGTGTCACCGACCGCACCGGTGCCGAGGCGCTGCGCGGCACCCGGCTGCTGGCGGAGGAGCTGGACGAGGACGAGGACGAGGGCTGGTACGAGGAGGAGCTGCTCGGGCTGGCGGTGGTCGACACCACCGGCACCGTGCTGGGGGAGGTGAGCGGGCTGCACACCCGCCAGGTGCAGGACCTGCTGGAGGTGCGGCTGGTCGGCGGGGGGACGGTGCTGGTGCCGTTCGTCGAGGAGCTGGTCCCCGAGGTCGACGAGGAGCAGGGCAGGGTCGTCGTCGACCCGCCAGCGGGCCTGCTCGAGCTGGGGGAGTGACCCACTCGTGCGCCTCGACGTCATCACCGTCTTCCCGGAGTACCTGGCGCCGCTGGAGCTGTCCCTGATCGGCAGGGCACGCCGGGAGGGCCTGGTCGACCTGCGGGTGCACGACCTGCGCGACTGGACCCACGACCGGCACCGCACCGTCGACGACACCCCCTACGGCGGCGGCCCCGGCATGGTGATGCGGCCCGAGCCGTGGGGGGAGGCGCTGGACGAGCTGTGCCGGGAGCGGCCCGGAGCGGTGCCGCACCTGGTCGTGCCCGGCCCCGGGGGGACGCCGTTCAGCCAGGCGATGGCGCGCGAGCTCGCCCGGGAACCGTGGCTGGCGTTCGCCTGCGGTCGCTACGAGGGGATCGACGAGCGGGTCTACGAGCACGCCGCCGAGCGGATGCCGGTGTCGGTGGTCTCGCTCGGCGACTACGTGCTCAACGGCGGGGAGGTCGCCGTGCTGGCCATCGTCGAGGCGGTGGCCCGGCTGCTGCCCGGGGTGGTCGGCAACGCCGAGTCGCTGGTGGAGGAGTCACACGAGGACGGCCTGCTGGAGTACCCGGTCTACACCAAGCCGCCCTCCTGGCGGGGCCGCGAGGTCCCACCGGTGCTGCGCAGCGGCGACCACGCCGCCATCGCCGGCTGGCGCGACCAGCAGCGGCGGCAGCGCACCGCCGCCCGCCGCCCCGACCTGCTGCCGCCCTCGGCCGCGATCACCGCCGACGGGATGGCGGCCACCGAGCTCACCGCAGCCGTCCCGGCCGACGTGCCGGAGATCCTCACGCTGGCCATGGCCGCGGCCTACGCACGGCAAGGTGGGGCCGGGGCCGGCCGGCCGGCCCCGGCCGTCGACGAGGAGGCGGTGCGCGCCGGGGTGCGGCAGGGCGCCACGTGGGTGCTGCGCAGCGGTGGCCGCCTGGTGGGGGCGGTCAGCGGCCGCCGGGAGGCAGCCACCGGCGAGCCGGTGTGGGTGGTGACGCCGGTCCTGGCCCCCGACCTGGCCGGCCGGGGACTGGCGCGGGCGTTGGCCGAGCACTCCGGGCAGCGGGCCCCCGCCGACCTCCGGGTGGTCCAGGTGGAGCTCGCGCCGGGCGACCCCGACGAGCGGACGCTGCGCAGGGCGGGGTACCACCGGGCCGGCCGGCGTCCGGACGGGATGCTGCTGCTCCGCCGCCGCCGCTGACCCGCCGCCGCTGGTCTCACCCCTCGGGCGTGCCCTGGTGGAAGCGCTGCTGCCAGCCACCGGGCGTGCGCACCCACAGCGAGCTGCGCACCGCGGCGCGCCGGCCGCTGCCGGTGAGCGAGCGCCACACCAGCAGCACCGCGTCCGGCCCGACCCGCTCGACGCTCTGCACCTCCAGCTGCACCTCCTCGGGCAGCGGAGCGAGCTGGGCCAGCATCTCCGTGCGCGACCACAGCCGGCCGGAGGCGCCGACCTCCTGCCAGCCGGGGTGCAGCAGCCGCTCCACCGCCTGGCGGTCCGCCCGGACCTCCCCGCGCAGCAGGCTGCGCTCCAGCTCGACCACCTGCTCCTCCTCCGAGGCCGGGTGCTCGGCGTGGGAGAACAGGTCGGGCTGCTCCGGCTGCCGCTGGCTCCCGCGCTCCCGGCCGGCCGGACGCTCCGCGGACCCGGCAGCCGGTCGCTGCGCCGCCGCTACCGCCGCGAAGCCGGGCCCCGGAGCCGGCGGGCGGCCCTCGCGGTAGCTGACCGCGGCGGCGTTGGCCAGCCGGTCGGCGGCCTCATTGAGGTCGTGACCGGCATGACCCTTCACCCACTCGAACCGCACCCTGCGCCCCCGCATCGCGGCGTCGAGGGCGCGCAGGATCTCCACGTTGAGGACGGGCGAGCCGTCTCGCTTGCGCCACCCGCGCCGCTTCCAGCCCGGCATCCACCGGGTGACCGAGTTGATGACGTAGGTGCTGTCGCAGTAGACGAGCAGCTCCTCCTCCAGGCCGGCGGTCTGCTGCAGCAGGTCCAGCACGGCCGTCAGCTCGCCCATGTTGTTGGTGCCGTGCGGCCAGCCGCCGCACGCCCAGCGGGACTCGTCGACGTACCACGCCCACCCGGCCGGGCCGGGATTGCCCAGCGCCGAACCGTCCGCCGCCGCTCGTAGAGTCACGGTCAGGCATCCTGCCAGCCGCGCGACCGGGGCTCCGCGCCCGGTCGGCCCCGCTGCGCACGATTTACGCAGCCGGGCGCGACTGTGGCAGACTTGCTCCTTGCGTCCGGGTCGGACGACACCCTCGCGCCCCTGCCACAGGGGGAGCCGTGCGAGCAGGCCGACCGGAGCGAACCCTGACAGCCAGCCGTCCGTCACGGACGACGACCGCCGTGGGTGACCTGTGGCACCTGCGAGAAAGCGACAGCGCCATGCACCAGCTCGACGACGTCAACGCCGCCAGCCTGCGCGACGACATCCCCGACTTCCGCGCCGGTGACACCATCAAGGTCCACGTGAAGGTCATCGAGGGCAACCGCACCCGTGTCCAGGTGTTCCAGGGCGTGGTCATCCGCCGCCACGGCGGCGGGGTGGGCGAGACCTACACCGTGCGCAAGGTCAGCTTCGGCGTCGGTGTGGAGCGCACCTTCCCGGTCCACAGCCCCCAGGTCGAGAAGGTCGAGCTCGTCAGCCGCGGCGACGTGCGGCGCGCCAAGCTGTACTACCTGCGCAACCTGCGCGGCAAGGCAGCCCGGATCCGCGAGAAGCGCGACAACCGCCCGAGCGCCTGAACCCGCCCGCCTCCGCCCCGGCCAGATCTGGCCGGGGCGGAGCCGTCTGCGACAGGACCGCCGTACTAGTGTCGTGCCTGGGCCGCCCCGGCCCCGGCACCAGGCAGACAGGACGACCGTGACACTCCAGACGCCCCCGGACGACGACACCCGTCCGACGCCGTCACGACGGGTGCGCCCCAGCGGCCTCCGGCGGCTGTGGCACGTGGTGCGGGAGGTGCTGGTCGTGGGCGGCACCGCGCTGGTCATCTCGTTTCTGATCAAGACCTTCCTGCTGCAGGCGTTCTGGATCCCGTCAGGATCGATGGAGCAGACCCTCGTCTACGGGGACCGGGTGATGGTGAGCAAGGTGGCCGCTGGCCCGCTGGAGGTGGAGCGGGGCGACATCGTCGTCTTCGAGGACCCCGGCGGGTGGCTGCCGCAGTCGGTGGAGATGGAGCGCGGGCCGGTGCTGGGGGCGGTGCGCGACGCGCTGGAGTTCGTCGGGCTCGCCCCGGCCGCGGAGGGCAACCACCTCATCAAGCGCGTCATCGGCGTGGCCGGCGACCACGTCGTCTGCTGCGATGGGCAGGGCCGGCTGACCGTGAACGGCGAGCCGCTGGAGGAGGACTACCTCTACCCGGGTGACGAGCCGAGCACCGAAGAGTTCGACATCACCGTCCCGGAGAGCAGCTACTGGGTGATGGGGGACCACCGCTCCAACAGCCGCGACTCCCGCGCCAACGACGACGGCTCCGGGCAGGCGGGGACGGTGCCCGCGGAGGACGTCGTGGGGCAGGCGATCGTGCTGGTCTGGCCGCTGGACCGGTTCGACTGGTTCTCCCGCCCCGCGGAGGTGTTCGCGGGCGTCGAGGAGGCGCAGCCGTCGTGAGCCCCGGTTCCCGCACCCGCACCCCCCGGGCGACCGCGCGTCCGGCCCGGCCGAGCCTGCGGCTGGAGCGCGCGCTGCAGCGGGAGGGCTACCCCGTCCTGGTCGGGATGGACGAGGTCGGCCGCGGCGCGCTGGCCGGCCCGGTGACCGTAGGGGTCGTCGCCATCGACGAGGGCTGCCGGTCGGCCCCGACCGGGGTGCGGGACTCCAAGCTGCTGACCCACCAGGCCCGTGAGCGGATGGTCCCCAGGATCCGCCGCTGGTGCCTGTCCTGGGGCGTGGGCCACGCCTGGCCGGCCGAGATCGACCGCATCGGCATCATGGCCGCGCTCCGGCTGGCGGGCGGGCGAGCGCTGGCCCAGCTGGGCCTGCAGCCGGACCTGGTGCTCCTGGACGGCAACCACGACTGGCTGACCGACCCCGCCCGGGAGGGGCTGCTGGGGTTCGCCGACCCGGGCCGGGCGCCTCCGGTGCCGGTGCGCACCATGATCAAGGCCGACATGCGCTGCTCCTCGGTCGCCGCGGCCAGCGTGCTCGCCAAGGTCATCCGGGACGCCCACATGGTGCAGGCGGCCCGGGAGGCGGGCTACGGCCGCTACGGCTGGGACGGCAACAAGGGCTATGCCGCACCGGAGCACCTGGCCGCGCTGCGCGAGCACGGCCCGTGCGACCACCACCGGCGCAGCTGGAACCTCACCGGCGCCCCCGACGAGGGCATCGACCCCGAGCTGGACCCCGTGGCCGCCGCCGAGCTGGACGCGGGCGCCGGGGGCCCGGCCGACCCCGACACCGGCAACCAGGACCGCTTCGACCTCGCCGATGACCCTGCCCACCTCGCCCAGGAGATGACCCGCGCATGAGCGCTGAGGACCTCGAGAAGTACGAGACCGAGATGGAGCTGCAGCTCTACCGCGAGTACCGGGACGTGGTGGGGCTGTTCAGCCACGTCGTGGAGACCGAGCGGCGGTTCTACCTGGCCAACGACGTGGACGTGCAGGTCCGGACCGGGAACGGGGAGACCTGGTTCGAGGTGACGATGGAGGACGCCTGGGTGTGGGACGTCTACCGCCCGGCCCGGTTCGTCAAGAACGTGCGCGTGATCACCTTCAAGGACGTCAACGTGGAGGAGATCGCCAAGAACGAGCTGGAGATCCCCAAGGAGGGCGACTTCAGCGGCTGACCCCGGCCGGCGGTCGCTCAGCACCCGTGCTCCACACCGGTGCGCCGGCCGCGGCGGCGTCCACACCCGCGCCGTCCTGACCGGCGCCGGCCACCGCCCCGGCAGCACGCTGCCGGTCAGGAGGTGGTTCGATGACCGGAACCGGCAGCGGAGCGTCGCCCGGGCACCGGGTCCGGCGCGCGCTGGGTGACCTCGGCGAGCGGCTGGCCGCCCAGCACCTGCAGGCGCTGGGGTATGAGGTGCTCGACCGCAACTGGCGGTGCGGGCAGGGGGAGATCGACCTGGTGGCCAGGCAGGGCTCGACCGTGGTCGTGTGCGAGGTCAAGACCCGGCGATCGAGCCGCTACGGGCACCCGCACGAGGCGGTCACCAGGGCGAAGGCCGCCCGGCTGCGGCGGCTCGCGGTCGCCTGGCTGCAGGCGCACGACGTCCCCGCCGCGCGGGTGCGGATCGACGTGGTCGCCGTCCGGGTCGGCCACGGTGACCCGGTGCTGGAGCACCTTCGCGGGGTGGCCTGATGGGGTTCGCGCGCACCCGCGCCGTCGCGCTCGCGGGCGTCACCGGGCACCTGGTCACCGTGGAGGCCCACCTGGCCGACGGGTTGCCGGCGATGACCCTCAGCGGGCTGCCCGACGCCGCCTGCGCCCGCGCCCCGGACCGGGTGCGGGCCGCGGCCGCGAGCACGGACGTGCGGCTGGAGCAGCGCCGCTGGACCATCAACCTGTCCCCGGCGGCGCTGCCCAAGCAGGGCAGCGGGTTCGACCTGGCCGTGGCGGTGGCCCAGCTGGCCGCGCAGGGCTCGCTGCCCCCGGCCGTGACCGCCAACCTGGTGCACGTCGGGGAGCTGGGCCTGGACGGCTCGGTGCGTCACGTGCCGGGGGTGCTGCCGATGGTCATGGCCGCCGTCGCCGCCGGCGCCACCGACGTGGTCGTCCCGAGGGCCAGTGCCGGGGAGGCAGCCCTGGTACCCGGCGCGCGCGTGCGCTCGGTCGCCACGCTGGCGGAGCTGCTGGAGCTCCACCGTGCGCTGCAGGCGGGGGAGGCCGTGCCCGTGGCCGAGGTGCCGCCCTCGGGCCGGTCCGGTGGGCAGCGAGAGGTCCCCGACCTGCAGGACGTGGTGGGGCAGGCCGAGGCACGGCGTGCCCTGGAGGTCGCCGCGGCCGGCCGCCACCACATGCTCCTGGTCGGACCGCCCGGCGCCGGGAAGACCATGCTCGCCGAGCGGTTGCCCGGCCTGTTGCCACCACTCACCGCCGAGCAGGCGCTGGAGGTGACGGCGGTCCACTCTGTGCTGGGCGCGACCGGGAGCACGACCCAGCTGGTCACCCGGGCGCCGTTCGTGGCGCCGCACCACACCGCCTCTCCCGCCGCGGTGGTCGGGGGCGGGTCGGGCCGGGTCGCACCCGGGGCGATCTCCCGCGCGCACCGGGGCGTGCTGTTCCTCGACGAGGCCCCGGAGTTCCGCCGGGACGTCCTGGAGGGCCTCCGGCAGCCGCTGGAGTCGGGTCAGGTCGTCATCGCGCGTGCCCATCGGCAGCTGCGGTTCCCGGCGCGGTTCCAGCTGGTAGCCGCCGCGAACCCGTGCCCGTGCGGCCAGGCGGTCGGCAAGGGTCGCGACTGCCGCTGCACCCCGCAGGCGCGCCGAACCTACCTGGCGCGGCTGTCCGGTCCGCTGCTGGACCGGGTCGACCTGCGGGTGTCGGTGCGCGCCCCCGGCCGTGCGGCGCTCGCCGGCCCGACGGGAGAGACGTCGGCGACGGTGGCGGCCCGGGTCGAGGCCGCCCGCGAGCGGCAGGCGCGCCGCTGGGCTGGCCACCCCTGGTCGGTGAACGCGGAGGTCCCCGGGCCGGTGCTCCGCGACGGTGAGCGGCGGCTGCCGCCCGCGGTCACCCGGGACCTGGCCCGGGCGCTGGACCTGGGCCGGCTCACGCTGCGCGGCTACGACCGGTGCCTGCGCATCGGGTGGACCATCAGCGACCTGGCGGGGGCAGACGGCCCGGGGCGGGAGCACCTGGCCGAGGCGCTCGGCCTGCGTGGCGCGCAGGAGGTGGCCGCGTGAACCCGGCCGAGGACGAGCGGCTGGCTCGCATCAGCTGGGCCCGGCTGGCCGAGCCGGAGGACCCGGTCGCCTGGGCGCTGATCGACAAGCTGGGGCTGCAGGAGGCGCTGGACCTGGTCGTCCACGGCAGCCGCCGCGCCAGCAACCGGGCGGTCGCCCGGTTCGCGGCCCGGTTGCAGCGGTGGGACCTGCAGCAGGACCTGGCCATGACCGACCGGGCCGGCGCCCGGGTGCTGGTCCCTGGCGACGCCGAGTGGCCCGACTCGTTCGCCGCGCTGGAGCGGCCGCCGTGGTGCCTCTGGGTGCGCGGCCCGGCCGACCTGGCTGCCCTCGCCCCGCGGTCGGCCTCCGTCGTGGGCTCCCGCTCGGCGACCGAGTACGGCGCCTCGGTGGCGGGTGACCTCGCGGCCGGGCTGGGTGACCGCGGGTACGCCGTCGTGTCCGGGGCCGCGTTCGGCATCGACGCCGCCGCCCACCGCGGCGCACTCGCCGCTGGCGCCGTGACCGTGGCGGTGCTCGCCTGCGGTGTCGAGCGGGCCTACCCCTCGGCGCACACCGGCCTGCTGCGCGAGATCGGCGAGACCGGCGCCATCGTCAGCGAGCTGCCACCGGCCACGTCCGCGATGAAGATGCGCTTCCTCCACCGCAACCGGCTCATCGCCGCGCTGACTCGGGGCACCGTGGTCGTCGAGGCGGGTCTGCGCTCGGGGGCGCTGAGCACGGGGCGCATGGCGGCTCGGGTGGGCCGCCCGGTCGGGGTGGTCCCCGGGCCGGTCACGTCCATGCAGTCGGCGGGCTGCCACGAGGCCGTCCGGCAGGGGTGGGCGACGCTGGTCACCGAGACGGCCGAGGTCATCGAGCTGGTCGGTGCGATCGGCACCGACCTCGCCGACCGGAAGCAGGGCCCCGTGGAGCCCGTCGACGAGCTCGGGACCGCGGCCAGGCAGGTCTGGGGCGCGCTGCCGCCGCGTGCCTCCCGCGAGGTGGAGGGCCTCGCCCGGCTGGCCGGGCTCGCCGAGCACGAGGTGCTCGCCGGGCTCGGGGAGCTGGACGCCGCCGGGCTGGTGGAGCAGCGGCTCGACGGGTGGGGGAAGGTGAGCGCGCGGTGACGGCGCCGCTGGCTCCTCGCCGGGTGCTGCACCCGGTGATCACCGCCGCCACCGTGCTGGCGCTGCTGGTCGGCCTGCCGGCGCCGCCTGGCCCGGGACTGGCCGAGCCGGACCAGCACGATCCGTCGGCCGCCGCGCCCGGGACAGCCCGGGTGGAGCCGGGTCAGCCGGAGTGGCAGTGGCCGGTGGCCGGCCCGCCACGGGTGCTGCGGCCGTTCGACCCGCCCGCGCAGCGGTGGGGCCGGGGGCACCGGGGCGTGGACCTGCTGACCTCGACCGGCGGGCCGGTACGGGCGGTCGCCGACGGCGTCGTCAGCTACAGCGGCGAGATCGCCGGGGTCGGGGTGGTGGCAGTACGGCACGGCAGCGGGCTGCGCAGCACCTACCAGCCCGTGGACGACCGGGTCGCGGCAGGGCAGGTCGTGGCGGCCGGGGACCGGCTCGGCACGCTCGGGTCCGGGCACTGCCTGCTGCTGAGCTGCCTGCACCTGGGGGCGGTGGCCGGACGGGACGCCTACCGCGACCCGATGCTCCTGCTGCGGGGCTGGCGAGTCCGGCTGCTGCCGCTCCGGCCCGCCGGCGGGCCCGAGCCACGGGTGAGCGCCTCGTGGGACCGGGCTCGCAGGTGAGGGCGCGGCAGCAGGGCCCGGACGCGGTTACGCCCGGGGGTGGGCCTGCTGGTAGGCCCGGCGCAGCCGTTCGGGGGAGACGTGGGTGTAGACCTGCGTCGTCGCCAGGCTGGCATGGCCCAGCAGCTCCTGCACGGTGCGCAGGTCCGCGCCCCCGTCCAGCAGGTGCGTCGCGGCACTGTGCCGAAGCCCGTGCGGACCGAGGTCGGGCGCATCGGGCAGGTGGCCGAGCAGCTCGTGGACGGCGCGGCGCACCTGCCGCTGGTCCAGCCGGCCGCCGCGCCGCCCCAGGAACAGTGCCGGGCCCGACCGGGGACCCGCCAGCGCCGGCCGGCCACCCTCCAGCCAGCCGGTGAGCGCCTCCCGGGCCGGTGCCCCGAAGGGCACGACCCGCTCCTTGGCGCCCTTGCCCAGCACCCGGGCGGTGCCCTCGGGGAGGTCGACGTCGTCGACGTCCAGCCCGGTCAGCTCCCCGACCCGCATGCCGGTCGCGTAGAGCAGCTCCAGCACGGCGCGGTCGCGGACGTGGACCGGGTCCTGGTCGTCGGCGCGGACGCCGGCCAGGTCCAGCAGCCCGGCGGAGTCGCTCTGCCGCAGCACCCCGGGCAGGGAGGCGTCGCGTCCCGGAGCGACCAGCCGCAGCGAGGGGTCCTCGGCCAGCTGGCCGGTGCGCACCGCCCAGCGGAAGAAGGTGCGCGCGGCGGCCAGCCGGCGGGACAGCGTCGCCCGGGAGGAGCCCTGTCCGGTCATGGCGGCCAGCCACGAGCGCAGGTCGGCGACCCGCACCTCGGCCAGGTCGGTCACGCCCGCCTCGGCGAGGGCGGCCGCCATGGAGCGCAGGTCACCCAGGTAGGCCCGCACCGTGTGCGGCGAGCGTCCCCGTTCGTGCCGCAGGTGGTCACCGAACCGTGCCAGCAGCGCGGCAGGCACGACCGAGTCGGTGCCGTGCCCGCTGCCGGCGCGGGACGCGCCCTCGGCCACGCTCACCCCCCGGCCTCTGCCCCGTCCCCGGCCCCCAGCCGCGCGAGCCGGCGGGCCCCTTCGTGCAGGACCTCCTCGCGCTTGCAGAAGGCGAACCGCACCAGCGTGGCGACCGACTCGGTGTCATCACAGAAGGCCGAGACCGGCACCCCCACCACGCCGACCTCCTCGGGGAGCCGGCGGCAGAAGTCGACCGCGTCGGTGACGCCGAGCGGTGCGGCGTCGGCGATGACGAAGTAGGTCCCCTGGCAGGGCGCCACCGGCAGCCCGGCACCGGTGAGCGCCCGCACCAGGACGTCGCGCCGCTGCTGCATCCCGTGCCGGAGGGTGGTGTAGAACTCGTCCGGCAGCCGCAGCCCGGTGGCGATGGCCGGCTGGAACGGGCCCGACCCGACGAAGGTCAGGAACTGCTTGACGGCCGCCACCGCCTTGATGAGCTCGGCCGGGCCGTGGACCCAGCCGACCTTCCAACCGGTGGCGGAGAACGTCTTGCCGCCGGAGGAGATGGTCAGCGTGCGCTCGGCCATCCCCGGCAACGTGGCGACCGGGACGTGGTCGGCCCCGTCGTAGACCAGGTGCTCGTAGACCTCGTCGGTCACCACCCAGGCATCGTGCTCGCGGGCCAGTGCAGCGACCAGCTCCAGCTCGGCCCGGGTGAACACCTTGCCGGTCGGGTTGTGCGGGGTGTTCAGCAGCACCATCCGGGTGCGCGGGCCGAACGCGGCCCGCAGCGCCTCCTCGTCGACCGCGAGGTCGGGGAAGCGCAGCGGCACCGTGCGCCGCTGCGCCCCGGCCAGGGCGATCGAGGCGGCGTAGGAGTCGTAGTACGGCTCGAAGGTCACCACCTCCTCGCCGGGCTCCACCAGTGCCAGCACGCTGGCGGCGATGGCCTCCGTGGCCCCGACAGTGACCAACACCTCGCTGGCGGGGTCGACCGTCAGCCCGTAGAACCGGCGCTGGTGCTCGGCGACCGCCTCGCGCAGCACCGGCATGCCGATCGCGGGCGGGTACTGGTTGGCCCCGGAGTCGATCGCCTGCTTGGCGGCCTCGAGCACCTCGGGGGGGCCGTCCGTGTCAGGGAAGCCCTGACCCAGGTTGACCGCCTCGAACTGCAGGGCCCGCTGGGTCATCTCCGCGAACACGCTGGTGCCGAAGCCGGTCATGCGGTGGACGAGCGGATTTCCCATGCCCGGCAGGGTAACCGTAGGATAGGGGACACGCGTGGTGTGTCCGCCGTGCCCGCGAGCCGGCGCACGTGGAGCACACCAGCGAATTCGCGCACGAGCCCACCGCCGAGCTGGCGGGACAGGCCCTCGCAGTCCCGGACCCCGTCCGGGTGGGGACTGTCGCCCGTGCCAGGAGACCAACTGCCACCGAGAAGAAAGCGAGACACGGCATGGCCGTCGTCACCATGCGCCAGCTCCTGGAGAGCGGCGTCCACTTCGGGCACCAGACCCGTCGCTGGAACCCCAAGATGAAGCGCTTCATCATGACCGAGCGCAACGGCATCTACATCATCGACCTGCAGCAGTCGTTGACCTACCTCAACGAGGCCTACGACTTCGTCAAGCAGACCGTCGCCCACGGCGGCACGATCCTCTTCGTCGGCACCAAGAAGCAGGCGCAGGAGTCGATCGCCGAGCAGGCGACCAGGGTCGGGATGCCCTACGTCAACCACCGCTGGCTGGGCGGCATGCTCACCAACTTCCAGACCGTCTCCAAGCGGCTCTCGCGGCTGAAGGAGCTCGAGGAGATCGACTTCGAGGACGTGGCCGGTTCCGGCCACACCAAGAAGGAGCTCCTCATGATGCGCCGCGAGAAGGACAAGCTCGAGCGCGCGCTGGGCGGCATCCGCAACATGGGCCGGGTGCCCTCCGCCATCTGGGTGGTCGACACCAAGAAGGAGCACCTGGCGGTCACTGAGGCTCGCAAGCTCGGGGTCCCGGTCATCGCCATCCTGGACACCAACTGCGACCCGGACGAGGTCGACTACAAGGTGCCCGGCAACGACGACGCGATCCGGTCGGTGACCCTGCTCACCCGGATCATCGCCGACGCCGTCGCCGACGGCCTGATGGCGCGCGCCTCCGGTGGCAGCGCCGAGGCCGGCGAGGAGGCCGAGCCGATGGCCGAGTGGGAGCGGGAGCTGCTCGCGGGCGGCGCCGGGACGCCGTCGGCCGACGTGCAGACCGAGCCGGACGACCAGCCGGCCGCCGAGGTCGAGACCGACGAGGTGCAGACCGAGGCCGCCGAGGTCGCCCCGGACGAGGCCGAGGCCGACCGGGCCAACGCCGAGGCCGCCTCCGGCCCCCAGCCCGAGGAGGCCGCTGAGCAGGCCGCCGGGCAGTCCTCCGAGGCCTGAGCCCGACCGGGACGGCCAGCGTGCCCGTTCCTCTCACTCCGCCTACCACTTCCACGAAGGAGTCACCATCCCCCATGGCGAACTACACCGCCGCTGACATCAAGGCGCTCCGCGAGCAGACGGGCGCCGGCATGATGGACGTCAAGAAGGCGCTGGACGAGGCCGAGGGCGACACTGCCAAGGCCACCGAGGTCCTGCGGGTCAAGGGCCTGAAGGGCGTGACCAAGCGGGAGGGCCGCTCGGCCTCCAACGGCCTGGTCCGGGTCCACGTCGACGGGGACGCCGGCACCATGGTCGAGGTCAACTGCGAGACCGACTTCGTCGCCAAGGGTGACAAGTTCGGCGAGCTGGCCGACCGGGTCATCGCCCAGGCGGTCGCCGTCGGCGCACCCGACGCCGAGACCCTGCTGTCCTCCGAGATGGACGGACAGACCGTCCAGGCGGTCCTCGATGAGGCCAACGCCACCATCGGCGAGAAGATCGAGGTCAAGCGGGTGGCCCGGCTCGACGGCGAGAACGTCGTGTCCTACCTGCACCGCACCAGCCCGGACCTGCCCCCGCAGATCGGTGTGCTGGTGGCTACTGCCGGTGGCGACGAGCAGGTCGCCCGCGACATCGCGATGCACGTCGCGGCCTTCAGCCCGACCGTGCTGACCCGTGAGGAGATCGACCCGGAGGTCGTCGAGAACGAGCGCCGGATCGCCGAGCAGACCGCGCGCGAGGAGGGCAAGCCCGAGCAGGCGATGTCCAAGATCGTCGAGGGCCGGGTCAACGCCTACTTCAAGGACAACGTGCTGCTGGACCAGCCGTTCGCGAAGGACCCCAAGAAGTCGGTGGCCAAGGTCGCCGACGAGGCCGGCGCGAAGGTCACCGGCTTCGTCCGGTTCAAGGTCGGCGTCTGAGCCAGTCCGCACGCTGAGCCGCGCCGCAGGGCCGGGACCCCGCTGGGGGTCCCGGCCCTGCCGCGTCTGGGTCCGCACCGCCCGCCGGACCGAGGTACGCCGTGGCGCCGTCCGGGGCGGTCACGGCCTGCCGCCCGAGCCGATCGTGTGGCAGGGTGTGGCAGGATCGAGCGACCGCCCCTGACCACCCGCCGGGAGACCATGTTGAGCGCCGCGACCCTGTCCACCGCCCCGACGCCGACCTCGCACTCGCCGCGGCGGGTGCTGCTCAAGCTGTCCGGGGAGGCATTCGGGGGTGGCCGGGTCGGGCTGGACCCCGACGTGGTCCGTCGCATCGCCCACCAGATCGCGACGGCCGCGCGCGAGGGCGTCCAGATCGCCGTGGTGGTCGGCGGCGGCAACTTCTTCCGCGGCGCCGAGCTGCAGCAGCGGGGCATGGAGCGGGCCCGCGCCGACTACATGGGCATGCTGGGCACCGTCATGAACTGCCTGGCGCTGCAGGACTTCCTCGAGAAGGAGGGCGTCGACACCCGGGTGCAGACGGCGATCACGATGGGTCAGGTGGCCGAGCCCTACATCCCGCGCCGGGCGATGCGCCACCTGGAGAAGGGCCGGGTGGTGATCTTCGGGGCCGGCGCGGGGATGCCGTACTTCTCCACCGACACCGTCTCGGCGCAGCGGGCGCTGGAGATCCAGTGCGACGCGGTGCTGATGAGCAAGCACGGTGTGGACGGCGTGTACACGGCCGACCCGCGCACCGACCCGGACGCGGTCCGGCTGGAGACGCTGACCTACAGCGACGCGCTGGCCAGCAACCTGCGCGTCGTCGACGCGGCCGCCTTCAGCCTCTGCATGGAGAACGACCTGCCGATGCTGGTCTTCGGCATCGACGGTGACGAGGCGATCGCGCGGGCGGTCCGGGGTGAGAGGATCGGGACACTGGTGACGTCCGAGTAGGTCACCGCCCTCGCCGTCCACCTGCACACGAGAAGGAGTCCGCGCTGATGTCCGAGACGACCGAGATGGCCCTGCTGGAGGCCGAGGAGAAAATGCAGAAGGCCCTCGAGGTCGCCCGCGAGGACATGGCCACGATCCGTACCGGCCGGGCTCACCCGAGCATGTTCAGCAAGCTGCTGGTCGACTACTACGGCGCTCCGACCCCGCTGCAGCAGCTGGCCTCCTTCCAGGTCCAGGACGCCCGCACCGTGCTGATCCAGCCCTACGACAAGGGCGCGATGAGCTCCGTCGAGAAAGCGCTGCGCGACTCGGACCTGGGGGTCAACCCCAGCAACGACGGCAACGTGGTCCGCATCGTGCTCCCGCAGCTGACCGAGGAGCGCCGCAAGGACTACATCAAGCTCGCCCGCGCCAAGGGCGAGGAGGCCAAGGTGTCGGTGCGCAACGTGCGCCGCCACACCAAGGACCAGATCGACAAGGCGGTCAAGGACGGCGACATCGGCGAGGACGAGGGCAGCCGCGCGGAGAAGGAGCTCGAGGGGCTCACCCGCCGGCACGTCGACGCCATCGACGAGGTCCTCAAGCACAAGGAAGCCGAGCTGCTGGAGGTGTGAGGCCGACCGCGCCGAGGGGTGGTGACGATGGCAGGGGCCTCCTCGCGGCGGGCGCACCGCGCCCAGCAGGCCCAGCACGCGCAACGGGGTAGCGGCTCGCCCGCGCCCTCGCGCGCCGGCCGGAACCTGCGGGCCGCGATCGCGGTCGGGGTCGGGCTGGGCATCGTCCTGGTCGCGGCCCTGCTGCTGTGGAAGCCCGCGTTCGTGGTGATCGCCACGCTGGCGGCCTGCCTGGGCGGCTGGGAGCTGCTGGGGGCGCTGCGCGCCGGGCGGATCGTCCCGCCGACCGTCCCGACGATGATGGGCGCGCTCGCGCTGGTGCCGGTCGCCTACCTGGCCGGCCCGCAGGGACTGGCGGTCGGGTACGGGCTGTGCGTGCTGGCGGTGCTGCTCTGGCGGGCCCTGGACGGACTGGCGGGGGCGATCACCGACATCGCCGGGGGCGTGTTCGTGCTCAGCTACGTCCCGCTGCTGGCTGCCCTCTCCTCCCTCATGCTGCTGCCGGAGGACGGCCCGCAGCGGGTGCTGGTCTTCCTCATCACCACGGTGGCCAGCGACGTGGGCGGCTACGCCGTGGGCGTGCTCGTCGGCCGGCACCCGCTGGCGCCATCCATCAGCCCCAAGAAGTCCTGGGAGGGGCTGGCCGGCTCCGTGGTCACCTGTGCCGTCGCCGGCACGCTGTCGGTCGTGCTGCTGCTGGACGGCCGCTGGTGGGCCGGGGCGCTGCTCGGGCTGGCGGTCGCCGCCGCCGCGACCGTCGGCGACCTGGCGGAGTCGACGCTGAAGCGGGACCTGGGCATCAAGGACATGGGCTCGCTGCTGCCCGGGCACGGTGGGGTGATGGACCGGCTGGACTCGCTGCTGGTGGCCGTTCCCGTCAGCTGGGCGCTGCTGAGCTGGCTGGTCCCGGCGTAGCGGCCGCCGCGGCCGCGGCGGCCTCCCGCGCGGGAGCGGCGCGGGCGGCGCCGGCTGTCACACTGGTGCGGTGACGACGCCACTGCCCGCTCCGAGCACCGACCGACCCGCCCCGGGGGCGTTGACCTTCCGCGCCCCCCGCCGCGGCAAGCCGCCCCGGCACCTGGTGGACTCGGGGCTGGCCGACCGGCGCGCGTGGCTGGCCGAGCTGGGGGAGCGGCCGTTCCGCGCCGACCAGCTGTCCCGCCACTACCTGGAGCGGCTGGTCACCGACCCGACCGCGATGACCGACCTGCCGGCCCGGGGTCGGGAGGAGCTGGTCGGCACCGTCCTCCCGACCCTGCTGACGCCGGTGCACACGCTCAGCGCGGACGACGGCGCCACCCTGAAGGCGGTGCACCGGCTGCACGACGGCGCGATGGTGGAGTCGGTGCTGATGCGCTACCCCGGGCGGGTCACCATGTGCATCTCGAGCCAGGCCGGGTGCGGCATGAACTGCCCGTTCTGCGCCACCGGCCAGCAGGGACTGACCCGCAACCTGTCCACCGCCGAGATCGTCGAGCAGGTGGTCTCGGCTGCCCGCGCGCTGCGGCACGGCGACCTCGCCGGCGGGGACCACATCGAGAGCACCGAGCAGGCGCTGCGCGTCAGCAACGTGGTCTTCATGGGCATGGGGGAGGCGCTGGCCAACTACCGCGCCTCCGTCGCCGCGATCCGTCGGCTGGTCGACCCCGCGCCGGAGGGGCTGGGGATGTCGGCCCGCGGCGTCACCATGTCCACCGTCGGGCTGGTGCCGGCCATCGACAAGCTGGCCGGCGAGGGCGTCCCCGTCACGCTCGCGCTGTCGCTGCACGCCCCCGACGACGAGCTCCGCGACGAGCTGGTGCCGATCAACACCCGCTGGCAGGTCGACGAGGCCCTCGACGCCGCCCACCGCTACTTCGAGACCACCGGGCGGCGGGTCTCCATCGAGTACGCCCTCATCCGCGACATCAACGACCAGGCCTGGCGGGCGGACCTGCTGGGAGAGAAGCTCAACGCCCGCGGTCGCGGCTGGGTGCACGTCAACCCGATCCCGCTGAACCCGACGCCGGGGTCGAAGTGGACCGCCTCCCGGCCCGGCGTGGAGCAGCAGTTCGTGGAGCGGCTGCTCGCCCACGGCATCCCGACGACCGTGCGCGACACCCGCGGCTCAGAGATCGACGGCGCCTGCGGCCAGCTGGCCGCACAGACCGGGTGAGGGACCGCCGGCTCCGGTCGGGCGCGGCTCACCCGGCCAGCACGATCGCCGCGGCCTCGGCCGGGGTCTGCACCAGGTGCACCGCCTCGGCCATCGCCCGGCCGCGGCCCAGCGCCTGCAGCAGCGGCCACACCGGGAGCTGCCCCGTCCAGTGCTCCGGGCCGACCAGGACCAGCGGCGGCACCCGGCCGTCGACCTCGTAGTAGAGCCGGGTCGCCATCTGGAACACCTCCTGCACGGTGCCGGCCGCGCCGGGCAGCACCACCAGCCCGGCGCCGCTGTGGTGCAGCAGCAGGTCCTCCCGGAGCGCGTTGGAGAAGAACTTGGCCACCAGGTCCGCGAACACGTTCGGCGGCTCGTGGCCGTAGTGCCAGGTGGGAATCCCGAGGCTGCGCGGCCGGCCGTCCCGGGCGCCCTGCTCCCGCACCCGCAGCGCCACCTCGGCCCACGGGCCGATCCGAGGGGCGAAGTGGGGCACCGCTGCCAGCCGCTCCAGCGCCCCGGCCAGCGCCGTGCCGTCCTGCGCCCACGCGCCCAGGTTGGCCGCCTCCATCGCGCCGGGGCCGCCGCCGGTGGCCACCAGGACGCCCTCGCGGGCCAGCCGGTGGCCGAGCTCGGCGGCAAGGGCGAACTCCGCGCTCCCGCGCCGCACCGCGTGTCCGCCCATCACGCCGGCCACCCGCCGCCCGGCGACCACGTCCACCAGCGCGTCCGCCATGGCGTCGTCGTGGATCGCCCGCAGCGCCGAGACGTAGGCGTCGTGGGCGACGGTGGCGTCCCGGGACCAGGCGTAGGCCCGCGCGTCCGGCGTGTGCTCGTACCCCTCGGCGAGGCCGTCGTACAGCTCCTCGGGCGTGTACAGCGTGCCGCGGTACGGGAGCACCGGCGCCCCCGGGTCGGTCGGGAAGATGATGGCGCCGTGGGAGCGCAGGTGCTCATCCAGCGCGGGCGTCAGCCGCCCGCCGAGCACCACCAGCCCCCGCACGTCCTGCCGTGCCAGTAGCGCCGCCTCGTGGCCGGTGAGGTCCAGCCCCTGGAACCGCAGCCCGGCGAGCGAGGCGGCGGAGTCCAGCAGCGCCACCAGCGCCGCCTGGTCCTCGATCTCGCGTCGCCGCCCGCTGCCCGGCTCGGGCGCGGGGTGCTCGTAGCGGACCTCGCCGGTGCCCGGCGCCGGCTGCTGGGCGGCAGTCATGGCGCGACGATAGCCGCGACCGGGCGGGGACAGTGGCGCAGACCGTCCCCGGCCGCCACCATGGGGCCATGACCCACCCAGCAGGTCCCGGTGGTGGCGGCCCGGCACCCGCCGGAGGCACCGGCAGCTACGCCCAGCTGCTGCGGGCCAGCCGGGAGGACCCGACGGCGTTCTGGGCGGAGGCGGCCCAGGGGATCGACTGGATCCGGCGGCCGCGGCAGGTCCTTGACGACAGCTCCCCGCCGTTCTACCGGTGGTTCCCCGACGGGCGCCTCAACGTGTGCTACAACGCGCTGGACCGCCACGTCATCCGGGGCCGGGCCGACCAGGTCGCGCTGGTTTACGACAGTCCCGTCACCGGCACCCAGCGCCGGTACACCTACGCCGAGCTGCTGGACCTGGTCGCGCGGTTCGCGGGAGTGCTGCGCGACCTGGGCGTCGGCACCGGCGACCGGGTCGTCCTCTACCTGCCGATGGTGCCCGAGGCGGTCATCGCGATGCTCGGCTGCGCCCGGCTCGGCGCGATCCACTCGGTGGTGTTCGGCGGCTTCGCCCCCGCCGAGCTGGCCGCCCGGATCGAGGACGCCCGCCCGACGGTGGTGGTCTCGGCCTCCTGCGGCGTCGAGCCCACCCGGGTGGTGCCGTACAAGCCGATGCTGGACGAGGCGCTGCGCCGCTCCGGGCACCAGCCGGACCACTGCGTGATCCTGCAGCGGGAGCAGCAGCCGTGCGAGCTGGGGGAGCGCGACCTGGACTGGGACCGCGTCATGCATCCCGACGCGGCGCAGCCGGCCGGGTGCGTGCCGGTGCACGCCAGCGACCCGCTGTACGTGCTCTACACCTCCGGCACCACCGGGCGGCCGAAGGGCATCGTGCGCGACAGCGGCGGCTACGCCGTCGCGATGCGGTGGTCGATGGAGCAGCTCTACGGGGTGCGGCCCGGTGAGGCCTGGTTCTGCGCCTCCGACGTCGGGTGGGTCGTCGGGCACTCCTACATCGTCTACGCCCCGCTGCTGACCGGCGCCACGACGGTGCTCTACGAGGGCAAGCCGGTCGGCACCCCGGACGCCGGGGCGCTGTGGCGGGTCGCGGCCGAGCACGGCGCGGTGGGGCTGTTCACGGCCCCGACCGCGATCCGGGCCATCAAGCGGCAGGACCCCCGCGGCGCCCTGGTCGCCGGGCACGACCTGTCGCGGCTGCGCGCGCTCTTCCTGGCGGGGGAGCGGCTGGACCCCGACACCTGGCAGTGGGCCACCGACGCCCTCGGCGTCCCCGTGGTCGACAACTGGTGGCAGACCGAGACCGGCTGGCCGGTGGCGACCAACCCGGTGGGCGTGGAGCTGCTGCCGATCAAGCCCGGCTCACCGACCCTCCCGGCGCCCGGCTACGACCTGCAGGTGCTGGACGAGCAGGGCCAGGCCGTCCCGCCCGGGACCGAGGGCGCGATCTGCCTGCGGCTGCCGCTGCCGCCGGGCACGCTGCCCACGCTCTGGCACGACGACGACCGGTTCGTCGAGTCCTACCTGTCGGCCTACCCCGGCTACTACCTCTCCGGCGACGGCGGCTACCTGGACGAGGACGGCTACGTCTACGTCATGGGACGCACCGACGACGTGCTCAACGTGGCCGGGCACCGGCTCTCGGCCGGGTCGCTGGAGGAGGCGCTCGCCGGGCACCCGGACGTCGCCGAGTGCGCCGTCATCGGCGTCAGCGACGAGCTCAAGGGGCAGGTGCCGCGCGCGCTGGTGGTGCTCAAGGCAGGCGTGGACCCGGACGAGGCCGAGCTGGAGCGGATCCGGGGCGAGCTGGTGGAGCGGGTCCGGGCCGAGGTGGGACCGGTGGCGGCGCTGCGGCGGGTCGACGTCGTCGAGGCGCTGCCCAAGACCCGCTCCGGCAAGATCCTGCGCCGCACCATGCGCCAGCTGGCCGAGGGGGAGCGGCCGGCTGTGCCGAGCACCATCGAGGACCCGGCGGTGCTCGAGCAGCTGTCCGGCCTGCTGCGCCGGTAGCGGCCGCGGGCGCGGCACCGGGCCCGCGCCCCGGGTACGGACCGTCGTCGGCCGGTCGGCACAATGGGCCCAGTGAGTTTGAACCTGGTGACCGCCGCGGTCGTCTTCGCGGCGATCTTCCCCGTCGAGCTCCCGGACAAGACGTTCGTGGCCACCCTCGTGCTGGCCACCCGTTACCGGCCACTGCTGGTCTGGCTCGGCGTGGGGCTGGCGTTCGTGGTGCAGACCGCGATCGCGGTCACCCTGGGCGGGCTGCTGGCGTCGCTGCCGCGCACCCCGGTCGAGCTCGCGGCGGCCGCGCTCTTCCTGGCCGGCGGGGTCTACCTGTGGCGCACCGCCTCGCGCGCGGACGAGGAGGAACACGAGGCCGAGGAGGAGTTCTCCCACAAGGGCCGGGTCGGCGCGACCGGGCTGGGCGCGGTCGCGACCTGCTTCTCGGTGCTGTTCCTCGCCGAGTGGGGCGACCTGTCCCAGCTGCTGACCGCCTCCCTCGCCGCCCGCTACGACGACCCGTTCTCGGTCGGGCTGGGTGCGGTGCTGGCGCTGCTGACGGTCTCCGGGCTGGGGGCCCTGTCCGGCCGAGTGCTGCTGGAGCGGCTCCGGCTGTCCCTGGTGCGCCGCGTCGGCGGGACGGTCTGCCTGGCGCTGGCGACGATCACGCTGCTCGGGGTCACCGGCCTGTGGTGATGCCGGCCGCGCGCGGCAGCGACAATGGGCGGGTGAGCAACAGCCCGCGCACCGTGGCCGTCCTGGGGTCCACCGGCTCGATCGGGACCCAGGCGCTGCAGGTCATGGCCGCCCACCCGGGCCGGTTCCGGGTCCAGGCGCTCGCCGCCGGCGGCAGCGACCTCGCCCTGCTGGCCGAGCAGGTCGCCCAGGTCCGGCCGGAGCGGGTCGCGGTCGCCCGTGGCGAGCCCGGCGCGGTACGCGACGCCGTGCTGGCGCGGGTCCCCGAGGTCGAGCGCGGCCGCTACCGGCCCGAGGTGCTGGTCGGTGAGCGGGCGGCCGAGGAGGTCGCCGGCGGCGGGGCCGATGTCGTGCTCAACGGCATCACCGGCAGCATCGGCCTGCTGCCCACGCTCGCGGCGCTGCGGGCCGGCAGCACGCTGGCGCTGGCGAACAAGGAGTCCCTCATCGTCGGCGGAGAGCTGGTCACCGGGGCGGCCGGTCCCGGGCAGGTCGTCCCCGTGGACTCCGAGCACAGCGCGATCGCGCAGTGCCTGCGCGGCGGCCGCGCGGACGAGGTGCGGCGGCTGGTGCTCACCGCCAGCGGCGGGCCGTTCCGCGGCCGCGGCCGCGACCAGCTCGCCGGCGTGACCCCGGCCGAGGCGCTGCAGCACCCCAACTTCGCGATGGGGCGCGTCATCACCACCAACTCGGCCACCCTGGTCAACAAGGGGCTGGAGGTGATCGAGGCACACCTGCTGTTCGGGCTGCCGCTGGAGCGCATCGACGTGGTGGTGCACCCGCAGCAGATGATCCACTCGATGGTGGAGTTCCACGACGGGTCGACGCTGGCGCAGGCTGGCCCGCCGCGGATGCTGGTCCCGATCGCGCTCGGGCTGTCCTGGCCGGAGCGGCTGGCTGGCGTGGACCAGCCGTGCGACTGGTCGCGGGCCAGCAGCTGGGAGTTCGCGCCGCTGGACGACGACGCCTTCCCGGCGGTGCGGCTGGCCCGGCAGGTCGGCGCGGCCGGAGGCACCCACCCGGCCGTCTACAACGCCGCCAACGAGGTGCTGGTCGACGCCTTCCACGACGGCCGGGTCGGCTTCCTGGACATCGTCGACTCGGTCGAGCGGGTCGTGGCCGAGCACGCCGCCGGGAACGATACGTCGGCCTCGTCGGTTGAGCAGGTGATGGCCGCCGACCGGTGGGCGCGGCGGCGCGCCCGGACGATCGTGGAGGAGGCGACGTGAGCTACCTGCTCGGGGTGCTGGTGATGGCCATCGGCGTCGCCGTCTCGATCGCCCTCCACGAGCTGGGCCACCTGGCCCCGGCCAAGCGGTTCGGGGTGAAGTGCACCCAGTACATGGTCGGCTTCGGGCCCACGCTGTGGTCACGGCGGCGCGGCGAGACCGAGTACGGCCTCAAGGCGATCCCGCTCGGCGGTTACGTCCGGATGATCGGGATGTTCCCGCCGCGGCCGGGAGACGAGGGGCGGCTGCGCGCCTCCTCGACCGGCCGGCTGTCGCAGATGACCGAGCAGGTCCGGGCCGAGTCGCTGCAGGAGATCGGACCCGGCGACGAGGACCGGGTGTTCTACAAGCTGCCGGTCTGGAAGCGGGTCGTCATCATGATGGGCGGGCCGGTCATGAACCTGCTCATCGCGGTCGTGCTGCTGACCGGGATCATCACCGTGTTCGGGCTGCCCAGCTACACCTCCACCGTCTCGGCCGTCTCCCAGTGCGCTCCGACCGACGTGGCTGCCACCGACTGCGAGGGGCAGCCGCCCTCTCCGGCCCGGGAGGCGGGCCTGCAGGCCGGCGACCGCATCGTCAGCGTCGACGGCACCGCCGTGACCGGGTGGACGGAGACGGCGCGGGCGATCCAGACCGCCGGGGAGGAGGCCGAGATCGTCGTCGAGCGGGACGGCCAGCGGGTCAGCCTCGTGGCTGACCTGGTGACCCGGGAGCGTCCGCTGATCGACGGGCAGGGCCAGTACGTCCTCGACGCCGCCGGGGAGCCGGTGATGGGGGAGGTCTCCTTCCTCGGGGCGAGCGGCACCCTGGAGTACGTCCAGCAGCCGCTGTCGGCCGCCCCCGCGTTCGTCGGGACGGCGCTGGCCGACACCGGCCGGATCTTCCTGCAGCTGCCGCAGAAGATGGTGGGCATCTACGAGGCCGCCTTCTCCGGCGAGGAGCGCGACGCGGAGGGCCCGATGTCCGTGGTGGGCGTCGGCAGGGTGGCCGGGGAGGTGTCCTCCGGCGACCTGGGCGCGCTCACCGAGAGCCCGGCGGCACGGTTCGTGCTGCTGCTCAGCCTGATCGCCTCCCTCAACATCGCGTTGTTCGTGTTCAACCTGATCCCGCTGCTGCCGCTGGACGGCGGCCACGTCGCCGGCGCGCTGTGGGAGGGCACCAAGAAGGGGTGGGCCCGGCTGCGTGGCCGGCCCGACCCCGGGCCGGTAGACATCGCCAAGGCGCTGCCGCTGGCCTACTCGGTGGCGATCGGGCTGATCGCCATGACCGTCCTGCTCGTCTACGCCGACCTGGTCAACCCGATCCGGCTCGGCGGCTGAGGGATACTGGAGACCATGACTGCTGGCACCCCCGTCGCACTCGGCATGCCCGCCGCGCCCCCGCCCGTGCTGGCGCCGCGGCGCCGCACCCGCACCATCAACGTCGGGAAGGTCCAGGTCGGCGGCGACGCACCGGTCTCGGTGCAGTCCATGACGACCACGCCGACCACCGACGTCAACGCGACCCTGCAACAGATCGCCGAGCTCACCGCCACCGGCTGCGACATCGTGCGCGTGGCCTGCCCGACGCAGGACGACGCGGACGCGCTGCCGGCGATCGCCCGGAAGTCGCAGATCCCGGTCATTGCCGACATCCACTTCCAGCCCAAGTACGTCTTCGCCGCGATCGACGCCGGCTGCGCCGGCGTGCGGGTCAACCCGGGCAACATCAAGAAGTTCGACGACCGGGTCGGCGAGATCGCCCGGGCCGCCAAGGACGCCGGGGTCTCGCTGCGGATCGGCGTCAACGCCGGGTCCCTCGACAAGCGGCTGCTGCAGAAGTACGGCAAGCCGACCGCCGAGGCGCTCGTGGAGTCGGCGGTCTGGGAGGCCTCGCTGTTCGAGGAGCACGACTTCCACGACTTCAAGATCTCGGTCAAGCACAACGACCCGGTCGTGATGGTGCAGGCCTACCGGATGCTCTCCGAGCGGGGCGACTGGCCGCTGCACCTGGGCGTCACCGAGGCCGGCCCGGCCTTCCAGGGGACCATCAAGTCCTCGGTGGCCTTCGGGACGCTGCTGGCTGACGGCATCGGCGACACGATACGGGTCTCGCTGTCGGCGCCGCCGGTGGAGGAGGTCAAGGTCGGCAACCAGATCCTGCAGAGCCTGAACCTCAAGCCGCGCAAGCTGGAGATCGTCTCCTGCCCCTCCTGCGGCCGCGCCCAGGTGGACGTCTACACCCTGGCCGACGAGGTCACCGCCGGTCTGGAGGGGATGGAGGTGCCGCTGCGCGTGGCGGTCATGGGGTGTGTCGTCAACGGCCCCGGCGAGGCGCGCGAGGCGGACCTGGGGGTGGCCTCCGGCAACGGCAAGGGCCAGATTTTCGTCAAGGGCGAGGTCATCAAGACCGTCCCCGAGTCCCAGATCGTGGAGACGCTCATCGAGGAGGCGATGCGCATCGCCGAGGAGATGGGTGAGCCGGTCGGCGACGGCGGCCAGACCAGCGGGTCCCCGACCGTCACGGTCGGCTGACACCGGCCGCCACCGGCTGCGTCGAGGTCAGATGACCCTGCCTGGCTTCCTGCCGACCCGCCAGCTGGTCCTGGTGGACCTGCTGGCGCTGCTGATGTCGGTGCGCCCCGGTGAGCGGGCGGTCGTCGCCGTGGACGGCGTCGACGGCGCCGGCAAGACCCACCTCGTGGGCGAGCTGCTGGCGCTGGCGCCGCACGTGGCCGGGCGGGAGCTGCACGCGGTGTCGATGGACGGGTTCCACCGTCCCCGTCGCGAGCGCTACGCGCGGGGACGGTCGGCGGAGACCTGCTACGAGGACTCCTACGACTACGAGGCGTTCCGCCGGTGCGTGACCCGGCCGTTCCGAGCCGGTCGGGAGGTGCGCCCCGCGGTGCACGACGTGGCCACCGACGCGGCCGTGCACCCGGATCCCGTCGAGCCGTCCGAGGACGCGGTGCTGCTGGTGGAGGGGGTCTTCCTGCGCCGACCGGAGCTGGTCGACGAGTGGGACGCCTCGCTGCTGGTCCTGGTGCCGCTGGAGGTGGCGACCCCGCGGGGCAACGCCCGGTTCCCGCACCGCAGGGTCCCGGGCGACGAGGACCCCGACCACCCGGCCAACGCCCGCTACGTGGCCGGTCAGCGCCGCTACCTGCAGCAGGCCCGGCTGCACCCGCCGACCTGGATCCTGGACAACACCGACCTGCAGCGTCCCCAGCTGCTGGAACCGGACCCCGACGCGCCGCAGTGGTTCTGAGCGCTGCGCCCGGCCCCCGCGGCGGGACCGGGCGCAGCGGCGGCGCAGCCGGGGGTCAGGTCTGCTCGCCGGCCGCCTCGGCCACCCGCTCCTCGGCGATCTCGGTGTCCTCGTCCACCCAGTCGAAGGTCCGGGTGACCGCCTTCTTCCAGTTGCGGTAGAGCCGCTCGCGCTCCTGCTCGGGCAGCTGCGGGCTCCAGCGCCTGCCCTCCGACCAGTTGGCGACCACGTCCGACTCTCCCTGCCAGAAGCCGACCGCGATGCCGGCGGCGTAGGCCGCGCCGAGCGCCGTGGTCTCGGCAACCTCCGGCCGCACCACGTCCACGCCCAGGATGTCGGCCTGGAACTGCATGAGGGTCTCGTTGACCACCATGCCCCCGTCGACCCGCAGCTCGGCCAGGTCGACGCCGGAGTCGGCGTTCATGGCGTCCAGCACCTCCCTCGTCTGGTAGGCGGTCGCCTCCAGCGAGGCACGGGCGATGTGGTGCTTGTTCACGAACCGGGTGAGCCCGACGATGGCGCCGCGGGCGTCGTCCTTCCAGTAGGGCGCGAACAGGCCGGAGAACGCCGGCACGATGTAGCAGCCGCCGTTGTCGTCGACCTTCTTGGCCAGGTCCTCCACCTGCGGGGCCTCCGAGATCAGGCCGAGGTTGTCGCGCAGCCACTGCACGAGCGACCCGGTGACCGCGATGGCGCCCTCGAGCGCGTACACGGTGTCCTGCTCGCCGATCTTGTAGCAGACCGTGGTCAGCAGGCCGTTCTCGCTCGGGACGATGTCGGTCCCGGTGTTAAGCAGCATGAAGTTGCCGGTGCCGTAGGTGTTCTTCGACATCCCCTTCTCGAAGCAGGCCTGCCCGAACGTGGCCGCCTGCTGGTCACCCAGGATCCCGGCGATCGGCACGCCCGGCACCATCCCGCCACGGCGGCCCTCGCCGTACACCTCCGAGCAGGACCTGATCTCCGGCAGCATCGACGTGGGGATGCCCATGTCAGCGGCGATGCCCTCGTCCCAGGAGAGGGCCCTGAGGTCCATCAGCATGGTGCGCGAGGCGTTCGTCACGTCGGTGATGTGCACCCCGCCCTGCGGACCGCCGGTCATGTTCCAGACCAGCCAGGAGTCGGTGTTGCCGAACAGCAGGTCGCCGGCCTCCGCCCGCTCCCGGGCGCCGTCGACGTTGTCGAGGATCCACTTGATCTTCGGGCCGGAGAAGTAGGTCGCCAGCGGCAGCCCGCAGACGTCCTTGTACCGCTCGGCACCCGCGTCGCCTCCGAGCTCGGCGACGATCCGGTCGGTGCGGGTGTCCTGCCAGACGATGGCGTTGTAGACCGCCTCGCCGGTGTTCTTGTCCCACACCACCGTGGTCTCGCGCTGGTTGGTGATCCCGACGGCGGCGAGGTGCTCGTGGGTGATGTTGCCGCGGGTCAGCGCCAGGCCGACCACCTCCCGGGTGTTGACCCAGATCTCGGCCGGGTCGTGCTCGACCCAGCCCGCCCGGGGGAGGATCTGCGCGTGCTCCTTCTGCCCCACCGAGTGGATCTCGCCCTCGCGCGTGAACACGATGGCCCGGGTGCTCGTCGTTCCCTGGTCGATCGCGAGTACGTAGTCAGCCATGTCGTCGCTCCTTCACCTCGTCGTGCGTGTGCGTCGCCGTGTCGTCGGTCGACCGGCGGTCAGATGCCGACCGCCTGGTAGAGCAGGCCGGCGAGGACGCCGCCGGCGATGGGGCCCACTACCGGCACCCAGGAGTAGCCCCAGTCGCTGGGGCCCTTGCCGGGGATGGGTAGCAGCGCGTGCGCGATCCGCGGCCCCAGGTCGCGGGCCGGGTTGATGGCATAGCCCGTCGGCCCCCCCAGGCTGGCGCCGATCCCGACCACCAGCAGCGCGACCGCCAGCGGCCCGAGCTCCTGAGGGGTCCCGGCGAACCAGAGGATGACGAACATGAGCACGAACGTGCCGATCACCTCGGTGACGAGGTTCCAGCCGTAGCCGCGGATCTCCGGGCCCGTCGAGAAGACGCCGAGCTTCACGGCCGGCTCGGCCTCCTGGTCGAAGTGCTGCTTGTAGGCCATCCACGCGAGCACGGCACCGATGAAGGCGCCGAGCAGCTCGGCCACCAGGTAGGTGACGAAGTTGCCGAAGGTGACGGGGATGCCGGAGGCGAACTCCTCGGCGCCGGAGGCCCAGATGCCGAACGTGACGGCCGGGTTGATGTGGGCACCGGACTGCACGGCCACGAAGACACCCGCGAAGACGCCGAGCCCCCACCCGAAGTTGATCAGCAGCCAGCCGCCGCCGAACCCCTTGGTCTTGGGCAGGATGGCGTTGGCGACGACCCCGCAGCCGAGCAGGAGGAGCATGGCGGTGCCCATGACCTCGGAGAGAAACACCGTTGCCATGACAGTCCTTTCTCGTCATTGAGCAGGACCGGCCCGGCGGGCAGATCCCGGCAGTATCCACCCATGCCGCCGCCCGGAGCGCAACCCCCCCGGCGTGCCGCTCCTCAGCCCGGGGGTGACAGCCGCAGCATCGGTGCCAGGTCGGGCACCGCCTGCCGCACCCGCTCGGCGCTCGGGTCGTCAGGCTGCCGGGCGGCCTCCTCCTCGGCCGCGGCCTGCGCCCGGTAGGAGGCCAGCTCCCGCTCGGTGCGCTCCTGGTCCCACCGCAGCCGGGCGGCGGCGATCTCCGCGATCTCGGGCAGCGCGTGCACGCCGCGGTCGGGCACCTCGTAGTTGAGCCGGGTGCGGTGGTACAGGATGTCCTCGAGGTGCACGACCCCCTCATGGCTGCAGGCGTAGGCGATCTCGGCGCGCAGATAGGCCGGCGCGTGCTCAAGCGGACGGGCCAGCGAGGGGTCCTCCTCCATCATCTCGACCAGCTCGGTGAGCAGCGAGCCGTACCGGTGCAGCAGGTGGTCGACCATCTGGCCGCTCCAGCCGTAGCGGCGCTGCCAGGGCCGGGCCATCCGGCGCACCGCCTCCTCGCCGACCGCGCCCACGAGCGGGATCTCGTCGGTGATGCTCGGGGTCTCGGCGGCCGCGTCGCCGAGGGCGAAGTCGACGGCGTCCTTGGCCATCACCCGGTAGGTCGTCAGCTTGCCGCCGGCGATCACCGTCAGCCCGGGGACGGGACTGGCCACGGTGTGCTCCCGGCTGACCTTCGCCGAGCTGGTGCCCTCCTTGGTGCCTGGCTGCAGCAGCGGCCGCAGCCCCGCCCACGAGCCGATGACGTCCTCGCGGGTCAGCCGCGTGGTGAGCACGTTGTTGGCGTGCTCCAGCACGTAGTCGACGTCCCGGGCGGTCGGGACCGGGTGCTGGGGGTCGAGCGTCCAGGGGGTGTCGGTGGTCCCGATGATCCAGTACCGCGACCACGGGATGAAGAACAGCACCGACTTCTCGGTCTGCAGCAGCAGCCCGCTGCTGCCCTTGATGCGCTCCCGGGGGACCACCAGGTGGATGCCCTTGGACGCCAGCACCCGCAGCCCGCCACTGGTGTCGGCGAGGTGCTCGACGTCCTCGGTCCACACGCCGGTGGCGTTGATGACGCGGTGGGCCCGCGCGGTCACCCGGCGCCCGGTCTCCAGGTCCTGCAGCACCGCGCCGTTGACGCGCCCGCTGTCGTCCTTGGTGAGCTCGACGACCTGGGTACGGCTGGCCGCGCGGGCGCCGTAGGTGACCGCGGTGCGCACGAGCATCGTCACCAGCCGGGCGTCGTCCACGGTGGCGTCCCAGTACTTCACCGCCCCGATCGCGGTCTCGTGCCGCAGGTCGGGGAACTGCCGCCGCAGCCCGCGGCGGGTGGCGTGCTGGTGGATCGGCAGCGCCCGCCGTCCCGGCATCACGTTCGCCAGCACGTCGTAGAGCGTCACGCCGGCGCCGTAGTAGGCCCGCTGCCACACCCGGTGCTCCAGCGGGATCAGGAACGACATCGGCTTGACCAGGTGCGGTGCGATCCGGCGCAGCAGCAGCCCCCGCTCGGTGAGCGCCTCGTGCACCAGCTTGAAGTCCAGCATCTGCAGGTAGCGCAGCCCGCCGTGGACCAGCTTGGTCGAGCGGGACGAGGTGCCCGCCGCCCAGTCCTGGGCCTCGACCACGACCGTGGAAAGGCCCCGGGTCGCGGCGTCCAGCGCCACGCCCGCACCGGTCACCCCGCCCCCGACCACCAGCACGTCGAAGGGGGTGCCGCCCTCCTCGGAGCTGGCGGCCAGGGCCTCCAGCGCCTCCTCGCGGCTGTCCCTGGTGAGCGGTCGTGGCTGCACGGCGGTCCTCCTCGGCCGGGGGGCGGGTGCCGCCTGCCGGCGGTTCCTCGATCCTGTCCCGCACGCTACCCCGGTGCAAGGAGGGGCACCGACCGCGCCCGGTCGGCGGACCCTCTGGTCGACACCCCGCCGACGGTGCGGCACGCTGGAGGAATGCTGCAGGCATCCTCGCCGGTGCGGACCCTTCGGGCCGGTGACCGCACACGCGCCCTGGAGGTCTGCGCCCAGGACCCGGTCTCGAACGTCTTCGTGGCGGCGCGGATCCTCGAGGGCGGCTTCGGTCGCGGCGGAGCGGCGCTGCTGGACTACCACGACGGCGACCGGACGGCGCTGTGCTGGGCCTCGGCGAACGTCGTGCCGGTCGAGTGCGACCCCGCGGCCGCGGCCGCGTTCGCCGACCGGGTCGCCGACCGGCGCCGCTGGACGTCCTCGCTGTTCGGGCCCGCCGAGCCGGTCCTGGCGATGTGGGAGCGGCTGCGCCCCAGCTGGGGGGAGGCCCGGGAGGTGCGGGCCAGCCAGCCGGTGCTGACGACGCGGGAGCCCGGCCCGGTCGAGCCCGACCCGCGGGTGCGCCCGGCGACACCCGAGGAGGTGGACCTGGTGCTGCCGGCCGCCGCCGCCATGTTCACCGAGGAGATCGGCTACCCGCCCTACCACGGGTCGGGGGCCTCGTACCGGCGGGGCGTGGCCCACCTGGTCCAGCAGGGCCGCACCCTGGTCCGGACCGAGGGCGGGGAGGTCATCTTCAAGGCCGACCTGGGCTCGGTCGCCCTCGGTGTCGCGCAGGTGCAGGGGGTGTGGGTCCACCCGGAGCTGCGCGGCCAGCGGCTGGCGGCCCCGGCGATGGCTGCGGTCGTGCAGCACGCGTTGCGGCACGTGGCCCCGACGGTGACCCTCTACGTCAACGACTTCAACGCCCCCGCGCTGGCCACCTACCAGCGGGTCGGGTTCCGGCGCACAGGTACCTTCACCACCGTCCTGCTCTGACGCCGGCCAGCCGACCACCGCCACGGCGCGGCCGGCTGTGGACGAGGCCCTCGCGGTGGCGGCCTGGCCACCTAGAGTGCATCCGGGACGGACGGGATGCGGCTCGAGGAGGCACGGTGGAGCTGTCGACGGCGCTGGCGATGGCCGAGGAGCTGGTGCGCGAGCACGGCCTGCGGGGGTGGACGGTCGGGCTGGACCGGGCCCGCACCCGCGCCGGTGCCACCCGCTTCGCGACCAGGGAGATCACCCTCAGCGCGCCGCTGACGCGGCTGCACTCCAGCAGCACGGTGCGGGACACGGTGCTGCACGAGATCGCCCACGCCATGGTCGGCCCCCGTCACGGCCACGACCGGGTGTGGCAGGCCGCCGCGCTGCGGATCGGGGCCTCGCCGCAGCGCTGCCTGCCCGACAGCGCCCCCACCCTGCCCGGGCCCTGGGTGGGGACCTGCCCGGCCGGACACCAGCTGACCCGGCACCGTCGCCCGACCCGGGTGCTGCTGTGCGGCCGCTGCCCGGGGCCGGCCCGGGAGCGGGCGATGCGCTGGCGGCACCACGGCCGGGAGGTGCCGATGCACCCCAACTTCCGGGCCGAGTGGGCCAGGCTGGTCGAGGGCAAGGCTCACCCCCACAGCGACCAGCTCCGACCCGGGGACCAGGTCCGGGTCGTGGCCCCGGGCCGCTACCTGGGCACGACCGGCACCATCGTGCGCCGCGGCCGCACCCGCTACCACGTCCGGCTGGGCCCGGGGGTGCTGACGGTCCCGTTCGCGCTCGTCGAGCCGCTCGCAGCCGTCGACGGGCTGCTCCAGGACTCGGGGTAGCGGCCTCGACGCGCCCGGGCCCGCCCCTGCCCAGCCGGTGCGGTCCCGGGTTACGTTGGTCCCCGTTGACCGCCGGGTCGGCCAGTGCCGGCCCCTGACGCGCAGAGGGACCTGACGATGACCGAGAGGCGCCTGCCGCGCTGGGCGGAGCTGCGTCCGCTGCTGCAGGTGGAGGCGCCCGCGCTGCGGCAACGGCGGGCCCGGTCCCTCGGCCGCGCGCAGACCATGCTGGACCTCCGGGCACTGGCCCGGCGGCGGGTGCCGCGCTCGGTCTTCGACTACGTCGACGGGGGCGCCGAGGCGGAGGTGAGCCTGGCCCGGGCCCGGCAGGCGTTCCGCGAGGTCCAGCTGTGGCCCCGGGTGCTGCGCGACGTGCGCGAGGTCGACCCCTCGACCGCGCTGCTGGGCGCGCGCTGCGCGCTGCCGCTGGTGCTGGCCCCGACCGGCTTCACCCGGATGCTGCACCACGAGGGCGAGCGGGCGGTGGTGCGCGCCGCGCAGCGGGCAGGGGTGCCCTACACGCTGTCGACCATGGGCACGGTCGCGGTCGAGGACCTGGCGGCCGCCGCGCCGGAGGCCACCCGGTGGTTCCAGCTGTACCTGTGGCAGGACCGTGCCGCCTCGAGGGAGCTGGTCCAGCGGGCCGCCGCCAGCGGCTACGAGACCCTGGTCCTCACCGTCGACACCGCGGTGGCCGGACGGCGGCTGCGAGACGTGCGCAACGGGATGTCGGTCCCCCCGGCGCTGCGGGCCCGCACCCTCGCCGACATGGCCCGTCGCCCGCACTGGTGGGCCAACCTGCTCACCACCGCGCCGCTGGAGTTCGCCTCGCTCCGCGACAGCGGCGGCACTGTCGCCGACCTCGTGGACCGGATGTTCGACCCCTCGCTGACGCTGGCGGACCTGGCGTGGCTGCGGGAGCAGTGGGACGGGCCGATCGTGGTCAAGGGGGTGCTGCGCCCGGAGGACGCCCGGGAGGCGGTGGCGGCCGGCGCCGACGGGGTCGTCGTGTCCAACCACGGTGGCCGTCAGCTGGACCGGGCCGCCACTCCGCTGCACGCGCTGCCGCGGGTCGCCGCGGCCGTGGGCGACCGGGCGAGCGTCCTGCTCGACACCGGCGTGCTGGACGGCGCCGACATCGTGGCGGCCGTGGCCAACGGGGCGGACGCGGTGATGGTGGGGCGGGCCTACCTCTACGGGCTGATGGCCGGTGGGGAGGCCGGCGTGGCACGGGCCCTGGCCATCCTGCAGGACCAGGTCACGCGTACGATGCGACTGCTCGGGGTCACCTCCGTGGACCAGCTGACCCCCGACCACGCGGCCCTGACGCCGCCCCACCGTCTCCTGGAGGAGCCATGAACCGTTCCCTGACCGCCCTGGCCGCCGGCAGCGCCGCCGCCCTCCTCCTCTCCGCCTGCGGGTCCGACGGGGACTCCTCGGCCGAGTCGGGGGGATCGCTGGTCGGTGAGGGCACGGGCGAGGACTGCGTCATCGAGGACCCGGTCCCGATCGGTGCGGCGCTGTCGCTGACCGGTGGAGCGGCGAGCTACGGCGAGTCGCAGCAGCGCGGGCTGGAGCTGGCCGCCGGTCACCTGTCCGAGAACGAAGGGGTCAGCTACGACCTCACCATCGAGGACGACGGGACCGACCCGCGGCAGGGGATCACCGTCTTCGAGCAGTTCGTCGAGGACGGTGCCAGCATCATCATCGGCCCGACGCTGTCCAACACCGCCTTCCAGGCCCAGCCGATCGCCCAGGAGGCCGGGGTGCCGGTGCTGGGCATCTCCAACACCGCCAGCGGCATCACCGAGCAGGGCGACTACGTCTTCCGGGTCTCCCTCACCGAGCAGCAGGTCATCCCGCAGACCGTGCAGCAGGCCACCGAGGCCTACGGGCTGGAGCAGGTCGTCGTCATGTACAGCAACGACGACGCCTTCACCGAGTCCGGCTACGAGGTGTTCGCCCAGTCCCTCGAGGAGGAGGGCGTGGAGGTCCTGGACACCCTCACCTTCTCCACCTCCGACACCGACTTCCGGGCCCTGCTGACCGAGGCGCGCAACGCCGAGCCGGACGCCATCGTGGTGTCCGCCCTCATCGAGGCGGCGATCCCGCTGGTGACCCAGGCCCGCGAGCTGGGCATCGAGGTGCCCATCATCGGCGGCAACGGGTTCAACAACCCGCAGCTGATGGCCGACGCCGGGGAGGCCGCCGAGGGCGTCGTCGTCGGTGCGGCGTGGAACTCGGCCTCCGACAACCCGGCCAACGCCGACTTCCTCAGCGCCTACGAGGAGGAGTACGGCAGCCAGCCCGACCAGTTCGCCGCGCAGGCCTACGCCGGGATGACGGTCATCGACCACGCGGTGCGCGCGGGGTGCTCCGGCGAGCGGGACGCCATCCAGACAGAGCTGGGCAACGTCTCGGAGGTGGAGACGGTGCTGGGGACGCTGTCGATCAACGAGAACCGGGACGCCGAGCACGAGGCGGTCGTCCAGGTGGTCGAGGACGGTCAGTTCACGGTGCTGGACTGAGCCGATGCAGCAGCTGGTCAACGGGCTGTCCATCGGCTCCATCTACGCGCTGTTCGCCATCGGGTTCACGCTCGTCTTCGGGATCCTGGACCGGCTGAACCTGGCGCACCCGGCGGTGTTCGCGGCCGCCGCGTTCGTCGGGATCGAGCTGGTGACCGTGGCCGGGCTGTCCATCTGGCTGGCGCTGCCGGCGGTGTTCGTCGTCGGGGCGCTGCTGGGCCTGGTGATCGAGCGGGTGGCGTTCCGGCCGCTCAAGGGCCGCCCGGACGCCCACTTCGCCGGGCTCATCAGCTCGATCGCGCTCGGCGGGATGCTGATCGCCCTCCTGCAGTGGCGCTACCACGCCGACACCCGCCGCTTCCCCGCCGAGTCGTTCCCGGATACGCGGTTCCAGCTGCTGGGCGCGCAGGTCACGCTGCTGCAGGCAGCCATCCTGGTGATCTCGGTGCTGCTGATGGTGGCGCTCACCTGGCTGGTCGCCCGGACGCGGCTGGGCCGGGCGATGCGGGCGGTGGCGGAGAACCCGACCGCGGCCCGGGTGCTGGGGATCAACGTCGACCGGGTCACCGCGACGACGTTCGCGCTGTCGTCCGCCCTCGGCGCGGTCGCCGGTGCGCTGTTCGCGATGAACGTGAACAGCGCCCAGCTGGGGATGGGGGCAGCGATCGAGCTCAAGGGCCTGGCGGTGATCATCGTCGGCGGCATGGGCTCGCTGCCCGGGGCGCTGGTCGGCGGCCTCGCGCTCGGGCTCGCGGAGGTGTTCGCGGTGCAGTACGTCGGCTCCAGCTGGCGCGACCTGGTGGCCTTCGGGCTGCTGTTCCTCGTGCTGCTGGTGCGCCCGCAGGGACTGTTCGGCGCCCGACGCGTGCGGGAGGTCTGATGTTCGGCGAGAGCACGCTGGTCTTCATCGCCCTCGGCGGGATCTTCGCCTACTCGTTCTACGCGGTCCTCGTCGCCGGGCAGCTGAGCCTGGGCCAGGCGGGGTTCGCCGCCCTGGCCGCCTTCACCTCCGTCGCGGTCGGTCCCTCCCCGGCCGACGTCGGCGAGCTGCCCGCGCTCCTCATCGGCCTGCTGATCGGGGTGGTCGTCGGTGCCGTGAGTGCGGTCGTGCTGGGGCTGCCGACGATCCGCCTGCGAGGGGTGTTCCTGGCGATCGCGACGCTGGCGTTCGCCGAGGCGGTGCGCATCCTGCTCGTCAACGCCGAGTGGACCGGCGGGGCGCAGGGCACCTCGGTGACGAAGGTGGTCACCCCGGCGATCGCATGGCTCGCGCTGCTGCTCGTCGGCTACTGGTTCTGGCGGCAGGGCCCCTCGCGGTACGGGCGCGCGCTCGCGGCCATCCGCGAGGACGAGCTGGCTGCCCGGGCGATGGGCGTCGACGTGGGTCGGCACCGGCTGTCAGCGTTCGTCGCGGCCGGCGCGATCGCCGGCGCCTACGGGGTGCTGTGGGCCTACTACATGCGATTGGTCGCCCCGGAGGACTTCGACTTCGTGGCTGCCATCGACGGCCTGGTCACCGCGGTCGTGGGCGGCTCGACGCTCTTCATCGGCCCGCTGCTCGGGAGCGGCTTCCTCACCATGGTCCCGGAGATCCAGCGGGAGATCGGTGTGGACGCGGGATGGGTCCGGCCGTTCCTGTCCGGCCTGCTGCTGCTGCTGGTCATCCTGTTCCTCCCCGGCGGGCTCGCCAGCCTGATCCCGGTCCGCCGCACCGCGCCGCCGGCGACCGGCGGCGACCTGGGCAGCGAGCACGAGCGGCTCTCGACCCGCACCCACCCGGCCGCCGGCGAGCCCGTCGTCGAGGTCAGCGGACTGGGCAAGGACTACGGCGGCGTGCACGCGGTGCGGGACGTCGACCTGACCCTGCGCAGCGGCGAGGTGGTCGGGCTCATCGGGCCTAATGGCGCCGGCAAGACCACGCTGGTGAACCTGATCAGCGGGCTGGTCCCCGCGACGTCCGGCACGGTCCGGGTGCTCGGGGTCGAGCCCGGCCGGACCCCGGTCCACCGGGTCGCCGCCGCGGGGGTGAGCCGCACCTTCCAGCACTCCAAGCTGTTCCCGCGGCTGTCCGCGCTGGACAACGTGCTGGTGGGCAGCCACCTGGTGAGCCGCCCGACGTTCCTGCGGCGGCTGCTGTGGCTGCCGTCGGCCCGGCGGGACGAGCAGCAGGCGCTGCAGCACGCCGCGCGCTGCCTCGCACGGGTCGGCCTGGGCGAGCGCGCGAGCGTGCCGGCAGCGGCGTTGTCCTACGGCGACCAGCGACGGCTGGAGATCGCCCGCGCGCTGGCCGCCGACCCCTCGCTGCTGATCCTCGACGAGCCGGCCGCCGGCATGAACCATGTCGAGGCGACGGGGCTGTCGGAGCTCATCGGGTCCCTGGCCGCCGGCGGCCTCACCATCCTGCTCATCGAGCACAACGTGGGGATGGTGCTGCGTACCTGCCACCGGATCGTCGTGCTCAACTTCGGCGAGGTGATCGCCGCCGGCGGCCCGCAGGAGGTCGTGAAGGACCCGGCCGTGGTCGCCGCCTACCTGGGCGGGTCCGCGGGGGAGGGGCCTGACCTTCCCGGACCCGCCGCGGCCGCCCGGCCCGAGGGCCCGACCGCGGAAGGGGAGCAGCCGTGACCAGTCTGCTGTCGGTGCAGGACCTGACCGTGTCCTACGGGCGGGTCGAGGCGGTGCGCGGGATCTCCCTCGAGGTGCCCGAGGGTGGGCTGGTCACGCTGGTGGGCGCCAACGGCGCCGGCAAGAGCTCGGTGATCAACGCGATCACCGGCATCGTCCGGCCACGCGCGGGGCGCATCGCCTTCCGCGGTGCCGACGTCACCCGCACGCCGGCGCACACCATGGTCGGGCGGGGCGTCGTCCAGGTCCCGGAGGGGCGGCAGGTGCTGGCGACGCTCACCATCGAGGAGAACCTGCAGCTGGGCGCCTGGCGCTCCAGCGGCCGCCGCATCACGGAGGTCTACGAGCGGTTCCCGGTGCTGGCCGAGCGCCGCGGTCTCCCGGCGGGGTCGCTGTCCGGCGGTGAGCAGCAGATGCTCGCCATCGGACGGGCGCTGGTCGCCGAGCCCACGCTGATGCTGCTGGACGAGCCCTCGATGGGGCTGGCGCCGCGCGTCGTCGACGAGGTGTTCGCCGTCATCGCCCAGGTCCGCGCCTCCGGCACCACCGTGCTGCTGGTGGAGCAGAACGCCCGCCGCGCCCTGGAGGCCGCCGACTACGGCTACGTGCTGGCCACCGGCGAGATCGCCCACGAGGGGCCGGCCACCGAGCTGCTGGCCGACGACCGCGTCGTGCAGGCCTACCTCGGGGCGGAGTGACGTGCCGGCAGCCGACCCAGCTCCCGGCGCCGGGTCCGGCCGCGGACTGCTCTGGCTGGACGTGTCCGCCGGGGTGGCCGGGGACATGCTGCTGGCCGCGCTGCTGGACCTGGGCGCCGACCCGGCCGCGGTGGACCGCGCGGTCGAGGCGGTCCTGCCCGGGGAGGTGCGGCTCACCACGGAGCCGACCCGCCGGGCCGGGATGCGCGCGCTGCGGCTGCGCGTGCAGCCGGTCACGGACGGCGCCGGTTCGCCGGTGCCCCACCGGTCCTGGGCGGGGCTGCGTGGGCTGATCGAGGGCGCCGACCTGCCCGATGCGGTCCGGGAGGCCGCGGTGACGGCCTTCGCGAGGCTCGCCGAAGCCGAGGGGCACGTCCACGGAGTGCCGCCGGAGGAGGTGCACTTCCACGAGGTCGGCGGCTGGGACTCGGTGGCCGACGTCGTCGGGGTAGCGGCTGCGCTGCACGACCTCGGCTGGCCGGAGGCGTGCTGCGGTCCGGTCCGGCTCGGCGGTGGCACGGTCCGCGCCGCCCACGGCACGATGCCGGTGCCGGTGCCGGCGGTGCTGCAGCTGCTCGCGGCCAGCGACCTGGTGACCCTCGCCGGGGACCCGGAGGGCGAGCTC
>NZ_WIQI01000149.1 GCF_009602535.1 Ornithinicoccus halotolerans | reverse complement strand
CCTTGAGCCAGAACGAGGTGAAGCGCCGCGCGGGCACGTCCCCGCGGAGGATGACGTCGTCGTATCCGGCAGGCTCGTCGGTGTCCTGGCTGTCCGGCCCGGTGGGTTCGGTCGCAGGCTCGGAAGCCTCGCCGCTGACGGGGCCGAGCCCGCCGGGCGCCACCGGGGTGAGCAGGGCCGGGTCGGCCACGAAGGTGACCCCGAGGCCGGACAGCTCCCGGACCAGCCGGGTGGCCCGGGACTGTGACCCGGCCGCCTGCTCCCACGCCTGCGCCCGGGCCTGTGGGTCGGTGCTGAACAGGTCCGGGTCCGCCGGTGCGGTCAGCGGCACCAGCCAGGACAGCTGCAGCGGCTCGTGGTCGTACCCGTCCTGGCCGTCCCACACCAGGAACGAGCGCAGCCGCCCCACGGTGCCCGGGTCCTCACCGCCACCGGCGACGTCGAGCAGCAGCGGCAGGCTGGCGAAGCTGAACGGGGGCTCCACCGTGCCCGCGGGCACCTCGATGCGGAACCGCGCCTGGTCCCCTGGCGCGAGCCGCCGCTCCAGCACCTGCTCGCCCAGCGGGCGGGTCGCGCTGACGTCGGAGGTCCCGGCGGCCCAGGAACGCACCGCGCTGCGCGTGTCCAGCCCCCGGTAGCCGGTGTGGGCCCTCACCGCCTCGACCGCTACCGCCGTGGTGCCCACGTTGCGCAGCGTGCCCGCCAGCGTCATCGCGGCCCCCGGCCGCATCGGCTGCGGCGTGACCTGCCGCAGCGTGAGCCGCACCTGGTTCGGGTCCGGCGCCTGCTCCGGGTGGGCACGCGCGCCGCCGAGGCCGGTCCCGGCGGCACCGGCAGGGGCCAGCAGGCTGGTCAGGAGCAGCAGGCAGCCGAGCACGGTCACGACCCGGGCGAGCACGGCGCGGGCGGGCCGGTCCGGCGGCACCGTCGGCACGGGCAGCTCGCGGAGGGTCACGGCCGGCGCGCCAGCGTCAGGCGGTCCCGGCCAGGCGCTGCCAGGCCATCCGCGCGATCCGGCGCTCGTTGGGGAAGGTCAGCTGCTGGTGGACGGTGTCGAGCGGGAACCACGCCGCGTCGATCGCCTCCTGGTCCGGGTCCCCGTCCACGGTGAGCCGGCCCCCGGTGGCCTCCAGCAGGTAGTGGTAGACCAGCTTGTGGATGCGCTGGTGGGGGGTGGTGAACCAGTAGTCCACGGTGCCGAGCGTGATGAGCACCCGCCCGATGATGCCGGTCTCCTCCGCGACCTCACGCTCGGCCGTCTGCTCCAGGGTCTCGCCCGGCTCGACGTGCCCCTTCGGCAGGCACCACTCGATGCGCCCGGCCCGGTTGCGGCGGGCGATGATCGCGATCCGGGCCCGCCCCTCGACGACGTCGATGACCACGCCGCCCGCTGACGTCTCCTGCACCGCGGGCAGCCTCCGCTGCCGGCGGTCGGAGCGGGAGGGGACGGTCATCTTCCTCACTGTAACGAGCGGCCGGCCCCGCGCGCGGCGCCGCGGCGGCCGCGTCGCCACCGAAGGCCCGTACCCTTGGATGTCGTGTCCACCACCCCTGCCGAGGCCGAGCTGCTGGCCCGCGCGCTGCGCGGGCTGGGTCCGACACTGCCGCTGCTGACCGAGATCGGCCAGCGGTTCGCCGACGCCGGGCACGAGCTGGCGCTGGTGGGCGGCCCGGTCCGCGACTCCTTCCTCGGGCGTGTCTCCCCCGACCTGGACTTCACCACCTCCGCCCGGCCCGAGCAGATCGAGCAGGTGCTGACCGGGTGGGCCGACCAGCTGTGGGACGTCGGGCGCAGGTTCGGCACCATCGGCGCACGCCGGCGCGGCACCACCGTGGAGGTGACCACCTACCGCGCCGACGCCTACGAGCCGGGGACCCGCAAGCCCGTGGTCGCCTTCGGCGACGACCTGGCCGAGGACCTGGTGCGGCGCGACTTCACCGTGAACGCGATGGCGCTGCGGCTGCCCGAGCTGAGCTTCGTCGACCCGCACGACGGGCTGGCCGACCTGGCGGCGCGGACGCTGCGCACCCCGCACGCCCCGGAGGTGTCGTTCTCTGACGACCCGCTGCGGATGATGCGGGCCGCCCGGTTCGTCTCCCAGCTGGGCTTCGCGGTCGACCCGGCCACCCGGCGGGCGATGACGGACATGGCCGGCCGGCTGCAGATCGTCTCGGCCGAGCGGGTCCGGGAGGAGCTGAACCGGCTGCTGCTGGGCCGCTACCCACGAGCGGGCCTGGAGGTGCTGGTCGACAGCGGGCTGGCCGACGTCGTGCTGCCCGAGCTGCCCGCGCTGCGGCTGGAGGTGGACGAGCACCACCGGCACAAGGACGTCTATCAGCACTCGCTGACGGTGCTGGAGCAGGCGATCGACCTGGAGGACCCTCCCGGCGCTGACGGGGACGACCCTGACGCGGTGCCCGGGCCGGACCTGGTGCTGCGGCTCGCGGCGCTGCTGCACGACATCGGCAAGCCGGCGACCCGCCGGTTCGAGCCGGGCGGGGGCGTCAGCTTCCACCACCACGAGGTGGTGGGCGCCAAGATGGCCCGGAAGCGGCTACGGGCGCTGCGCTACGACAACGAGACCACCCGGCAGGTCGCCCGGCTGGTCGAGCTGCACCTGCGGTTCCACGGCTACGGGACGGGGGAGTGGACCGACTCGGCGGTGCGCCGCTACATCACCGACGCCGGCCCGTTGCTGGGGCGGCTGCACAAGCTCACCCGCTCCGACTGCACCACCCGCAACCGGCGCAAGGCGGCGCGGCTGGCGCGGGCCTACCAGGACCTGGAGGAGCGGATCGAGCGGCTGCAGGCCGAGGAGGAGCTGGCCGCGGTCCGTCCCGAGCTGAACGGCCACGAGATCGGCGAGCTCCTGGGCATCCGGCCCGGCCCGCTGCTGGGGCGGGCCTACCAGCACCTGCTCGCGACCCGGCTCGACCAGGGCCCGATGGGCAAGGAGGCGGCCCGCCAGGAGCTGCTGCGGTGGTGGGCCGAGCAGCCGGAGTCCGGGCAACCCGAGTCCGGGCAGCCGGAGTCCGGGCAACCCGAGTCCGGGCAGCCGGAGTCCCAGCAGCAGGGCTGACACGCCGCTGCGGCCCGCTCGGGCCGGGCCGCTACAGGTCCCGGCGCTGGAAGGCCATGCCGGCCAGCCCCAGGACGAGGCACACCCAGAGGCCGACCCAAACCAGGTACGCGGGCGTGAGCGCGGCCTCGCTGAGGAACGGGTGGCCCTCCATCGCCGGGCCGAACTGGGTCAGCACGCTGGCGTCCTGGAAGGCGTGCATGGCGCCGCGCCACAGCCCGTCGGTGGGGAGCAGCATCCGGGAGACGGTGCCGGTCAGGGCGACCGCCTCGTTGTCGATGACCTGGCCGATGCCGCCGACCACCCCCGAGATCCAGGCGGCACCGAACAGGCCGACCGCCACGACGCCGGAGGCCATCGGCGACAGCAGCGTGGAGATCAGCAGCGCCAGGGTGAGCAGCACGGTCGTCTGGACGGCGAGCAGGGCCAGCCCGGCCACCGGCTGCGGGGGCACGTAACCGACGGTGGCCCACACGATGAGGAACTGCGCGAGGCCGGCCAGCACCACGAAGCCACCACCGAAGACGACCAGCCCCAGCCACTTGCCGAGCAGCACCGCCGAGCGACGCACCGGCCGGGCCAGCATCGCCAGCGCCATCCCGGACTCGACCTCCCCGGCCAGGGTGGGCCCGGCGAGGAAGGCCGTGCCGAGCGCGGCGATGAGGCTCAGCCCGAACATGACCAGGTTGAGCACCATGGAGGCCACCAGCCGGGCCTCGCCGGTGGTGAGCGTCCTGAACTCGGCGTCGATGCGGGAGAAGCCGAAGGCGCTCAGCCCCAGCAGCACGAGGGTCAGCCCGGCCAGTGCCCACAGCACGCGCCGGCGCGCCGCCTCCCGCAGCGTGAGGGCGGCGACGGTGAGGACGGTCCGTCCGGTCACCCGCCCTCACCCCCGTGGCCGGAGCGGAGGATGTCCAGCAGCCGCTCCTCGAGGCTGACCCGGCCGGGCTCGACCGCGTGCACCCGCACACCCAGCCCGACCAGGTCGGCGACCAGGCCGGGCACGTCCTCGGGGTCGTGGTCGGCGGGCAGCGCGACGGTGAACCAGTCCCCGCTGCGGCTGAGCTGACCGGCGGCGGCCAGCCGGGCCTGCGCCTGCTCGGCCACGCCGTCGAGCCGGAGCCGCACCTCCCGCCCGCCGAGCAGCTCTGGCAGCGTGCCGGCGGCGGCGACCCGGCCCCGGTCGAGGATCACCACCCGGTCACAGACCCGCTCCACCTCGCCGATGAGGTGGGAGTTGAGCAGCACGGCTACCCCGCGCGCCTTGAGGGAGAGCAGCAGGTCGCGCACGTCGGCCCGCCCGACCGGGTCGAGCGCGCTGGTCGGCTCGTCCAGGACGACCAGCGCGGGGCGGGCCACCAGCGCGACGGCCAGGCCCAGCCGCTGCTGCATGCCCTTGGAGAAGCCGGCGACCCGGTCGCGGGCGCGGTGGCCGAGCCCCACCCGGTCCAGGCACGCCTGCCGCTCGTCGGCCGGCACGTCGACCCCGGCCAGCCGGACGTGCAGGTCCAGCACCTCGGCCGCGGTGAGCCACGGCTGGTACCGGAACAGCTCCGGCAGGTAGCCGACCTGGACGCGGGCCCGTGGGTCCCGCGCCGGCCTGCCGAGCAGGAGCACGTCGCCGCCGTCGGGGCGGACCAGCCCGAGCAGGATCTTGATGACGCTGGTCTTGCCGGCGCCGTTCGGGCCGAGCAGGCCGACCACCTCGCCCCGGCCGACGGTGAACGAGACGCCGTCGACCGCGGTCTGCCGGCCGTACCGCTTGCGCAGCCCCGAGCACCACACCGCGGGGGACGGCGGCAGGCCGGCGACCAGCTCGGCGGCCG
>NZ_WIQI01000148.1 GCF_009602535.1 Ornithinicoccus halotolerans | reverse complement strand
CGCGGCCGACGCCGCCGCCGAGTCCACCCGCGGGCCGGGCGGCTTCGCCGCGGCGCTGGTCGACGAGCTGTACCTCCTCACTCCCGAGCGGCTCGCCGAGCAGGTGCGGCTGTCGTGAGGCGGCCGCTGGACCTGTCGCTCTACCTCGTCACTGACACCGCCCTGTGCGCGCGGCGCGGGCTGGCCGAGACCGTCCGCCAGGCGGTCGCCGCGGGCGTGACCGTGGTGCAGCTGCGCGACCCCGATGCCGACGACCAGGCGGTGGTCGCGATGGGGCGCCGGCTGCGGGAGGTGCTGGCCGGGACCGGTGTCCCGCTGCTGGTCAACGACCGCCCGCACCTGGTCGCCGAGATCGGCGCCGACGGGGCCCACGTCGGCCAGGGCGACACCGAGCCGGTCGCGGCGCGGGAGGCGCTGGGCGCGGACCGCTACCTGGGGCTGTCCGTGCACGACCTGGGCCAGCTGGAGCGTGCCAGCGCGCTGCCGGAGGGGACCGTCGACTACCTCGGGGTGGGCCCGGTGTGGTCGACGGCGACCAAGCCGGCCGCCGAGGACGCGATCGGGGTCGAGGGGGTGGCCGAGCTGGCCCTCGAGAGCCGGTGGCCGTGCGTGGCGATCGGCGGGATCGACGCTGCCCGGGCGAGCGATCTCCGGGAGCGGGTCCCGCAGCTGGCGGGCGTCGCCGTGGTCAGCGCGATCTGCGCCGCCGACGACGTCGCGGCCGCCACCGGGGCGCTGCGGGACCGGCCGTGACCGCCCCGCCGAAGGTGCTCTCCATCGCCGGGTCCGACTCCTCCGGCGGTGCCGGGATCCAGGCGGACCTGAAGACGTTCAGCGCGCTGGGCGCCTACGGCTGCGCCGCGATGACCGCGCTCACCGCGCAGAGCACCCAGGGCGTGACCGGCGTGCACGTGGTGCCGGCGGAGTTCGTGCGCGAGCAGGTCCTCACGCTGGTCGACGACGTGCGGCTGGACGCGGTCAAGCTGGGCATGCTGGCCACCGCCGCGACCGTGGAGACCGTGACCGAGCTGGTCCGTGACCGGTTGCACTGCCCGGTCGTGCTGGACCCGGTGATGGTCTCGACGGCCGGCTCCCGGCTGCTCGACGAGGACGCGGTCGCGGCGATGGCCCGGCTGCTCCCCCACGCCGCCCTGGTCACGCCCAACATCCCCGAGGCGGCAGTGCTGCTCGGCGTCGACCCCGCCGAGGACGTGGCCGGCATGACCGAGCAGGCCCGCGCGCTGCGCGACCTCGGCGTGCCCCGGGTGCTGCTCAAGGGCGGCCACCGGGACGTCTCCGTCGCGACCGATGTGTGGGTGGGCGAGGACGGTCGGGTGCGGGAGCTCAGCGCCGCACGGGTGGACACCGTCCACACCCACGGCACCGGGTGCTCGCTGTCCTCGGCCATCGCCGCGCTGCTGCCGCAGCACGCGAGCTGGCTGCCGGCGGTCTCCGCGGCCAAGGAGTGGCTGACTGGCGCGCTGCAGCGCGGCCACACGCTCCAGATCGGCCAGGGCGCGGGCCCGGTGCACCACTTCTACCGCTGGTGGTGAGCCGGCCGGTCCGCCGGGCGGCCGGCGGCGCTGGCGAGGCCCGCCACTACCCTGCGGCTGAGGCCAACACCGGAGGGGGAACGCATGGAGCCGTCGACCAGCAACACCACCAGTCACATCCGGGTGGAGACGATCCGGCTGGTGGCCGCGGTCGCGGTGTGCCTGATCGGAGCATTCCTCTGGTTCACCACCGAGGATCTCGCCCGGTGGTTCGCCGGCTTCCAGGCCGCCTTCGGCATGGTGTGGAGCTGCCACCAGGCCTGGGTCCTGCACCGCGCCCGCCAGCATCGGGCCACCGAGGACCGTCCGCCGGCCCGGTAGCGGCCCCGGCTGCCCCGTCACGGCTCGGCGGCCGCGAACGTGGAGCGAAAGGTGCGCTCGGGCGCACGGTTCGCTACACCCAGTCAGGGCCGCGGGTCCGGTGCGCCGCTGCTACCGCTGGTGGTCCGGGGCGCCGGCAGCGGCGGCCCGCAGCGCCTCCAGGCCGGCCGCGACGACTGGATGGCTGACGCTGCCCCGGCGCACGCAGGCGACGACCCGCCGGGCGGGCACCGGCCGGCCCCGCAGCGGGACCCGCACCACCGGGTGCTCCCTGGGGATGGGCACCAGCCGGGGCAGCAGGCACACCCCGAACCCCGCCGCGACCATCGCGGACACCGCGTACCACTCCTTGACCTGGTGCGTGACGTGCGGCGTGAACCCCGCGCTCGCGCAGGCGACGCTGAGCAGGGCGAAGCTGTCGTTGTTGTGGCGCTTGACGATCCACGCCTCGCCGGCGGCCTCGGTGAGCGCCACCCCCTCGGACCTGGCGAGCCGATGACCCGCCGGGACCAGCAGGTCCAGCGGGTCCTCCAGCAGATGGTGCTGCTCGAGCCGGGCGTCGGTGGCCGGCGGCGCCTGCGGCGTGGGGAGCACGACCGCCAGGTCCGCCTCGTCAGCGAGCAGGAGCTGGTAGCAGGCCGCGCTCTCCTCCTCCAGGACCAGCGTGTCGAGCCGGGGATGGACCTCCCGCAGCCGGGCCAGGGCGGGGGCGGCGAGGGCGGCCACCGCCGAGGAGACGCCACACATCCGCAACGTCCCGGTGACCTGCTCGCCGAGCGAGGCGAGGTCGGCCTTGGCCCGCTCCCACTGCTGCCGCAGGAGCGCACCGTGCTCGAGGAGCACCAGGGCCTCCGGCGTCAGCCGCACCCCTCGGCCCTCGTGCCGTAGCAGCGGAGCGCCCACCTCGTGCGCCAGCTGGTTCAGCTGCTGGGAGACCGCCGAGGGGGTCAGGTGCAGTGCCTGGGCCGCCGCCGTCACCGTCCGGTGCTCGGCGACCGCCTGCAGGGCAGCCAGCCGGCGCAGATCGATCATGTAGTGATCCTAGACGGTACTGTCCATAATCATTCGCTGGACGTTCACGATTCGGCCGCGAATGCTGGGGGACATGGCACCTGTTCCAGCGCCCCTGCTCGTGCTCGGCAGCGTCGTCAGCATCCAGTTCGGGCAGGCCCTGGGGAAGAGCCTGTTCGACGAGGTCGGTGCCACGGGGGCGGTGGCACTGCGCCTCGGCCTGGCAGCGGTCATCCTCGGCCTCCTGCACCGGCCGGCACCGCCGCGGACCCGCGCGGAGGTGGTCACCGTCCTGGGGCTGGGGACCGCTATCGCCGGGATGAACCTGATCTACCTCGCGCTGGTGTACCTGCCGCTGGGCCTGGCGACCTCGCTGCAGCTGCTCGGCCCGATTGCGCTGGCGCTGGTGACCTCCCGGCGCTGGCGCCACGGTGCGCTGGCTGTCCTCGCCGGTGGTGGGGTCTGGCTGTTCCACGGTGGGGATGTCACGGCCTTCTCCCTGCCCGGCGTCCTGCTGGCGCTCGCCTCCGGAGCCGCGATGGCGGCCTACCTGCTGCTGAGCAGCCGGGCCGGGCAGGCGTCGCCGAACGGCCGGCCGCTGGCGCTCGCCGTGACGTGGGCGGCGCTGCTGACGGTGCCGCTCGGGGTCGCGCAGGGCGGCACGGCGCTGCTCGAGCCGCCGACCCTGGCGACCGGGCTGGTCGTGGCGGTCCTCTCGGCCGTGCTCCCCTACTCACTCGAGCTCGCCGCGCTGCGACGGCTGCCACCGAGGACGGTCGGCGTCCTGCAGAGCCTGGAGCCCGCCACGGCGGGGCTGGCGGGCACCGTCGTGCTCGCCGAGCAGCTGCGGGCGGTGCAGTGGCTGGCCCTCGGCTGCGTGAGCGCGGCGAGCGCCGGGACCGTCGCCCTCGGTCGGGCGCGGCCTCCCGGCCACGGCGAGCCCGTTCCTCGAGCGCCCGGCCACGGGCAGGAGGTCCGTGCCGGCCGGCCGGCAAGGACCAGCTGACTCCGGGTCGGGCCGGCCGGGTCGCACGGCCGCTACCGCAGGTGCGGCAGCTCGTCGTCCACGTCACCGGGCGCGGCGGCGACCAGGCCGGCACCCACGAGCACCACCGAGCTGCACGCCAGCACGATCAGCGGGGCGGTCCAGCTGCCGGTGGCCTCCAGCAGCGAGCCGATGGCGACCGGGCCGAGCCCGGCCAGCAGGTAGCCGTGCGACTGGGTGAAGCCGGAGACCCGGCTGGTGATCCGCGGGTCCCGGGTGCGCAGCGTGAACAGCGCGATGGCCAGTGGGAAGGACGCCCCGCTCAGCCCCAGGAACACCGCCCACAGCCACGGCAGCGTCGTCGGGGCCAGCAGGATGCCGGTGTAGCCCATCGCCAGCAGCAGCCCCAGCACCAGGATGACCGGCCGCACGTCGGCGACCCGGGAGACCAGGGCGGGCATGGCGATGCCGGCGGGGATGCCTAAGACCGCGATGATGGAGGCCATCAGCCCGGCCGTCGTCTGGTCGAGGCCGCCGTCGCGGTAGGCCTGTGCGATCCAGGCGAACTGCACGTATGCCTGGGTCGACTGCGCGGCGAAGAACACGGCCATGGCCACCGCCTTGCGCGAGCGCGCCACGCTCCAGATCGACCAGGCCACCGAGCGCTGCCCCGGCACGCGGCGCCGGCGCTCGGCCAGCGCGTACCAGGACCACGGCAGCACGGCGACCGCCGCGGTGAGGCCCCACACCCCGGTAGCGGCTCGCCACCCGCCCGGGAGCGTGGTCGCCAGCGGGGCGGTCACCGCGGCGGGCACGCTCGCGCCGACCGCCAGTCCGGCGCTGTAGAGCCCGGTCATCAGGGCGGGCCGGCCGGGGAACTGCCGCTTGACGAAGGCGGGGACCAGCACGTTGCCGACCGCCATGCCGGCGAACGCGAGCAGGGTCAGCGCCAGGAACGGCCCGACGTCGTCGACGGCGGCCCGGCCCAGCAGCCCGACGGCGGCGGCCAGGGCGCCGAGCATGATCGCCCCGTTGATGCCGACCCGGATGGCGAAGGTGACCGCCAGCGCCCCGAACACCGCGAACGCCAGCCCGGGCAGCGCCCCCAGCACCCCGGCTGTCGTGGCGCTCATCCCCAGGTCGGCGCGGACCTCGGCCATCACCGGCCCCACGCTGGAGGCGCCCGGTCGCAGGTTGACGGCGACCAGCAGCACCGCCACGGCGGCGAGCAGGGCCCCGGGCGCGGGCATGGGAGCTGGCGGTCGAGCTGACGGACCGGTTCGGCGGGGACCACGAGGAGCGGTGGTGCTGGCTGCTGGA
>NZ_WIQI01000147.1 GCF_009602535.1 Ornithinicoccus halotolerans | reverse complement strand
CGTCGTTGAGCAGCTCGCGCAGCGTCCGGCCCTCGACGTGCTCCATGACGATGTAGGGCACCTGCACCGGCGCGCCGCCGGTCTCGCTGACCTCCTGCTCCCCGGAGTCGTAGACGGCCACGATGGCCGGGTGGTTCAGGCCGGCGGCCGACTGCGCCTCCCGGCGGAAGCGGGCCAGGAACGAGCTGTCCCGAGCCAGGTCGGTGCGCAGGATCTTCACCGCGACGGTGCGGCCCAGCCGCAGGTCGTGGCCGACGTGGACCTCGGCCATGCCGCCGCGGCCGATCAGCTCCCCGACCTCGTAGCGGCCCCCGAGCACGCGGGGCTGTTCGCTCATCGGTTCGCTCCTGCCTGCAGCACGGCTCGCGCGATCGGGGCCGCCACGTCCCCGCCGGTCTCACCGGTCCAGTCGTCGGTGGCACTCTCGACGACGACCGCGACCGCGATCCGCGGGTCCTCGGCCGGCGCGAACCCGGTGAACCAGGCGTGGGCGGCGCCGCTGGAGCCGTACTCGGCGGTGCCGGTCTTGCCCGCCACGGTCATGCCGGGGATGGCGGCGGCCTGCCCGGACCCCTCCTCGACGACGGAGACCATCATCTCGGTCAACGCCTCCGCCGTCTCCGCCGACACCGCCTGCGACAGCTCCTGGGGGTCGGCCTGGTCGATGACGTCCAGGTCGGCGGCTCGCACCGTCTCGACCAGGTACGGCTCCATCACGGTGCCCCCGTTCGCCAGGGCCGCCGACACCATGGCTACCTGCAGTGGGGTGACCCGCACGTCGTGCTGGCCGATCCCGGTCAGCGCCAGCTGGGCGTCGTCGATGCCGTCGGGGTAGCGGCTGGGGGTGACCCGCATCGGGATCTCCAGCGACTGCTCGAAGCCGAAGTCCTGCGCCTGCTGCTCCAGCGTCTCCGCACCGAGCTCACCGGCCAGCCAGGCGAAGGCGGTGTTGCAGGAGACCTCGATCGACTCGGCGAGGGTGGCGGTGTCACCGTCCCCGCAGGAGCGCCCGTCGAAGTTGGGAAGCTCGGTCGTGGTGCCCGGCAGCGTGTACCGCAGCGGGGCGTGCAGCTCCTCCTCCGGTGCGTAGCCGTTCTCCAGCGCCGCCGCGGCGGTGACCAGCTTGAAGGTCGACCCCGGCGGGTACAGCGAGCCGCCGATGGTCCGGTTGACCAGCGGCTGGTCGGGGTCGGTGGTGAGCTCCTCCCACGCCTCCTGCACCTGGGGCAGCCCGTGGGAGGCCAGCCGGTTCGGGTCGTAGCTGGGGTGGCTGACCATGGCCAGCACCGCGCCGGTCTGGGGGTCCACCGCCACGACCGCGCCACGGCGGTCGCCCAGCGCCTCGGCGGCGGCGTCCTGCACGGCCGGGTCGATGGTGACCTCCAGCGAGGCGCCCTGCGGCTCGGTACCGGTCGCCATGTCCACGAGGCGGCGGTAGAACAGCTCGTCGGCGGTGCCGGCCAGCACGGCGTTGCGGGCACCCTCGAGCCCACCGGCAGCGCCGTAGACGAAGCTGAAGTAGCCGGTGATGTGGGCGTAGCGGCTGCCCTCGGGGTAGGTGCGGATCCGGCGGAGCCGGTCATCGGTCGGCTCGGACCGGGCAATCGGGGTGCCGTCCAGGAGGATGGCGCCACGGTCCCGGCTGTAGGTGTCCAGCAGGGTGCGGCGGTTCTCCGGCCGCTCCCGCAGCGACTCGGCCTGCACGAACTGCACCCAGGTGCTGGCGACCAGCAGCGCGGTGAACATCAGCGAGACCAGCACGGCCAGCCGGCGGATCGGGGTGTTCACCGGTCACCTCCCGTGGCCGTGGCCGGCGCGGTGGTGGTGGCGGTGGCACGGCGGCGCGGTCGCTCGGTGCCGTCCGGGGCGGGCCGGCGGGCGTGGTCGCTGATGCGCAGCAGCAGCGCCAGGATCACCCAGTTCGCCAGCAGCGAGGAACCGCCGGCGGACATGAACGGGGTCGTCAGCCCGGTCAGCGGGATGACCCGGGTGATGCCGCCGATGACGACGAAGCACTGCAGCGCGATCGCGAACGACAGCCCGGCGGCCAGCAGCTTGCCGAACCCCTCCCGTGCGCCGATCGCGGTGCGCAGCCCGCGTTCCACCAGCAGCGCGTAGAGCAGGATGATCGAGAACACCCCGACCAGGCCGAGCTCCTCGCCGAAGCTGGCGATGATGTAGTCGCTGTTGGCCAGGTAGGTCTCGAACGGGTAGCCCTGCCCCAGCCCGGTGCCGGCCATGCCGCCGTGGGCCATGCCCATCAGGCCGCGGGCGACCTGGTCGGAGCTGGCGTCGGGGCTGAACGGGTCCAGCCAGAGGTTGACGCGCACCTGCACGTGGCTGAACAGCTGCCAGGCCAGCAGCGCCCCGCCCAGGAACAGGGTCAGCCCGATGACGATCCAGCTGACCCGCTCGGTGGCGATGTAGAGCATGGCGACGAACAGCCCGAAGAACAGCAGCGAGGAGCCGAGGTCGCGCTGCCCCACCAGGATGAGCAGCGAGATCAGCCACGCGGCCAGGATCGGGCCGAGGTCGCGTCCGCGGGGCAGCTGCAGGAAGAGGACCCGCTTGCCGACCAGCGACAGCGCGTCGCGGGTGCTGACCAGGTAGCCGGCGAAGAAGATGGCCAGCGCGATCTTGGCCAGCTCGCCGGGCTGCATGCTGAACGGGCCGATCGCGATCCACAGCCGGGAGCCGAACTGCTCCTGGCCGATGATGGGCAGCATCGGCAGCAGCAGCAGGACCAGACCGGTGGCCATCGCGAGGAAGGTGTAGCGGCGCAGCAGCCGGTGGTCGCGCACCAGGATGAGCGCCGCGGCGGCGATGGCGACCGCCAGCGCGGTCCACAGCAGCTGCCGCCCGGCGACCCCGGAGGTCAGGTCGCGTCCCTCGCCGAGGTCGATCCGGTGGATCATCACCAGCCCGAGCCCGTTGAGCAGGGTGGCGATCGGCAGCAGCAGCGGGTCGGCGTAGGAGGCCCGCCAGCGCAGCACCAGGTGGAAGGCCAGCGCCACCCCCAGCAGGCCGAGACCATGGACCAGCAGGTCCGGGGGCACCTCCCCGGTGACCGCGACGTCGACGTTGATGTAGGCGAGCACGACGATGCCGACGGCGAACAGCAGCAGGACGAGCTCGGTGGTCCGGCCGGTGGGTGGGCGGACGGAGGTGACGGTACTCACCGGTCGCACTCCCTCCCGGCGGCGTCCACGGTCTCCTCCTGCTGCGGGGCCGCGGTCGGCCCGGCCGTCGTCTCCGGTCCGGCGGTGGCCTCGGGCGAGGGCAGCGCGGTCCCCGGCGGGCAGTCCTGCGCGGCAAGGGCCCGCAGCTCGCTGACGAGCGCGTCGGCCCCCTCCCGGCTGTCGGTGGAGATGGTGCGCGCCACCTGGTCCTGGTAGTAGCTCGGCAGGTCGGCCACCGGCAGGCCGGTCTGCTCCTCCTGCTCCGAGAGCGCGATCGGCCCCAGGTCCTGGGAGACACCGCGGAAGATGGTGACCTGACCGTCGGCCTCACCGACGTAGTACTGCTGCTGGCTCCAGCCGTAGGTGGCCCAGAGCCCGGCCGCGACGACGAGGAGGACCACGAGCCCGACCATGGCCCGCCGCACCCAGCGCAGCACCGGGTGGCGGTCGCTCTCCTCGGCCAGCTCGGGGGCCTCGCCCTCGGGGCCGTGCACGGCCCGGGCCAGGGCCGCGGCCTTCTCGGCCGGGGTGGCCGCGGCGGAGAGGTCGCCGCCGCCGCGGCGCTCGCTGGCGGCGCCCACGACCTGCGGGTCGGTGGAGCCGGCGCCGGGGGCCACGACGTCGGCGACGATCACCGTGACGTTGTCGCGGGTGGAGGCGCGCAGTGCCATCTCCAGCAGCCGGTTGGCCACCTCCACCGCGCTGCTGCCGGTGCGCAGCAGGTCAGCGACCGTGTCGACGGCGACGTAGTCGGTCAGGCCATCGGTGCACAGCAGCAGCCGGTCGCCCTCCCGCAGCTCCCGCATCGACAGGTCCGGCCGGTCCTCGTCACGGCCGGTGAGGACCCGGGTCACCAGGGAGCGCTGCGGGTGGTGCAGCGCCTCCTCCTCGTCGATACGTCCCTCGTCGAGCAGCTTCTGCACGAACGAGTGGTCCTTGGTGATCTGGGTGACGCGGTTGCCGCGGCGCAGGTAGGCGCGGGAGTCCCCGACGTTGGCGACGGCGAGCTTGCTGCCCGAGCGCAGCATCGCGATGCAGGTGGTGCCCATGCCCTCCAGCGCCTGCGTCTGCTCGGCGACCTCACCGAGTGAGGCGTTGGCGCCCAGCATCGACTCCTCGAGCACCGCCAGCAGGTCGTCCCCGCCGTGGCTCTCACCGTCCAGGTGGACGAGCTCGCCGACAACGAGCGAGCTGGCGACGTCACCGGCGGCGTGGCCACCCATGCCGTCGCACATGACCAGCAGCTCCGGCCCGGCGTAGGCGGAGTCCTCGTTGCGGGACTTGGTGCCGAGACCGATGTGGGAGCGGGCGGCGTACCGGAGCGCGAGCGTCATGGGTTAGCGCTGGAGCTCGAGCACGGTCTGGCCGATGCGGACCTGCGAGCCCGGGCCGAGGCGGGTGGGGCGCAGGATGCGCTGGTTGTCGACGTAGGTGCCGTTGGTGGAGCCCAGGTCCTCGGCGTACCAGGCACCGTCCTCACCCGGGAGGATGCGCAGGTGCCGGCCGGAGGCGAAGTCGTCGCTGAGCACCAGTGAGCACTCCGGGTTGCGGCCGATGAGCAGGCCGCCCTCGCTGAGCGGCACCGACGTGCCGCGCATCGAGCCGGCGACGACCGTGAGGTGGGTGGGCCCGCGCCGGCGGCGGGAGCCGCTTCGGCGCGACTCGCCGGGTCGGGAGGTGCGAGACACGACGCGGGTGCCGTAGAGGTCGGCGCGCAGCGCCCCGGCGACCGAGAACACGAAGGCCCACAGGAGTACCAGCAGGCCCAGTCGGATGGCGTTGAGGGTGAGCTCGCTCATCGGCCTCGATCCACGTGCACCACCAGCGTGGTGCGCCCGATGGTCAGGCGGTCGCCGTCGCTGAGCTCCTCGGTGCCGATCTCGTCCCCGTTGACGAAGGTGCCGTTGGTGGAGTCCAGGTCGCGCACCAGCAGCTGCACGTGCGGGCCGTCCTGCCGGATCCGCACCTCGGCATGGCGGCGGGAGACACCCGGGTCGTCCAGCACGATGGTGGCCGACTGGTCCCGCCCGATCGTCGTGACCGCCCCGGTGAGCGCGTGGCGGTCGCCGTCGAACTCCAGCCAGGCGACCGGTCGGCCGCGGCCGGCGCCGGCCGCGCTCAGCTCCCGGGTGTGGTCCTCCTGCTGCTCCCGGCTCAGGTCGCCGGTGTCGCCTTCCTGCTGGCCGGCCCCGGTGCCCGTCGCGGAGGAGGCCGCCCCGCGTAGGTGCGCCGGGC
>NZ_WIQI01000146.1 GCF_009602535.1 Ornithinicoccus halotolerans | reverse complement strand
CCAGGTGCTGGTGCTGCTCGTCCTGGCGGTGGCAGTGCTGTTCCAGTGGGTGTTCCCGCTGCTGGCCGACTGGCTCGACCGCCCCGCTCCCCCGTGGGCGCCGCGGCTCGCTGACCACCTCCGGCGGCTGCTGGCGGACATCGACGCCGCCCACGCGGAGCCGGCCGGCCGCCGGTTCCCGCGTCGGATGCTGCTCCAGGCCCGCGCGCTCGCCGAGCAGCTGGCCTCCGAGCCGGGCGTCGACGACCGGCTGGTCCACACCGACCTGCACGGCCAGAACGTGCTCTGCCGCCCGGACCCCCGCCAGTGGGTCGCGATCGACCCGAAGGTGATGGCCGCCGACCCCGCGTTCGCGGTCGCCCCGGTGCTGTGGAACCGGTGGGGCGAGGCGGAGCGAGCCCACGACGTCCGGGTCCACCTGAACCTGCGGCTGGAGACGGTGTGTGACGCCGCCGGCATCGACCCGGACCGGGCCCGGGCGTTCGGCGTCCTGCGGATGGTGCGCAACGCCCTCTGGGCGCTGGCCGAGGACGCCGGCCCGGGCACCTCCCCCGGGACACAGCGGTGGCTGACCCAGGCGGTGACCATCGTCAAGGCGCTGCAGCCGGGCTGAGCGCTGTCGGCGGGTCGTGGCAGGCTGCAGCCATGACCAGCGAACCCGGGGTGCTGGGCGGCACGCCCGAACGGCCGGCCCGGTTCTTCACCGGGCCGGAGGAGTTCCGGGCCTGGCTGGAGCTGCACCACGCCACCGCGACCGAGCTGTGGATGGGGCTGCGCAAGAAGCACGTGGCCGACCGGGGGCTCACCTGGGAGCAGGCGGTGCCGGAGGCGCTGTGCTACGGCTGGATCGACTCGGTGTCCCAGCGCATCGACGAGGACACGCGGCGGCAACGCTGGACCCCGCGCCGGCCGGGCAGCCACTGGAGCAGCGTCAACCTCGCCCACGTGGAGCGCCTCATCGCCGAGGGCCGGATGACGCCCGCCGGGATGGCGGTGTTCGAGCAGCGTCGCCCCGACCGGTGCGGGGTGTACTCCTACGAGCGGGCCGAGAGCGACCGGCTGCCGCCGCAGTTCGCCGCCGTGCTGGCGGCCGACCCCGCGGCGCAGGCGTTCTGGGAGCAGGCCACGGCGACCTACCGGCGGGTGTGCGTCACGTGGGTGACCACCGCCAAGCGGGAGGAGACCCGGCGCGCCCGGCTGGCGACGCTGGTCGAGGACTGCGCCCACGGCCGGCTGGTCAAGACGCAGCGCTACGGCGCCCCGCCCCGCTGGCTGGAGCGGGCCTCGGCGGCTGCTGAGCAGGCACGCCGGTCACGGTGACACGGCCGCTGCACCGCAGCAGCCGTGTCACCGTGCCGGCACCGCCAGCGGGGATGAGCCTGCCGGCTCAGAAGATGTCGAGCAGCCCCCGGGTGTCACGCTGCTGCTCGCCCTGCTGAGCGCCGAGCACCACCAGCACGCCGGTGAGGGCGGGGATCGCCCACTGGGCGGCCTTCAGCTGCTTCTGCGCGGACGCCAGCTCGTCGCTGGCCACCTGCGAGGGCTCGGTGGCGCCGTGAGCGCCCTCCTCCTGGTGCATCGCCACCTTGCGACCGAGCATGCCGGAGTAGGCGGTGACGGCAGCGGCCACGACGGTGAGGGAGGCCTTCACGGCCGTGTTCGTCTTGGTGTCCGAGTCGGCCGTGAGCCGGCCCTTGTTGCCGCCGATGAGGCCGAGCCCGCCAATGGCGTGGACGCCGACGGCGGCCACCTGCACGGGGGTCCACTTGGCCCAGCCGAGGGAGGACAGGCGGGTCCGCTCCTGCGGGTCCCTGGCCTGGCCGGTCGCGCCGTTCAGCCCGACGGCGCCCATGAGGGAACCCCCGAACCAGGCGGCGAGGCCGACGTCGTGCATGGCGCGGGACAGGGTGTTGGTGTCAGTCATGGTTCCAGCTCCTGGGGTGAGGCACGGGTGCTACTCCCCCCTTCCTACCCGCAACCGAGGGGGTTCGCGACCTGACGGCGTCGGGCGCAACCCCGGGCCCACCCCGTCCGCGGCGCCCGCCCGAGCCAGCCACTGGACCAGCGCGTGCTCGTCCTCGCCCCACGCGGGGTCCGGGACCGTTGCGGGCCCGCGGTCGCCGCTCGCGGCCACCGCGGGCCCGTCCCGACCAACCGGCCGGGGCTACCGCCTCACTGCAGCTCCGGGGTGTAGAGCAGCAGCTCCGGCGAGCCCGCTCCGGAGCCCTGCACGACCCCGCCGGTCGCGGCACCGGTCACCGCGTCGTTGACCTGACCAGGCTCGGCCCCGGGGTTGCTCTCCAGGTAGAGCGCGGCCGCTCCCGCCACGTGCGGCGAGGCCATCGACGTGCCCGAGATGGTGTTGGTGGCCGTGGTGGAGGTGTGCCATGCCGAGGTGATCGACGCCCCGGGGGCGAACAGGTCCAGACAGCTGCCCCAGTTGGACCAGGAGGGGCGGTCGTCACCGGAGTCGGTAGCCCCGACAGTGAGCGCGGCCTCGGCCCGGGCGGGCGAAGAGCCGCAGGCGTCAGCGCCGTCGTTGCCGGCGGCGACGGCCACCGTGACACCGGCCGCGACCATGCGGGCCACCGCGTCGTCCACGGCGGAGCTGGCGGCGCCGCCCAGGCTCAGGTTGGCCACCGACGGGCCGTCCGCGTTCGCGGCGACCCAGTCCATGCCCGCCACGACCCCGGACCAGGTACCCGACCCGCGGCAGTTGAGGACCCGCACCGGGATCAGCGTGGTCTCCTTGGCCACGCCGTAGGTGGCCCCTCCGACGGTGCCCGCCACGTGGGTTCCGTGCCCGTTGCAGTCCTCCGTGGTGTTGCGGCCCCGGACGGTGTTGTAGCCGGGGGCGACGCGGCCGGTGAACTCCTCGTGGTCGCTGCGGATCCCGGTGTCGACGATGTAGCTGTCGACGCCGACGCCGGCCGCGGTGTGGCCGTAGCTGCCGTCCAGGGGCAGCGTGCGCTGGTCGACGCGGTCCAGGCCCCAGGTGGCGTCCTGCTGGGTGTCGCTGATGCTCACCGCGCCGTCCGGGCTGACCGACGCGACGGCGGGGTCACGACCGAGCCGGGCGGCCTCGGCGCGGGTGAGCTGGGCCGCGTAGCCACCCAGCGCCGAGTACTCGTGCTCGACGACGACCCCACGCGTCGTGAGCCGCTGCACGGCGGTGGCGGTGGCGGCGGCAACTCGGTCGCGGGCCTGCTGGGGCAGCACCCCTTCGGCGCCTCGGTACTGCTGCATGTCGAGCATGACCAGGTAGCTGCTGGTGCCGGAGCGGTCTTCCGGTTGCCCGGCAGCGGCCAGCGCCGGGCCGGCGGTGGCGGTCGCGGCCAGCGCGAGCGCGGCGGCCAGCGCGGCAGGTCGACGGTGCGGACGCGTCATCGGTGCTCTCCTTTGAGACGGCGACACCCCGGGCGGGGACCCGGGTGCCGACGACAATGACGCCGACGCGACCACCGAGGAAAGGGTCCTGACCCGATCCAGATGGTTTGTTGACCACATCGGAACGATGGACAGGTGCGTCCGTTGGTCAGCCGGGCGCGGCAGCAGCTCACCATGACCTCCGAGGAGGGGCGGCTCCCGGTGGCGACGCGTGGCCGCTGGCTCCGGGGCGGAGGCCGGGAGGCCCGGTACCTCCCTGGGGTGACAGCGATGTCCCGGTGTGTTGTCGTGGTCCTGTGGGTGCATCGCTGGGCTCACTGAGGAAGGGAGGCGCCGATGGCCAACCGCCTCGCGACCGCGACGTCGCCGTATCTCCTGCAGCACCAGCACAATCCCGTCGACTGGTGGGAGTGGGGGGAGGAGGCCTTCGCCGAGGCGCGTCGCCGCAACGTGCCCGTCCTGCTGTCGGTGGGGTACGCCGCGTGCCACTGGTGCCACGTCATGGCCCACGAGTCGTTCGAGGACGAGCAGGTAGCGGCCGCGCTCGCCGCGGACTACGTCGCCGTCAAGGTGGACCGCGAGGAGCGGCCCGACGTCGACACCGTCTACATGAGCGCCACGACCGCGATGACCGGGCAGGGCGGGTGGCCGATGACGTGTCTGCTGACCCCGGAGGGGGAGCCGTTCTGGGCGGGCACCTACCTGCCGAAGCCACAGTTCCTGCAGCTGCTCTCCGCCGCGGCCCACGCGTGGCGGGAGCGTGAGGATGAGGTCCGCCAGGGCGGGGCCCACGTGGTGTCAGTGCTCCGGCAGGCCCAGGACGCCCCCGCCGCGGAGGCGCCGGCCGACGAGGACGGGCAGCAACGCCTCGCCCAGCCGGGCCTCGTCGACCCGGCAGCGCTGCGTGGCGCCGCGCAGGCGCTCACCGCGGGGGAGGACCGCCGGCACGGTGGCCTCGGCTCGGTGCCCAAGTTCCCGCCCTCCATGGCGCTGACCTTCCTGCTCGCCCACCACGTCCGCACCGGCGACGCCCAGCCGCTGGCTGTCGTGGAGCGGGCCGCCACCGCGATGGCCCGCGGCGGCATCTACGACCAGCTCGCCGGCGGGTTCGCCCGCTACTCCGTCGACGCCGCGTGGGTGGTCCCGCACTTCGAGAAGATGCTCTACGACAACGCCCTGCTGCTGCGGCTCTACGCCCGGGTGGCCGTGCACGGCGGGCAGCACACCCGAGCCCTCGCGGAGCGGGTCACCCGGGAGACCGCCGAGTTCCTACTCACCGACCTGCTCACCGCCGAGGGCGGCTTCGCCTCCTCCCTCGACGCCGACACCGAGGGCCGGGAGGGGCTGACCTACGTGTGGACTCCGGGGCAGCTGCGCGAGGTCCTCGGCGCGGCGGACGGGGGCCGCGCTGCGGCGCTGCTCTCGGTCACGCCGGAGGGCACCTTCGAGCACGGGACCTCCACGCTGCAGCTGCGGGCCGACCCCGACGACCCGCAGTGGTGGGCACGAACCCGGTCCCGGCTGCACGCGGCCCGCCAGGAGCGCCCACAGCCGGGCCGGGACGACAAGGTCGTCACCGCGTGGAACGGCCTGGCCGTCGCCGCCCTCGCCGAGGCCGGCTGGCTGCTCCAGGAGCCGGCGTGGGTGACCGCGGCCGAGCGGTGCGCGCGACACCTGCTGCGGCTCCACGTGGTCGACGGCCGGCTGCGCCGCTCCTCCCGTGACGGCGCGGTCGGAGCCGCAGGGGCGGTGGCGGAGGACTACGGCAACGTCGTCGAGGCGCTGGACGTGCTGCACGCCGTGACCACCGACCCGGGATGGCTCCGCCAGGCCGACCAGCTGCTGCGGGACGCCCTGGACCGGTTCGGTGACGGCAGCGGCGAGTTCACCGACGTCCCGGCGGACGGCGAGCGGCTGGTCCTGACGCCCCGCACCCGGGCGGACAACGCCGAGCCGAGCGGTCAGTCGGCCCTGGCGCTCGCGCTGGCCACGCACGGCGCGCTCAGTGGATCGGGTGAGCTGCTGGCGCTGGCGCGGGCGGCCACCGACGCGATGGCGCCGA
>NZ_WIQI01000145.1 GCF_009602535.1 Ornithinicoccus halotolerans | reverse complement strand
GGTGCGGCAGATCTCGATGGCCTTCGACACGTAGTTGAGCTTGGGCCGCCCTCAGCCGCGTCGCGGGCCTGCTGGCCGCGGGCTCCCCGCAGCCACCGGTGCCCGCCCACCGGGACCTGCACGACAAGCAGCTGCTGGCGGGCGACGGGGCCTCGATCGGGCTGCTCGACTTCGACACCCTCACCCTCGCCGAGCCGGCCCTGGACCTGGCCAACCTCCGGGTTCACCTGCTGCTGCGCCGCGACCAGGGGCGGTGGAGCCCGGCGCGGACGGGCGTGGCACTGGCCGCGGTGGACCGGGTGCTCGACGGGTCCGGCGTCGACCCGGAGCGCACCCGGGCCTACGCCGCCGCCACGGCGCTGCGGCTCGCCTGCGTGCACGCCTACCGGCCCGCGGACCGGGCGGTTGCCCTGCAGTGGTGGGAGCGGCTGGTGGCGGGCGCGGCCGATGAGAGCTCTCTCATGGTGGTCTCATCGGGGTCCCACGCCGGTGGCGGACACTGGGTGCCATGAAGCTGCTCGCCTCCGCACTCGCACTGCTGCTGCTGGGCGCCACCAGCGTCTGGCTCTGGCAGGACGCCCAGGCCGAGGACATCGACCCCGAGGCCGGTGTGGTGATCACCGCCGACGACGCCCGCTCCACCGCGGCGGTCGGCAGCCCCGCCGGCCAGCAGCGGGCCACGGGCCTGGACGCGCAGCAGCGTCGACAGCTGAACGCACTCGCCAATGGCCTGACGGCCTTGCCGGCGGAGTGGGACCGCGCCCAGCAGCGGCAGGCGCGGCTGGCCGAGCAGCAGCGTGAGCGCCGCGCCAAGGAGGGCCAGCAGCAGACCGGCAAGGAGCAGACCCAGGCCAACGACCCCGCCTCCACCGGCGGTGGGACTGGCAGCGGCTCCTCCGGTAGCGGCAGCAGCCCCACCGGTACCGCAGGGTCGTCCTCGACCTCCGGCTCGAGCAGCACTGCTGGCTCCGGCTCCTCCCCCAGCCCAACCAGCAGCCCGCAACCGGTCTCGCCGACCCCCGTCTCTCCGACCGGCGACGACGACGATGACGACGACTGGGACGACGACGATGACGATGACGATGACGACGACGATGACGATGATGACGACGACTGAGGTCGCCTCGGCTCGCTGACCCGGCTGGGCCGCCGGTCAGTGCCCGGCGAGCCGTCCCGCCTCGGCGTCGTCGACCAGCCGCAGCACCGCCTCCGGCCCGTGCACCGGCCCGGCCACCACCTGCTCACCGGCCAGCAGCACCGCCGCCGGTGGCTCCCGCACCCCGAGCGCGTCGCTCGCCGTCCGCCCCGGGTCGACCAGCAGCCCGGCCCGCCAGCTGCGCTGCTCCGCCGTGAGTCGTTCGGTGCCCAGCGGTGTCACCACGTGGACACCGGTGCCCGGCAGCCGCTCGCGCAGCTCCTCCAACCGGTCGGACAGGTGCAGGCAGGGCCCGCAGCTCGGTGACAGGAACAGCAGCAGCCGTGGGCGTTCCGCCGCCAGCTCACGCAGTGAGCGGGGGGCCGCCTCCAGCTCGACGGTCGCGTCCGGGACGGTGCCGCCCACCCACGCCCCGGCCCGCTCCACGGCACCGCGACTGGTCGTTGCCTCGCTCCCGCCCCGCAGCAGCAGCGCGACCAGGACGCTCACCGCGACCGCCACCAGCCACCAGCCGGCCCGCCCCCCGGCCGCCGCCAGGTGCGCAGGCACCGACCCGCCCCGCCAGGCGTCCAGCGTCACCAGCAGCGCGACTGCGAGCAGCAGCACGTTGCGCGCCACGGTCCTCCCGCCCAGTCGGGAGGACCCGAACGCGCCGAAGCAGTAGCAGTCACCCTCGCCACCCCGGGCGACCGCCAGCGCGACCATCCCGAGGTAGCAGCCGAGCAGCAGCAACACCGCCAGCGCCGGCCACCGCACCACCGGTGCGGGCAGCAGCAGCGCCGCCGCCAGCAGCAGCTCCAGCCCCCCGTGGGCCCGCGCCGCCCGCACCCCGGTCAGCGCCCGCGGCAACCCGAGCGTGGCCGCGCCGGCCGCCGCCAGGCCGGGCCGGGCCAGCGTGCCGACCCCAGCCACCCCGAGCACCGCCGCAACCAGCAGGTACCCGGCGACGACCGCCTCGGGCAGCGGCTGCACGGCCGCCGCCTCAGCCGGCGAGCCGGCGCCGGGTCATCTCCACCAGCCAGGCAACGGCGTCGGCCAGCACGGAGTCGTCGAACCGCGCCCGGGGGGAGTGGTTGCTCGGCGCCAGCTGCGGGTCGGGCGCGTCGCAGGCGCTGAGGAAGAAGTAGGCGCCGGGGACCTGCTCCATCACGAAGGACATGTCCTCCGAACCCATCTCCGGCAGCTCGCGCAGCGCGAACTGGTCCGGACCGAACAGCTCCTCGACGACCTCCCGGCCGCGCGCGTACTCCACCTCGTCGTTGACCGTCGCCGGGTAGCCCTCGCTGAAGCCGACCTCCGCCGCCAGGCCGTGCGCCGCCGCCACCCCCGTGACGACGCGCTCGATCAGGGCCATCGCCCGCTCCCGGTTGGCCGCGGAGAAGGTCCGCAGCGTCGCCGCCAGCTCGCCGCCGTCGGGGATGATGTTGTCCTTGGTGCCGGCGGTGATGCGGCCCACGGTGAGCACCACCGGGTCGAACACGTCGAAGCTGCGGGTCACCGTCGACTGCAGCGCCAGCACGATCTCGCACAGCACCGGGACCGGGTCCAGCGCGCGGTGCGGCTGGGAGCCGTGCCCGCCACGGCCCTGCACGGTCACGGTGACGGTGTCGGCGGCAGCCATCATCTCCCGCGGCCGCGCGGTCCACAGGCCCAGCGGCTGCTCGGCGGCGAACACGTGGACCGTGTACGCCGCCACGACCGGCCGGCCCGCCCCGGCCGCGTCGAGCAGCCCCTCGGCCAGCATCGGCTCCGCCCCGCCGGGCCCCTCCTCGCCGGGCTGGAACATCAGGATCACGTCCCCGGCGAGCTCGTCACGGACCTCGCAGAGCGCCCGCGCCGCCCCGACCAGCCCGGCGGTGTGCAGGTCGTGCCCGCACGCGTGCATCCGCCCCTCGTGCCTCGACCGGTAGGGGACGTCGACCTCCTCGGTCACCGGTAGCCCGTCCATGTCGCCGCGCAGCAGCACAACCTGGCGCTGCGGGTCCTTGGAGTCACCGGCGCCGCCGCGCAGCACCGCCACGACCGAGTCGAGCCCCGCCCCGGTGGTGACCTCCAGACCCAGCCCGGCCAGCGCGTCGAGGACCAGCTGCTGGGTCACGGGCAGCCGTAGCCCCACCTCCGGCACCTGGTGCAGCGCGCGCCGCAGCGCGATGACGTCGTCGGCGTGGCGGGCGGCGAGCGCCAGGCTGTCGCTGGTCATGGGCCCATCATGCCGGTCTGGCCGCGGCCGGGGCAGACTGGCCCGGTGAGCCCGCAACCCCCTCGCGCCGACGCCGACGTGCCCGGCTACGTCGCGGCACTGCAGCTGCCCGGTCTCGCCGACGTGCACGTGCACTTCCTGCCCGAGCGCATGCTGGAGAAGGTGTGGGCCTGGTTCGACGCCCACGGCTGGGGCGGCCCAGGGACCTGGCCGATCCGGTACCGGCTGCCGGAGCAGGAGCGGCTGGCCACGGTCCGCGCGCTGGGACTGGCCGCGGTGCCGGCACTGACCTACGCGCACAAGCCCGGCATGGCGGGCTGGCTGACGGAGTGGTGCCTGGACTTCGCCGCCCGGGTGCCCGACGCCGTCCGGTGTGGCACCTTCTACCCCGAGCCGGAGGCCCCCGGCTACGTCACGGCGGCGCTCGAGCGGGGCGTGCGGCTGTGGAAGGTGCACCTGCGGGTCGGCGACTTCCACCCAGCCGACCCGCTGCTCGACCCGGTGTGGGGGATGGTGCAGGAGGCGGGGACGCCGGTGGTGCTGCACGCCGGTCACGACCCGCACCCGGGCCGGCACACCGGGCTGGCACCTGTCGAGGAGCTGCTGCGCCGCTACCCGCGGCTGGTGCTGGTGATCGCCCACATGGGCATGCCTGACTACACCGGTTTCACCGACCTCGCCGCGCGGTACCCGGGCGTCCACCTGGACACGACCATGGTCGGCACCGACTTCATCGAGGCGCACTCCCCCTCCCCACCGGACCTGCCGGCGCGGCTGGCCGACCTCGAGCAGCAGGTGGTGCTGGGCTCGGACTTCCCGAACATCCCCTACTCCTATGCCCACCAGCTGGAGGCGCTGCACCGGTGGGACCTGGGGGAGGCGTGGCTGCGGGCGGTGCTGTGGCGCAACGGGGCGCGGCTGCTGGGGCTGGCGGACCCTACCTGCCACACTGTCCGCCCGTGAGCACCACGACCGAGCCCGGCCGCCCCCACGTGCTGCGCCGGCTGGACGCACGCAGCCGCTGAACCACCACGAGGGCGACGCCCCCGTGGTGACCTACCTCGCCTCCCGCCGCCCCAAGTCCGCCAGCAGCTGGGCGGCTGCCCCCGGCCGCTCGGGCGCCACCGGCGCAGCGAACCGCACCGGGCGGTCGCCGGGGCCGACCAGCAGCGGCACGTAGGCCAGCAGGTCCTCGGCCAGCGGCTCCGGGATCCGGTGGTCGGCCATCCCGCTGGCCTGTGCCAGGTCCCAGCCGTGGACGGTCACCTCCAGCGCGCCGGTGGCGGCCACCAGCCCAGCCCGTAGCGGCGAGCCGGCGACGTCGACGAGCGCCTCGCCCCCGCGCTGGGTCCAGGCGGCGAGCAGGCCACAGGCCCGGTCCCGTAGCACCCCGACCAGCTCGGGACAGGACGGACGCGGGTACCCGGTCACCGCAGCGGAGGGCTCGACCTGGTCACGCGCCCCGGCCTCCTCGAGGGCGGCCAGCGAGTCGGTCATGTGCACCAGCAGGTCGTGCAGGGTCCAGCCGCGGCAGGGCGTGGCCGCCGTCGGGTCGGTCCCGGCCGTCGCCGGCAGCACCCAGCGGGTGTATGCCACCGCTCGCTCCAGCAGCGCCAGCTCGGGCACCCCGGCCGGCCCCGCCGCGCTGGGCAGGGCGGCCGCCACCTTAGCCCCCCGCGGTCACCGCGGCGGGGACCGCGGGATCATCGGCGCGCACCATCGGGGGGAGCCCGAACCGCTCGAACAGCGACTGGTCGAAGAACGCGCCCACGTGCCCCACCCGGTCCCCCTCCAGCGTGAGCACCTGCAGGTGGAACGGGCGCAGGTCGCCGTCCTCCCCGCGCATGTAGAGGCCGAACGCCGGCTGCCCGTTGGCCCGGGTCGGCAGCAGCACCATGTCGTGACGCCCGCCGGGGCACTTGGTCCCGATGAGCCGGGCGATGTCGGCCGGGCCCCGGTACCACTCGGGGAACGGCGGCATCTCCCACACCGCCGCGTCCGTGAACATCCCCGCGAGCGCGTCGACGTCCTTCTCCCAGAACGCGGCCACGTACTTCTCCAGCAGCGCCTCCTGCTCCGGGCTCAGCGCGGTAGCGGCCGGCGCACGGTCCCGGGCCAGCTCGGCCTGGCGCA
>NZ_WIQI01000144.1 GCF_009602535.1 Ornithinicoccus halotolerans | reverse complement strand
CGTTCCGGGTGATGGTGCGCAACGCGATGTTCCGCCGGGTCGAGCTGGCCGCCCGCGACGACGTCGACGGCCTGGCCGCGCTCGAGGCGGCCGTCGCGGCGCGCCCGGAACCGGCTCGCGAGCCGGTGCTGTCCGCCGACGACTGGGACGCCGCGCTCGAGGCCTACTACGACGAGCACGACGAGATCCGCACCGACGCCGACGCCCGCGGCCCGGCGCTGCTGGTCATCGAGGCCGGCCGCGGCCCGCAGCCGGGCGTGCGCACGGTGCCCGGGGTGCCCGACAGCGGCCCGGCCGAGGTGCGGCGGTGGCAGGTGCGGCAGACCATCGCCGACCCGGCCGGCCACCGCGACTGGGTGATCGAGGCGGTTTGCGACCTGGACGCCTCCGACGAGGTGGGCGAGCCGGTGCTGCTCGCGACCGCGATGCGCCGGCTGTAGCGGCCACGGCTGCCGCAGGGTCCCGGCCGAGCGGTCTGCCCAGTCCCGCACAGCACAGCGGGGCCGCCCCGAGGGGGGCGGCCCCGCTGCTACCGGCGTGTCAGGTGGGGAGCTGTGCCTGCTGGCTCAGCCCTCCAGGTCCGGCACGATGTCCGGGTTCTCCTCCAGCCAGGCCTCGACGCCCGCGGCCGGGTCGTCCTGGTTGTCGACGGCCACGGACTGCTCCAGCCCGCCGTACTCCTCGTCGGAGAGCTGGATCTCGCCGATCCACTCGGCGACCTCCGGGAACTCCTCGGAGAAGCCCTGGGTGCCCAGGAAGTGCAGCCCCTCGGACTCACCCAGCGCACCCTCCGGGTCCGCCAGGTCCTTCACCGGGTACTCGGAGTTGGCCCAGAACGGCCGCCACAGCGTGACGACGATGTCCTCCTCGGCCTGGGTGGCCTGCTCCAGCTCGGTGAGCATCGCCGTGGTCGACGACTCCACCAGCGTGTAGCCGGCCTCGTCCAGCCCGTAGGTCGGGATGACGCTCTCCTTGGTGACCTCGGTGAGGCCGGCGCCGGGCTCGATGCCGTAGATACGGCCGCCGAACATGTCCGTGTTCTCGGTGAGGTCGGCGATGGACTCGATCTCGGTGTACTCGGGCACCGCGAAGGTCAGCTTGGCCTCGTCGTAGTAGGTGCCGAGGTCCTCGATCTGGTCGCCGTACTGGTCCATGTACGAGGCGTGGGTCACCTCCGGCCACGCCGACGGGTAGATGTCGACGTCGCCCTGGGCCAGGCCGGTGTAGAGCAGGCCGGCCTCGCTGATCTCCTGGTGCTCGACCGTGTAGCCGGCCGCCTCCAGCTTGTTCTCCAGCAGGTAGGCGGTGCTCAGGCCGTCGGTCCAGGACGGGATGTAGCCGAGCGTGATCGTGCCGCCGCCCTCGCCGCCTGCCTCACCGGTCGTCTCCTCGGCGTCGCCTTCGCCGGAGCCGCCCTCGCCGCCGTTGCCGCCGTCGTCACTGCCGCAGGCGGTCAATGCCAGCCCGAGCGCCGCGGTCGCGGCGACGGCGGCACCCCGACGGGTTCTGGGTGTCATGGTGCGGTGGGTCCTCATGTGGTGTTCCTTCCCTCTCTCACGTGGTCGTCGAGCCTGCGGTCGCGGCGGCGGGCTGCCGGCTGGCAGTCTCCGCGCGCCGGCGCCGCAGTACGGCGCCCAGCGACCGGCCGGTGGGCTGGCCGATGGCGCCGGTGATGCGGTCCAGGTAGATGGCGAGGATGACGACCGCCAGCCCGGCCTCGAAGCCGAGGGCGACGTCGATCCGGGAGATCGAGGTGACGACCAGCTGGCCCAGCCCGCCGGCGCCGACCAGGCCGGCGATGACGGCCATCGACAGCGCCAGCATGATCACCTGGTTGACGCCGGCCATGATCGTCGGCAACCCCAGCGGGAGCTGGATGCCGCGCAGGATCTGCCCCGGCGTGCCGCCGAAGGCCTCGCCGGCCTCCACGGTCTCCTTGTCCACCTGCCGGATGCCCAGCTCGGTGAGCCGCACCCCCGGCGGCAGCGCGAAGACGACGGTCGCGAACACGCCGGGCACGACGCCGATGCTGAAGAAGATCACCACCGGCACCAGGTAGACGAAGGCGGGCATCGTCTGCATGAAGTCCAGCACCGGCTTGACGATCGTGCTGACCGTGTCGCTGCGGGCAGCCAGGATTCCGATCGGGATGGCGACGACGATCGCCGCCAGGGTGGCCACCAGCACCAGCCCGAGCGTCTGCATCGCCGGCTCCCACAGCTCCATGCTGGCGATGAGCAGGGTCCCGACCAGGGCGAACACCGCGAACCCCCAGGAGCGCACCAGCAGCGCCAGCAGGGTGAACAGCGCGATACCGAGCAGCATGGGCGGCGCCAGCAGCAGGTCGGTGAACAGCTCCACCAGGAACGACAGCATCGCGGTGAGGCCGTCCAGGAGGGCCTCCAGGTTCTGCTTGACCCAGGTGATGCCGTCCGCGACGACCTCACCGATCGGGATGCGGGGCAGGCCCGGCGGCATCGGTGTCGTCAGCGGGGTCATCAGCGCGCTCCTGCGGGGTCGAGGGGGGTCTCGCCGGCAGCGGTCGCGTCGGGTCTCTCCCCGGCGCCCCCGGTGCCGTCGGTGCCGTCGGGGCGGTCCTTCCCCGTGGGGGCGGACAGGGCGCTGAGCAGGGTGACCCGGGGGATGACGCCCTCCAGCCGGTCGTTCTCGCCGACCACGGCGATCGGCGCGCGGGTCGCTGCGGCGTGGTGGAACAGGGCTGCCAGCGGGGTGTCCGGCGTCACGCGCGGCACGCCCTCGGCGCTGACCGGCAGCCGGTCGGCCCCCTGCCGCACCGCCTCGGCCACGTCGTCCTCCCACACCAGGCCCTCGACCCGGCGCTCGCGGGTGACGACCAGCAGCGAGGAGGTCTGGTGCTCGCGCATCAGCTTGTGCGCGGCCTGCGGGCCGGCGTCCCGGCCGACCACCGCGACCGGCGGCTCCATGACGGTGCCGGCGCTGAGCACCCGGCTGCGGTCGACGCCCTCGACGAACTGGGCGACGTAGTTGTTGGCCGGCTCGTTGAGGATCTCCTCGGCGGTGCCGACCTGCACGATCCGGCCGTCGCGCATCATCGCGATCCGGTCCCCGAGGCGCATCGCCTCGTTGAGGTCGTGGGTGATGAACAGGATGGTCTTGTCGAGCTCGGCCTGCAGCTCCAGCAGCTGGTCCTGCATCTCCTTGCGAATGAGCGGGTCCAGCGCGCTGAACGCCTCGTCCATGAGCATCACCTCGGTGCCGGAGGCCAGTGCCCGGGCCAGGCCGACCCGCTGCCGCATCCCGCCGGAGAGCTCGGAGGGCATCGAGCCGCCCCACCCCTTGAGGCCCACCATCGCCAGCGCCTCCTCGGCGCGGCGCTCCCGCTCGTCGCGGGAGACGCCCTGCAGCTGCAGCGCGTAGGCGGCGTTCTCGCCGACGGTGCGGTGCGGCAGCAGCGCGAAGTGCTGGAAAACCATGCTCACCTTGCTGCGCCGCAGCTCCCGCAGCCCGGCCTTGGACAGGTGGGTGATGTCCTGGCCGTCCAGCTTGATGGTGCCGTCGGTCGGCTCCAGCAGCCCGTTCACCATCCGGATCAGCGTCGACTTGCCCGAGCCGGACAGCCCCATGACGACGAAGATCTCGCCCGGGGCCACGTCGAAGGTGGCCTCGATGACGGCCGGGGTCAGTCCCTCCCGCCGGAGGTCCGCGACCTCGGCTCCCTCGCGGAGCATGCGCACCCCGCGCTTGGGGCGGCGGCCGAAGATCTTGGTCAGGCCGGATGCCTCGATGGCTGGCACGGTTCTCCCTGGTCGGGGTCAGTTCGTTGGCTCAGGCACGGCTGAGACGGACGCACCGCCGGTCGCGGCGCCTGCCGGTGCACCACGCGGGCTCGACCCGACGGGGAGCCCGGCCCCGACCGCGGCAGCGCCGCCACCGCATCGAACACCGGGTGTCACACACGCCTCAGCAGTTCATTCAACCCTAAACAGACTTTCAGGCTCTGTCCAAGAACCCAGGGTAGCGGCCCGGTGCCACCTCGTGGGCGGCCCCCGGTGGCCGTGGTGCCGGAGGCGGCGCCGGCCCTCCCGGCGGGCCGGGGCGGGGCCGAGGGGGGAGGAGACGCGACGAGGCGACCAGCGGCGCCTGGGGTGGAAGACTGGGCGGCAATGAGTGCCACACCGATGACCAGCGCCGTCAGCCCCGCCCGCTCGGCCCGCCGCGACGGCCGGCCCACCGCCACCGGCACCTACCGGCTGCAGGTGCACCGGGACTACACCTTCGACGACGCCGCCGCCGAGGTGCCCTACCTCGGCAGGCTCGGCGTGTCCCACCTCTACCTGTCGCCGGTGCTCGCCTCGGTGCCCGGGTCGGCGCACGGCTACGACGTGCTCGACCACAGCCAGGTCGACGCCGAGCGCGGCGGCCGGGAGGGGCTGGAACGGCTCGCCACCGCCTGTCACCGGCACGGGCTGGGCCTGGTCGTGGACATCGTGCCCAACCACATGGCGCTGGTGGCGCCGCAGTGGCGCAACGCGGTCGTGTGGGAGGTCCTGGCCGGCGGCCGGCACGCCGCCCGGGCGCACTGGCTCGACGTCGACTGGACCGCCCTCGACGGCCAGCTCGGTCTGCCGGTGCTGGGCCACCCGGTGGCCGAGGAGCTGCGCGCCGGCGCCCTCGTGCTCGACACCGGCCGGCCCGACGAGGGACCGGCGGCGGGTGAGCCGGTGGTGCGCTACTACGACCACGTGCTCCCGGTGGCAGGGGCCACCACGCCGCAGGGCTGGGACGGGTCCCCGACCTCGGACGCCGCGACCGTCGCCGGGGTGCTGGCGCACCAGCACTACCGGCTGGCCGGCTGGCGGGAACGGGACCGGGTGCTCAACTACCGCCGCTTCTTCGAGGTCGACCAGCTCGTCGGCATCCGGGTGGAGGAGGCCGACGTGTTCGAGGCCACCCACCGGCTGCTGCTGGACCTGCACCACGGCGGCGTGATCGACGGCTTCCGGGTCGACCATCCCGACGGCCTGGCCGACCCGCAGGGCTACCTCGCCGAGCTGGCTCGGCACTGCCGCCCCGGCACCCCCATCTGGGTGGAGAAAATTCTCGAGGGGGAGGAACGGCTGCCCGACGCGTGGGACTGCGAGGGCACCACCGGCTACGACGCCAACGCCGCGCTGCAGGTCGCGCTGGTGCCGCCGGTGACCGTCACCGAGGTGGACCTGGCGTGGGAGCACGCCGGTGGCGAGCCCGTGCTGGGGGAGGTGGTCGCGGCCGCGAAGCGGGAGGCGGTCGGGAGGCTGCTGGTGCCCGAGGTGGACCGGCTGCTGCGCCGGGCCACCGAGGCGCTGCCCGACCACGACGAGGCCGCGCTGCGGAACGGCCTGCAGCAGCTGCTGGCGGCGGTGGACGCCTACCGCTGCTACGTGCGGCCCGGCCACGAGGCCGACCCGGACTCCCGGGCCCGGCTGGACGAGGCGATCGAGCAGGCCCTCGCAAATCGTGGCATCGCGCTGATCGA
>NZ_WIQI01000143.1 GCF_009602535.1 Ornithinicoccus halotolerans | reverse complement strand
CTGTAGCTGGTCCAGGCTGGGAACCCAGGGGGTGATCTGGGTGGTGGCCAGCCACCGCCCCCAGGCGTCGTGGTCGGCGCGGCGGGGCGGGGACGACGGCAACCCGCTGGACGGGTATGAGGAGACCGACGAGATCCCGGTGCGGGAGCAGCGGCACCGCGGCGGCTGGCTGCTGCTGGGGTTGCTCGCGTTGCTGGCCCTGGCCGGGGTGGGCTGGGTGATGTTCCAGGTGCTGGGCCCCGGCCAGGGCGGCGACGAGCCGGAGATGGTCGCCGTGCCCGAGGTCGTCGGGGTCACCGAACAGGTGGCCGAGCGGCGGCTGCAGGAGCGCGGGCTCGAGATCGCGTCGGAGCGGGTGGTGCACGAGCAGGCCGAGGGCACGGTGGTTGGGCAGGACCCGCCTCCCGAGGAGCAGGTGGAGGTCGGCTCCACCGTGCGCATCGAGGTCTCCTCCGGCCCGGACGACGTCACCATCCCGAACGTGATCGGCTTCCGGCAGCAGGCCGCCCGCGTCGTGCTCGAGCAGGCGAACCTGACCGTCGCCGACGAGGTCGAGGAGGAGCACGACCCGGAGTTCGACGCCGGCCGGGTGACCCGCACCGACCCGGAGACCGGCCAGGCCGTGGACCCACAGCAGACCGTGGTCACCCTCGTCGTCGCCAGCGGGCAGGTGGAGGTGCCGGAGCTGGTGGAGCTGGACGCCGCCGAGGCGATCGCCGAGCTCCAGGCCAACCGGCTCAGCCACGGTGACGAGATCACCTACGTCGAGACCAGCGAGGTGCCCGCGAACCAGGTGCTCGAGCAGTCGGTCGAGCCCGGTGCGGTCGTCGACTACGGCACGGAGGTGCAGCTCACCGTCTCCCGCGAGCCGACGCAGACCGTCACGACACCGGCACCGCCCCCCGAGACGGTCACCGCGCCGCCGGAGGACCCCGAGCCGACCGACGACGAGGACGACGCCACCGAAGGGCCCGAGCCCACCGGCGACGAGGACGAGGAGACCGAGGACCCGCCCGGCGACGAGGGCGACCCCACCGAGCAGCCGTAGCGGCGGCACGCTCGGCACCTAGGGCCGCCGGGCCGCTACCCCAGGGTGGCGTCGTCGACGGCGAGCCAGTCGGCCAGCAGCGGGAACACCCACTGGAACAGCACTGCCACCGCCAGGACGAGCAGCACCAGCACCTGGACGACCCGGGCGGCGGTGCCGCCCGGCAGCGCCCGCCACAGCGCCGCGTACATCAGGCCGCCCTCGCGGCCGCCGGGGCCGCGGCACCTCGCGCAGCCGCGGTACCCGTGTCGGCCTCGGCGAGCTCCGGCGGCGGTCCGTCCTCGCGCGGCACGCTGCGGTCCAGCCCCGCGTAGGCGACGTAGCGCTGGGCCGCGCTGAACCGTGGGTGGCAGGTGGTGAGCACCATGCTCGCCTGCTCCGGCTCCTCGCCCGGCCGGTCGGGGACGGGCGCCAGCACCTCCACCTGGTCGGGTGCCACGATCCGGGACCGCTCCACCCGGTACACGTGGAAAGAATCCCGGGTTTCCACGACGACGGGGTCCCCCTGCGCCAGCTCGTCGATCGCCCACAGCGGCGCCGAGTAGGTGGTGCGGTGCCCGGCGAGGGCGAAGTTGCCGACCTTCCCAGGTCCGGCGGTCTCCGGGTAGTGGCCCAGCACGCCTTGGTCGAGGACATCCCGCTCCACGCCGCTGCGCACCACCCGCTGCTCCCCCAGCGTCGGCAGGTGCACCAGGCCGATCACCTCCTCCGGCAGCCCGCTGGCGGCAGTGCCGGTCCCGGTCTCCCCGTCCCGGCCGCTGCCGGCCGAGTCGTTGCCGGCCGCGCCGCTCCCGGCCGAGCCGCTGCCGGCCGAGCCGCTCCCGGCGGAGCCGCTACCAGCGGAACCGCTACCGCGCCCGGGCGGCTCCGCCGCCAGGCTGCTGCTCACCGCAGCCACCTCGTCGGCCACCTGCCGCCCGGTGTGCACGTCGGTCCACCACAGCTGCCAGACCAGGAACAGCAGCACCAAGGCCCCGGCGGTCACCGCCAGCTCGCCCCCCAGCCGCAGCAGTACGCGCAGCGCCCTCACCGCGCGCCGTTCCCGACCGGCGGCGGGAGCGGCTCGCTGACCTCGGTGGCCTTCGCCGTGGTCGTGCGCACCGAGGAGCTGAACGCCGGGAACTGGGTGACGCCCAGGTCCGTCACCTCATAGCCCAGCCCGAGCAGGTCGGCCCAGGCCCGGTAGTTGGCCACGACCGGGTTGTCCACCAGCGCCTGCTGCAGCTGCTCCGGGTCGCCGATGGCGGTGATCGTGTACGGCGGGGAGTAGACCCGGCCCTGCAGGTAGAGGGTGTTGCCCACGCACTGCACCGCGCTGGTGGCGATGATCCGCTGGTCCTGCACCATCATCGCCTCCGCACCCCCGGCCCACAGCGCGTTGATGACGCCCTGCACGTCCTGCTGGTGCACCACGACGTCGTCGACGGTGTAGCCCTCCGGCAGCGTCTCCAACGTGTACCCGGCGTCATCCAGGGTGACCCGCACCGCCGGCCCCTCCACCGCGGCGGTACCCACCTGCGGTGCCAGCCGGTCGGCCTGCGTGCTCACCTCCCGCACCGGGCTGCGCTCCTCGGCCAGCGAGCGCACCTCCGTCTCGAGCTCGGCCGCGTCCTCGGTGAGGCTGGCCACCCGCTCGGTGCGCTCCTGGATCAGGTCCGGCAGGCTCTGCGGGGGCTCCCCGCCCCCGCCACGGGCCAGCGCGGCCGAGGTCCCGAACAGCAGCCCGGCGACCAGCATCACGCCGGGCACCGCCGCGCGCCAGGGCCCGGTGGGGCGCTGGGGTAGCGGCATCGGTCCTCCACGAGCGACGGGCAGCACGGCGACAGGCACTGCTGCGGTCCCTCCAGCGTACCTGCGGCGGGGCCGCGTATCCTGGGGCGACGACCCTGCCCCGCGTCTGCGGGCGGGCCCCGCACCTCGTCGAAGGAGTCCCCACCGTGCCGGAGTCCAAGGGCCGCCCTCGCGCCTCGCGCCCGACGCCGGAGCAGACCCCGCCCCGGCCGCAGCAGGTCGGCAACCCGTCGTGGTTCGCGCCGGTCATGGTCGGCCTCATGGTGCTGGGCGTGCTGTGGGTGGCGACGTTCTACATCAGCGACGGCGCCTGGCCGGCGCCGATCGGCTACTGGAACCTGGCCGTCGGGCTCGGCGCGATCATGGCCGGGTTCGTCATGGCCACCCGCTGGCGCTGACCCGCGCCGACGGACCGCTCCGGCAGGCTCCCCGCCGGCGACAGTGTCTGCGTGTCGTGAACCGTGCGCCCGGGCGCACGGTTCGCCTTACCGTGCAGCGTGCCACCCGTCCCCAGCGGTTTCCACACCATGTCCACAGCACCTTTCCCACAGGTTATCCACAGGCTGGGGATAACTACAGGGATGTAACTCAGCCGCCGTAGAGCATCCGCAGCACCGCCTGCTCGTCCACGGTCGCCAGCCGGAGCACGGCCGCGGCGACGACCAGGGCGAGCACGGCGAGCAGCGCCGGCCACTGCCAGCGCCGCCGCGCGACCGCCGCCGGGTCCCGCCCCGACGACGACGTCACCACCAGCGCGGCGGCCAGCAGCCCCCCGGTCACGGCGCCGCCCAGGTGGGCCTGCCAGGCGATGCCGGGGACCACGAAGCCGATGACGGTGTTGGCGACGAGGATCACCAGGATGCCGGCGGTGCGGCGGCCCAGGTGCCGGTTCAGCACGAGCACCGCGGCGAACAGCCCGAACACCGCACCGGAGGCGCCGACGGTGGGGGTCACCCAGCCCGAGAAGTCGCCGCGGCCCTCCGGCAGCCGGGCCAGCAGCAGGTAGCCGCTCGAGCCACCGAGCGCGCTGATCAGGTAGAGCGCCAGGAACCGCACCCGGCCCAGCAGCGGCTCCAGGTAGGAGCCGGTGATCCACAGCGCGTACATGTTGAACAGGATGTGCATCACCGTGCTCGGCGAGTGCGCGAACGCCGCGGTGAGGAACCGCCACGGCTGCTCCTCCGCCGCGGCTGGCAGGAACATCAGCTGCCGGGTCACCTCCGGCTGCGCGAGCTGGGCCACGTACACCAGCACGCATAGCCCCACGATCACCAGGGTGACCGTGGGTCGTCCGCCGGCTGCGTCCGCGCCGTACCGCGTCGTGGGCCGGCGCACCTGGCGGGCGCCCTCGGCGACGCAGTCGCGGCACTGCACGCCGACGGCGGCGGCGCGCTGGCAGTCGGGGCACGCGGGCCGCCCGCAGCGCTGGCAGCGCACGTACGCCACCCGGTCCGGGTGGCGTGGGCAGACCGGTGGGCCCTGCTCGGCGGCCGGGTGCGTCACGAGCGCACGCTGTGGGCGCTCAGCGGTGGACGGTGACGGTGGTGATGTCGACCGGCTCGAGGGGGCGGTCCATCGACCCGGTGGGCACGGCGGCGATCGCGTCGACCACGTCCTTGCTGACCTGGTCCTTGACCTCACCGAAGATGGTGTGCTTGCCCTGCAGCCAGGTGGTCGCCCCGACCGTGATGAAGAACTGCGAGCCATTGGTGCCGCGGCCACCGCGCTTGCCGGCGTTGGCCATCGCCAGCTGGTACGGCTCCCGGAAGTCCTTGTCCGGGCTGATCTCGTCGTCGAAGGTGTACCCGGGGCCGCCGGTGCCCTCGCCGAGCGGGCAGCCGCCCTGGATCATGAAGCCGGGGATCACGCGGTGGAAGCCCAGGCCGTCGTAGAACGGGGTGGGGTTGCTGCGGCCGGCGTCGTCGGTGTACTCCTGCTCGCCGGTGGCCAGGCCCACGAAGTTGCGGACCGCTTTCGGGGCATGGTCGGCGAACAGGGTCAGGCTGATGTCGCCCTTGGTGGTGTGCAGGGTCACGTCCATGGCCCCATCCTCGCACGCGGGCCGCTCCCCCCTGCGGTGGCTCATCGGGGGTGGGACAAGGCAGGATGGGGCCATCGGCGAGACAACAGGAGGATCCGTGTTCCACCGCAAGAGCAAGGCCGAGAAGGCGCGGGAAGAAGCGACCTCTCGGGCCCGGCGCGCCAGGAAGGCAGCGGTCGCGGCCAAGGCTCGCGCCGCCCACCAGGCTCAGCACCACACCGACACCATGCGGAACACCGTCCGGGAGCGGGTCGGCCCCGCCGCCCAGGCCGCCGCCGGCACGGTCGGCGCCCACGCCGTCGAGTACCGCGACCGTGCGGTCGCCGGCCTGGACCACGGCATCGACGCGGCCGTGCCCCGGGTCGAGCAGGCGGTCGCCGGGGTGGCGCCCAAGGTGGACCACGCCCGCGACGTGATCGTCGAGGACCTGCTGCCGAAGCTCTCCGCGCTGCTGGCCAGCGTGCAGGCCAGCAAGGACGACCTGGTGGCCAAGCAGCAGGGCCCGGTCGCCTCCGTCATCCGCCCGCCGAAGCGGCGCCGCAAGGGCGGGATGCTGCTGGCCCTCGGTGCGCTCTCGGCCGTGGGTGCCGGCGTCGCCTGGTACCTCAGCCAGCAGTCCGGGGACCAGCGCGACCCGTGGGCCGCGCTGCCCGAGGAGCGGCCCATCGGCGGTGCGCCCGGCGTGGACAGCCAGGTCCGGCAGCCCTTGGCCTCGACCCGGCGCAGCACCTCGCCGGTGAGACCGCGGGCGTACCCGTCCGGCT
>NZ_WIQI01000142.1 GCF_009602535.1 Ornithinicoccus halotolerans | reverse complement strand
CGCTAGCGCCGGTCCTGCCCGAGCCGCCGTCGGGCGGCGGGACAGGACCGCGAGGCGAAGGGCGCGCCTGCCCGTGCCCCGAATCTGGGCGCACCGGCGGCCGCCGAGCCGCACTCGCAGGGCCAGCCCGCCACCGCCGGTCAGCTGACGGCGCTGGCGCGCCGGCTGCGGTCCGACGGCGGGACCCTGGTCGCGACCGGCGGGTGCTTCGACATCATCCACGCCGGTCACGTCGCCACCCTGCAGGCGGCGCGGCGGCTGGGTGACCGGCTGGTGGTGCTGATGAACTCCGACGCCTCCGTCCGCCGGCTCAAGGGACCCGGCCGGCCCGTCGTCGAGGCGGCCGACCGTGTCCGGGTGCTGGCCGCCCTGGACTGCGTGGACGCGGTGGTGGTCTTCGACGAGGACGACCCGCGCCAGGCCCTGGACGCGCTCGCGCCCGACGTGTGGGCCAAGGGCGGCGACTACGGCGGCACCGAGCTGCCCGAGGCACAGGTCGTGCGCGGGCACGGCGGCCGGGTGGTGTTCCTGCCCTACCTCGGGGGCCACTCGACCACGCAGATCATCGAGCGCTCCGAGCGCGCGCTGCAGACGACGACAACGACAGGAGAGCAGTGAGCAGGACAACGCGAGAGATCGGGACCGTCTACGTCACCGGCGGCGCCGGCGGCCTCGGGGCCGCCGTCGTGGACGCCGTGACCGAGGCCGGCGGCAGGCCCGCCGTCCTGGACCGGGTCCCGCCGTCGGTCGACGTCCCGCACGCGGTCGTCGACCTCTCCGACTGGGACGGCGCCACCGCGGCGGTCGAGCAGCTGGTGGCGACCGCCGGACCGCCCGACGCGGTGGTCACGGCGGCCGGCACCGACGCGTGCGGACCGCTGGCCGAGATCGAGCCGGACGCCTGGCAGCGGGTGATCCAGGTCAACTTGTTCGGCACCGTCGCCGTGGTGCGGGCCTGCCTGCCGCACCTGGAGCGCAGCCGCGGCACCGTGGTCACCGTGTCCTCGACGCTCGGACTGCGGGGGGCTGATGCCGCGACGGCCTACTCCTCCTCGAAGTTCGCCATCCGCGGCTTCTCGCAGGCGCTGGCCGCCGAGTACGCCGGTCGCGTCGGGGTGACCTGCCTGGTGCCGGGCGGCATGCGCACGGCGTTCTTCGACGGCCGCGACGAGCGCTTCAAGCCGGCGCCGGACCAGGACCTCAACGACCCGGCCAGCACCGCGGGCGCCGTGATCACCGCGCTGACCCAGCCGGTCGGCTCCGAGATCAGGGAGATGGTGGTCATGGCCTCCGGCGAGCCGTCCTGGCCATGACCGGCGAGCCGGGCCGGCTCCGGCCCGGGGACGGTGACGTCCTCGTGCTGCGTGCCCTCGGCCTCGGCGACGCGCTGACCGGCGTGGCACCGCTGCGCGGGGTGCGGCGGGCGTGGCCGGACCACCGGCTGGTGCTCGCCGCCCCCGCCGGCGTGGGCGGGTGGCTCGCCAGGCTCGGCGTCGTGGACGCGGTGCTGCCGACCGACGGACTGCAGCCGGCGTGGCTGGAGGAGACGGAGTGGTGGCCGGGCGGGCACCTGGCGGTCAACCTGCACGGTCGGGGACCGCAGAGCCACCGGCTGCTGCAGGCCACGCGCCCGGACCGGATGGTGGCCTTCGGCTGCCCGGAGGCCGGGCACGAGGGGCCGCCGTGGGAGCCCGACGAGCACGAGGTGGCTCGCTGGTGCCGGCTGGTCCGCCACGCCGGCGGTGACTGCGGCGCCGAGGACCTGCGGCTGCCCACCACCGGGGACCGGGGACCGGCGGTCGTCCTGCACCCGGGCGCGGCGTCGGCTGCGCGCCGGTGGCCGGTCGACCGCTGGACCGACCTCGCTCGCCGGCTGGTCCGGTCCGGCCGCCCCGTCGTGCTGACCGGGTCGGCCGCGGAGGAGCCCCTCTGCCGCGCGGTGGTGGAGCAGGTGCCGGGGCCGCGGTCGCTGGCCGGGCGGCTGGACCTGGCCGAGCTGGCCGATCTGGTCGGGACGGCACGGCTGCTGGTGTGTGGGGACACCGGCGTCGCGCACCTGGCCACCGCGCTCGCGACCCCGTCGGTGCTGCTGTTCGGCCCCACCCCGCCGCAGTGGTGGGGACCGGCCATCGACCAGGACCGCCACTCCGTGCTCTGGCACGGCGAGGGCCCGGGCGACCCGCACGCCGACCGCGTGGACCCGGCGCTGACCGCCATCGGCCCCGACGAGGTGTGGGCGGCGGTGACCGCCCAGCTGGGGCAGCAGCCGCTCAGGCGCTCCGGCTGAGCTCCTCGGCGAACCAGGCGACAGTGCGCTGCAGCCCCTCCTGCCAGCTGACCGTGGGCTCCCAGCCGAGCTGGGTCCGAGCCAGCGTGGTGTCGGGGCGGCGCACCCCCGGGTCGTCGACCGGCCGGTCGACGAACTCGATGTGGGAGGTGGAGCCGGTCGCGGCCAGGACGTCCTGGGCGATCTGCAGCACCGTCATCTCCCAGGGGTTGCCGATGTTGACCGGGCCGGCCAGGTCGGAGTCCGCCAGCGCCAGCACGCCCTCGATCAGGTCGTCGACGAAGCACACCGACCGGGTCTGGCTGCCGTCCCCGGACACCGTCACCGGCTCACCGGCCAGCGCCTGCCGCACGAAGGTCGGGATCGCCCGGCCGTCGGCCGGGCGCATCCTCGGGCCGTAGGTGTTGAAGATGCGCACGATGCCGGTGTCCACCCCGTAGGTGGCCCGGTAGGCGGTCACCAGCGCCTCGGCGTACCGCTTCGCCTCGTCGTAGACGCCGCGCGGGCCGATCGGGTTGACGTGGCCCCAGTAGTCCTCCGGCTGCGGGTGCACCTGCGGGTCGCCGTAGACCTCGGAGGTGGAGGCCAGCACGAACCGTGCGTGCTTGTCCCGTGCCAGCGCCAGCGCCCGCTCGGTGCCGACGGAGCCGACGCGCAGCGTCTCGATCGGCATCTCCAGGTAGTCCACCGGCGAGGCGGGAGAGGCGAAGTGCAGCACCAGATCCACCGGGCCGCGCACATGGGCGTTCTCGGTGACGTCGCAGTGCGCCAGCTCGAACCGCGGGTGCTGGAGGAACTCGGCGATGTTGGTGGTGGCGCCGGTGAGGAAGTTGTCCAGGCACACCACCGCCCAGCCGCGGCGCAGCAGCTCCTCGCACAGGTGGCTGCCGAGGAAACCGGCGCCGCCGGTCACCACGGCGCGGCGGTGCGGTGCCTCTCCACCCACGGTCCTCATCCTTCGGTCTCCTTCCGTGCCGGGGCTGGTCGCGGCGTGCTCAGCCGATGCTGGCCGTGGCGGACTTCTCGTGCTCGTGCAGGACGGCCAGCTGGTCCAGCACGTCGTCGGAGACGGGTCGCCGCCGGCCGAGCGCGCGGGGCAGCTCCCGCAGCGCGTCCAGCGCACCGCCCCGCGTGGCGGCGTCGCCAGTGAGCGCGCGCCATACCCGCTGTGCCACCGTGCCGGCCGGGAGCCGGAGCGCGGCGGTGAGGATGGCGGAGCGGGTCACCGCGCGGCGCCGGGCGTCCGGGCCGTGCCGGGACGGGGAGGGGTGGTGGTGGACCACCAGCTCCTCGGTGTAGGCCTGCTGCCAGCCGAGCTCGGCCAGGTCCAGGCTGAGCCGCTCCTCCTCCCCGGGGAAGCGGACGACGTCGTCGAAGCCGCCGGCGGCCAGGAACGCGTCGGTGCGGACCATGGCCGCGCAGGCGGCGAAGCCGAGGATGGCCGGGCCGGGGGAGCCGGGCGGGCGGGGCAGCGGCGAGCGGGCCAGCTCGGCGCAGAGCGGATCGAGCCGCTCCTCCGGGCCCACCAGCATCCGGGCGTGCAGCAGCCCCACCCGGGGGTGGGCGGACAGCAGCTCGGCACCCCGCGCCAGCGAGCCGGGGGCCCACCAGGAGTCGTCGTCGGCGAAGGCGACGTAGGGGGTGTTCGCCCGCTGCACGCCGATGGTCCGCGCCCTGGCGCCCTCGTTGTTGGCCAGCTCGACGACCTCCACGGACGGGTAGGTGCCGCGGACCGCGTCGGCGGTGCCGTCAGTGGCACCGTTGGTGACGACGATGACGCGGGCGCGGTGGTGGGCCAGCGCGGACAGCAGCTCGTCTCGGCGGTTGCGCGTGGCGACGACGACGGTGACCCGCTCGTCCTCGACGATCGGCTGGGCAGGGACGTGCGACACCTGGCGCGCTCCTTCCGGTGGGGGCTACGCCCAGCATGGGTGGGAAGTGGCGATGTCGCACGTCGAGCCAGGACGCGGGCGCGGGAGGGTGGTGGCGCGCCGGGCTGCGGGGAGTGGCAGCGGGCTCGCCGTGCGGCACCCGACACGCCGTGCCACGCTCGCGGCATGACTGCCCACCCAGACCCGACTACCCCTCCGGAGGCGTTCGTCCCACAGCGGATCGTCGTCACCGGTGCCGACTCCGGCATCGGGGAGGCCACCGCGGTGGCGCTGGCCGGCCCCGGCCGGCACGTCGGCGTCACCTGGAACTCCGACGAGTCCGGTGCCCAGGAGACGGCCGAGAAGGTCCGCGCCGCGGGCGCCGAGGCGCACCTGCGCCACCTCGACCTGACCGATCCGCAGCAGGGGGCCTCGGTCGTCGACGCCTTCGCCGCGCAGATGGGCGGCCTGGACGCGCTGGTGATGTCCTCGGGCACCGGCAGCTCGACGCCGCTGCTGGACATGGACTTCGCCACCTGGCGCGACGTGGTCTCGGTGGACCTGGACGGCGCGTTCTGCTGCCTGCAGGCGGCAGCGCGCCACATGGTCGACGGCGGCCGCGGCGGCCGGATCGTCGCGATCACCTCGGTGCACGAGCACGCCCCGCGGGTGGGAGCGGCGCCCTACTGCGCGGCCAAAGGCGGCCTCGGACTGCTGGTGAAGGTGGCTGCCCTCGAGCTGGCCGAGCACGGCATCACGGTCAACGCGGTCGCCCCTGGTGAGATCGCCACGCCGATGACCGGCCAGGAGGACGAGTCGGTGCTGGCGGCCAAGGAGCGGCCCGGGATCCCGGTCGGCAGACCCGGAGACGCCCGCGAGATCGCCGCGACCGTCGCCTTCCTCTGCGGGCCGGAGGCCGGCTACGTCAACGGCTCCTCCTGGGTGGTGGACGGCGGGATGCTGCAGATGGGTCCGCAGGCCGGCTCGCACCTGGCGAGCGACGACTGGCGCCGGCCCTGACCTGCGGCGCCGTCAGGGCGCACGCCACGCGGCGCCGGCCACCTGGAACGCCGCGGCGAGCGGGTCGGTGGCCTCGACCGCCTCGGCCATCGCCTCGTCGCTCGGCCGCCCCTTCGCCAGCGCCGCGTGGTAGCGGCCCATCGCCGCCAGCGAGACGTCGTCGGGGACCTGGCCCATGCCGGCGACCACGCACTGGGCGCCGAGGCCCAGCAGGCCGGCGGTGAGCCCCAGCGCCTCCTCGCCGGGGCGGACGGTCGACCGGCCCACCTCGCAGGCACCGAGGACCACGTGTGCGGCGCCGACGCCGGTGTGCTGCAGGTCGTAGACGTACAGCGGTCCGTCGTGCAGCAGGACCGAGGCGAACATCGGGTTCTCCTGCTGGTGCGTGCCATGGGCGGCGACATGCACGACGTCGGCCTCCAGCAGCGCCTCCTGCTCCGGGCTCAGCGCGGTAGCGGCCGGCGCACGGTCCCGGGCCAGCTCGGCCTGGCGCA
>NZ_WIQI01000141.1 GCF_009602535.1 Ornithinicoccus halotolerans | reverse complement strand
GTCGGAGAGCTTCGGCGCGCTGTCCACCACGGAGGCGACCGTCGAGCTGGAGGTCCGCGCCTCCTGGTCGCCGCTGGCCGGCCCGGAGCTGAGCTGCTTCGTCACCGGCTACCTGGCCGCCGGGCTGCTGCTGGCCAGCCTCACTGCCCTCGGGCCTGCCCGGGTCGAGCTCGGCTCCCTCCTGCCCGGCCTGCTGCTGCTCCCGGCCACCGCGGCCGTCCTCGCGGTGCGCCGTGAGTACCGCGAGCAGCGGCACGCCAGCATCGACCGCGGACTGGCCTGGCTGGCCGACCGGGTGCCCGGGCTGGCGCACCGGGGGCTGCGGATCGGCGGGGAGGGGCTGGCCGTCCTGCTGGCCGCCGGCGCGGTCCTGCTCAGCGCCGTGCTGGTGGTGCGCGCGGAGCGGGTGCTGCTGCTCTACGACGCGCTGGACACCGGGGCCGTCGGCGCGGCCGTGGTGACACTGGGCCAGCTACTGCTGCTGCCCAACATGGTGGTCTGGGCGCTGGGCTGGAGCACCGGTGCCCCGCTGGTCGCGGGGGAGGCCACGGTCAGCTGGACCGAGGCCAGCGGCGCGGACCTGCCACTGGTGCCGGTGCTCGCGGCGCTGCCTGAGCCCGGCCCGCTGCCGGACCTGCTGTGGCTGAGCGTGCTGGTCCCTGTCCTCACCGGGGCGTGGCTCGGCTGGCGGGCCAGCCGCGCGGTGCCCCGCCTGGCCAGCTGGTGGCAGGCGACGCAGGTGGCGCTGTCCGGGGTGCTCGTGGCGGTGGCCGGCGTGCTGCTGCTGAGCTGGCTCGCCCTCGGCGGGCTGACGCCCGGCCTGCTCGGCCAGCTCGGGACCGACCCGTGGCAGGTGGCCGGCCTGCTGGCCGGCGAGCTGCTCGGCGGCGCGCTGCTCGTGGTGACGGTGGCTCACCTGCTCCGCTCCCGGCTGTAGCCACCGGCTATGGTGCGGTCGTGCCCTCCACGCCCCCCGAGCGCGACCCGGTCGCGGTCGTCGTGCTGGTCTCCGGCGGCGGCAGCACCCTGCAGGGCATCCTGGACGCCACCGCCGACCCGGCCTACGGGGTACGGGTAGCCGCGGTCGGTGCCGACCGCGGCGGCACCGAGGGGCTGCGCCGGGCCGAGCGAGCCGGCCTGGCCACGTTCGTCGAGGCGGTCGGCGACCACCCCGACCGGGCCGCGTGGGACGCCGCCCTGCACGACCGGATCGCCGAGCACGACCCCCGGCTGGTCGTCTCGGCGGGGTTCATGAAGCTGCTGGGTCCGCGGGTGCTGGCCGGCTGGCCGGTGGTGAACACCCACCCGGCGCTGCTGCCGGCCTTCCCGGGGGCCCGCGCCGTCCGGGACGCGCTGCACCACGGGGTGCGGGTGACCGGCTGCACCGTCCACCTCGTCGACGAGGGTGTCGACACGGGACCGATCATCGCCCAGGCGGCCGTCCCCGTCCGGGAGGACGACGACGAGGAGAGCCTGCACGCCCGCATCAAGGACGTCGAGCGCCCCCTCCTGGTCGACGTCGTCGGGCGGATGGCCCGTGAGGGCTTCCACCTCCACCACAGGAAGGTCACCATTCCGTGAGCACTCCCTCCTCCTCGGACCCCCGCGACGAGTACCGCCCGCTGCGGCGGGCACTGGTCTCGGTCTACGACAAGACCGGCCTGGAGGACCTGGCCCGGGGCCTGCACGCGGCCGGCGTCGCCCTGGTCTCGACCGGCTCGACCGCGGGCCGGATCGAGGCGGCCGGCGTGCCGGTGACGCGCGTCGAGGAGCTGACCGGGTTCCCCGAGTGCCTGGACGGCCGGGTCAAGACCCTGCACCCCCGGGTGCATGCCGGCCTGCTGGCCGACACCACCCAGCCCGACCACCGCCGGCAGCTGGCCGAGCTGGACATCGAGCCGTTCGACCTGGTGGTGGTCAACCTCTACCCGTTCGCCGAGACCGTCGCCTCCGGTGCCGGCCCGCAGGAGTGCGTCGAGCAGATCGACATCGGCGGCCCCGCCATGGTCCGGGCCGCCGCCAAGAACCACCGCAGCGTCGCCGTGGTCACCGACCCCGCCGGCTACCCGACGGTGGTCGCGGCCGCGCGGGAGGGCGGCTTCTCCCTCGCCGAGCGGCGGCAGCTGGCCGCGCAGGCCTTCGTGCACACCGCCACCTATGACGTGCAGGTGGCCTCCTGGATGGGCAACGTGCTCACCGACACCAGCGACGGCACCGGCTTCCCCGCCTGGATCGGCGCCACCTGGGAGCGCCAGCAGGTGCTGCGCTACGGGGAGAACCCGCATCAGCGCGCGGCGCTGTACGCCGACGGCTACCGCCCCGCCCCCGGGCTCGCCCAGGCCCGGCAGCTGCACGGCAAGGAGATGTCCTACAACAACTACGTCGACGCGGACGCCGCGCTGCGTGCCGCGCACGACCAGGGCGACCAGCCCACCGTGGCGATCATCAAGCACGCCAACCCGTGCGGGATCGCGGTCGGCGCCGATGTCGCCGAGGCGCACCGGCGGGCGCACGCCTGCGACCCGGTGTCCGCCTTCGGCGGCATCATCGCTACCAACCGGCCGGTCACCGAGGAGATGGCCCGCCAGGTCGCCGAGGTGTTCACCGAGGTGGTCGTCGCGCCCCACTTCGAGGCGCGCGCGCTGGAGGTGCTGACCGCCAAGAAGAACCTGCGGCTGCTGCAGGCGCCGGAGCCGCACCGCGGCGGCGTGGAGACCCGGCCGGTCTCCGGTGGCCTGCTGCTGCAGGACGTCGACGTCGTCGACGCCGAGGGCGACGACCCGGCCGCGTGGCGGCTGGTCGCCGGCGACCCTGTCGACGACGCCGCGCTCGCGGACCTGGTGCTCGCCTGGCGGGCGGTGCGCGCGGTGCGGTCCAACGCCATCCTGCTGGCCAAGGACGGGGCGAGCGTCGGAATCGGCATGGGCCAGGTCAACCGGGTCGACTCCTGCCGGCTGGCCGTGGACCGGGCCGGGGCCGAGCGGGCGGCCGGCTCGGTCGCCGCCTCCGACGCCTTCTTCCCGTTCCCCGACGGCCTGCAGATCCTCACCGGCGCCGGGGTGCGCGCGGTCGTCTCGCCGGGCGGCTCTGTCCGCGACGAGGAGGTCATCGCTGCGGCCCGCGAGGCCGGGGCGAGCCTGTACTTCACCGGCACCCGGCACTTTGCCCACTGACCAACCCGGCGCGGCCGACCGCGTCCGGTGGGAGGTCCCGCTGGCGCTGCTGGCCGCGGTGGTCACCGGCGCCTGCCTGGCGCTGCAGTCCCGGATGAACGGCGTGTTTTCCGGCCACACCGGTCCCTGGCTACCGGCATGGGTCAGCTTCGGCTCCGGCTGGCTGATCCTCACCGCCTGCTGGGCGGTGCCCGGCTACCGGCACCGGGTGCGCCGGGTCCGGACCGCGCTGCGGCAGGGCCGGCTGGCGTGGTGGCAGCTGCTCGGCGGGATCAACGGCGCCCTGTTCGTGACCGTGCAGGCCTGGTCGGTGCCGGTCGTCGGGGTGGCGACGTTCCTGCTGGTCGCAGTCGCGGGGCAGACCGCCAGCGCACTGCTGGTGGACCGGATCGGGATCGGCTCCGCGCCCCGGATGGCGGTCACCGGCAGCCGGATCGCCGCGGCTGCGCTCGCGGTCGCCGGGGTGTCGCTGATGGTGTGGCCGGGTGCCGACGGTGACCTGCTCGCGGGCGGGACGGTGCTGCTACCGGCGCTGGCCGCGCTCGCCGTGGGCATGGGGCTGGCCTTCCAGCAGGCGCTCAACGGGCGGCTGACGACCATCACCCGCGACGGGTTGGCCACCGCGTGGGTGAACTTCACGGTGGGGCTGGCGATGGTGCTGCTGGTCGCGACCCCACCGCTGCTGGTGGCCGGGGTCCCCTCTGTCGGGACCGTGGCCGAGGTACCGGTGTGGGCCTGGTGGGGCGGCGCCCTCGGGGTGGTGGTGATCGGGCTGTCGGCCTGGGCTGTCCAGCACAGCGGGGTGCTCGCGTTCGGGCTGGTCTCCATCACCACCCAGCTGGGTGGCGGGCTGCTGCTGGACCTGCTGACACCGACGGCCGACCGGGAGATCACCCTCACCGTCCTCGCCGGGGCCGCGGTGACCGTCGTGGCTGCCTGCTGGGCCGGTGTCGCGGCGCAGCGGGCGCGTCGGCGGCGGCTGGCCGCTACCAGGCGTGCCGACGGGGCACTCGTAGACTGACCGCCATGGCAGCCCGCATCCTCGACGGCAAGGCGGCCCTGGCCGCGATCAAGGGCGACCTGAGAGAGCGCGTCAGCCGGCTGCGGGAGCAGGGGATCACCCCGGGGCTGGGGACGGTGCTGGTGGGGGACGACCCGGGGAGCACCTGGTACGTGGGCGCCAAGCATCGCGACTGCGCCGAGATCGGCGTGGAGTCGATCCGCCGCGACCTGCCCGCGGGCACCTCCCAGGAGGAGGTGCTCGCGGTCGTCACAGAGCTCAACGAGGACCCGGCCTGCACCGCCTTCCTGGTGCAGCAGCCGACCGGCCTGGACGAGTTCGCCATCCTCTCGGCCGTCGACCCGGCCAAGGACGTCGACGGGCTGCATCCGCACAACCTCGGGGCGCTCGTCCTGGGCGAGCCGGCCCCGCTGCCGTGCACCCCGGTCGGCGCCGTCGAGCTGCTGCGACGCCACGAGGTGCCGATCGCTGGGGCCGAGGTCGTCGTCATCGGCCGCGGGCTGACCGTGGGTCGCCCGCTCGGGCTGATCCTGACCCGGCGCTCGGAGAACGCCACCGTCACGCTCTGCCACACCGGCACCAGGGACCTGGCGGCACACACCCGGCGGGCCGACATCGTGGTCTCGGCGGCGGGCGTTCCTGACCTGGTGACCGCCGAGATGGTCAAGCCCGGCGCCGCGGTGCTGGACGTCGGCGTCGCCCGAAGGGAGGGCAAGATCGCCGGTGATGTCGCGGCCGAGGTGGCCGAGGTCGCCGGGTGGGTGTCGCCCAATCCCGGTGGGGTGGGGCCGATGACGCGCGCGATGCTGCTGCGCAACGTCGTCGAGGCGGCCGAACGCCGCCTCGGATGAGTCGGGCGATGCGCTGCGGGACGGCCGTGACATGACACCCGAGGACGACGCAGGGCCCGGCGAGGACGACGCCGGCGCCGACGACGACCAGCAGGTCGGCGAGGTCGCGCCGTGGTGGCACAGCCAGCCGTTGGGGTTGTGGTGGGTGCTCCCGATCGGGCTGGTGGCCGCCGGCTGGCTGCTGCTGGAGGGCCGGGTGCGGCTCAGCGGCTACACGATGGGCGGCACGCTCGTGCTGGCGGCGCTGCTGCGGCTGCTGCTGCCCCGAGACCTCGTCGGTGGGCTCATGGTGCGGTCCCGCACCTGGGATGTGCTGGTGCTGCTGGGCCTCGGCATCGGGGTGACCGTCATCAGTGCAGCGCTGGTCCTGGCGACCACCGGGAGCTGAGGGGCAAGCAACCGGGTGCTCGTCCCGCGCCGTCCACACCGAGGCACGTCGCGAGTCGTTGTCCACAGTGGGTGGTCGCGGTGCGGGCACTGTCGGGCCCGGGTGGGAGGCTGGACATGTGTTCGCAGATGAGCGCGGTGGTGGGTCCGGCAGGGGCCGCGGGCAGGGGGATGCCGGCGGTGGGGACACGCTGCTGCTGGACCGTCCCGGCAGTGACGGGCCCGGCGGGCAGGGGCCGCAACGGCAGGC
>NZ_WIQI01000140.1 GCF_009602535.1 Ornithinicoccus halotolerans | reverse complement strand
GGGCGCCGCGCGCGGCGGTCCCGGCCCCGGAGCCGCCGCCGGTGGCGCGCTCACCCCGGACCGCCGTCACCGGCGGCCACGCCTGGACCGAGGAGGAGGACGCCGAGCTGCGTGACGGCATCGAGGCCGGCTGCACCCTGGAGGAGCTGGCCGACCACCTCAAGCTGGCCCCGGACGTGGTGACCGCGCGGCTCAACCAGCTGGAGCTGGCGCCCGGCGACCCCACCCTGGCGCTGGACTGAGCGGCGGCCCGTGCCCGCGCGGTTCGAGGAGCTGGACTGGCGTCCCACGCCGATGGGGGAGCTGGTGCTGCGGCGCCGGTTCGACCCGACGTTCCAGCGGGAGGTGTACGAGATCAAGCTCGACGAGGAGTACCTCATGTCGAGCCTGTTCACCGTCGCCGAGGAGGAGGTCGCCCGGCGCTCGCTGGCGATGCTGGAGGAGGGTGCCTCGGGGGAGCCGGCCGAGACCGCCGAGCCCGGCGGCGGCGCTGCGGCGACCCCGCGCTGGGACGTGCTCGTCGGCGGGCTGGGGCTCGGGTTCACCGCGCTGGCGGTGCTGCGGGACGCCCGGGTGGCCTCGCTCGCCGTGGTCGACACCCTGGCCGAGGTCATCGACTGGCACCGGCGGGGGCTGATCCCCGCCGGTCCGGCGCTGACCGGCGACGGGCGCTGCACGCTGGTGCACGAGGACTTCTTCGCGCTGGTGCGCGAGGGCGGGCCCGGCCGCTACCACGCCGTCGTCGTGGACATCGACCACTCGCCGCGCCACCTGCTGCATCCCTCCCACGCCGACCTCTACACCGCGGCCGGCGCGCAGCGGCTGGCCGCGATGCTGCGCCCGGGAGGCGTGTTCGGGCTGTGGTCCAACGACCCACCGGACGAGGACTACCTGGCCACGCTGCGGCCGGCGTTCGCCGACGTCCGTGCCGAGGTGGTGAGCTTCCCCAACCCGCTGCAGGGCCGGGAGGCGACCGCGACGCTGTACCTGGCCCGGCGCGGCTGAGCCGTCGGTCCCGCGTGGCAGGGTGGACCCGTGAGCGACACCGGTCCGGGCACCACCCCCACCCTCGTGCTGCTGAGCGGGCCGGAGACGCTGCTGGCCGACCGGGAGATCACGCACCTGGTCGACAACGTGCGCGCGGCCGAGCCGGAGACGGAGGTCGTCAACGTCCACGCCGAGGGCTATGAGCCCGGTGCGCTGGGGATGCGGGCCAGCCCGTCGCTGTTCGGCGGGTGGACGGTGCTGGTGGTGCACGACCTGGACGTCGGTGACGACGAGCTGGTCGAGGACGTGCGCTCGCTGGCGACCGACCTGCCGGACGGGGTCTCCCTCGTGGTGCGGCACAAGGGTGGCAACCGCGGCAAGCGCGCCCTCGACGCCATGCGCAAGGCCGGCGGGCGGGTGGTGGACTGCAAGGCGATCAAGACCGAGAAGGACAAGACGGAGTTCGCCCGGCACGAGTTCCAGCAGGCACGGCGCAAGATCTCCGGGGAGGCGCTGACCGCACTGGTGCAGGCCGTCGGCAGGGACGTGCGCGAGCTGGCGAGCGCCTGCGCCCAGCTGGTCCGCGACACCAGCGGCACCATCACCCCCGAGGACGTGCAGACCTACTACGGCGACCGGGTCGAGACCACGGGCTTCAAGGTGGCCGACGCGGCGCTGCGCGGTGACGAGGAGGAGGCGCTGCGGCTGCTGCGGCACGCCCTCGCCGGCGGCCTGGACCCGGTGCCGCTGGTGGCGGTGCTCGCCATGCAGCTGCGCCAGGTCGGCCGGGTCGCCACCGCGGGCCGTGGCAGCCCGGCTGCGCTGGCCCGGGAGCTGGGCATGGCGCCCTGGCAGGTCGACCAGGCCCGGCGCGCGGCGCAGGGATGGGACGGGGCCAGGCTGGGCCGGGCCATCGAGGCGGTCGCCGTGGCGGACGTCGACGTCAAGGGCGGGCTGCGCACCGGCACCACCGTGGCCCGCGACCCGGAGTGGGCGGTGGAGCGGGCGGTGCTGGCGATCTGCCGGGAGCGCAACGAGGGCGCCGCGTAGCGGCAGCGCGCGTCCACCGCTGCCGGCACGGTCCGGCCGACCGGTTTGGGCGAGACTCCACTCGCTGGTAGATTCGGCTGTTGCGTGCGCGCCTGGTCGTGCGCGCTCGTGACCAACCACGCGGCTCACGCAAGGGTGTCCCCACGCCCGGTCCCGAGCCGCGTGTGTCGCCCTCAACGACACCGCACTCGACCGAGCAGGAAGACACCTCGTGGCAAACATCAAGTCCCAGAAGAAGCGGATCAAGACCAACGCCAGGCGCACCGAGCGCAACCGCGCGGTCAAGAGTGAGATCCGTACCTGGATCCGCAAGTTCCGCAAGGCCACCGACTCCGGTGACAGCAGCCAGGCCCAGGAGGCGCTGCAGGCCGCGTCCCGCAAGCTCGACAAGGCCGTGACCAAGGGCGTCATCCACAAGAACCAGGCCGCCAACAAGAAGGCCGCGATGGCCAAGAAGGCCGCCTCGCTCTGAGCGCGGCCCGCAGCTGACTGCCCGACGGGGGCGGTCGCCGGACGTCCGGCGACCGCCCCCGTCGCTGTCGCTCCGGTGCCTTCGGCGTCAGTCCGCCACCCAGCGGACCTGGTAGCTGCTCGCCTCCGGCTCGGCGAACCGGGCGAGCTCCTCGCCGAGCTCCTCGAGCGCGGTGCGGTCGGCCCTGCTGGTCCGCTCGAACGGCTGCAGCGCGAGCACGGCCGTGCCGCCGTCCCTGCGGAGCGACCAGAGCCCGCCGACGAACCCGTCGACCAGGAAGGTGGGCAGGAAGTCGCCGTTCTTCTTCACCACCGCGTCCCGGTAGGGAGCAGGCAGGATCCGCTCCCGGTGCGCGTAGGCGATCAGGACGCTGTCCCACCGGGCGAGGAACCTCGGCGCGACGGGCGGGTCCTCCGGCACCGTGAGGTCGGCCAGGTCCAGCAGGTCGTCCCCGTCAGCGGAGGTGGCGCGGACCAGGCGGTCCCCGAGCCGCTCGACGGCCGCCCGGACCGGGGTCTTGCGCAGCTGTCCGGACCACTTGCCGATGTCAGCCAGCGACGCCGGCCCGTAGGCGGCGAGGTACCGCTCGACCAGCGTCACGAGGGCGTCCTCAGCTGAGGGACGGGCGACCTCTCCCAGCAGCCACGCCTCGGCGCTGAGGTAGGTGGGCTTCCCGTGCTCGCGCCACAGACCGCTCGGCGGGACGTGGACCAGCCCACCGGCGGCGGTAGCCATCCGGAACCAGGGGTTGCGCACCCCAGCCGGGACGGCGGCCGCGACGTCGTGACCGGGGTGCAGCCCCGCCAGGTGCGCCTCGATCTCCAGCACCGTGCGTGGCTCGGTGCAGAAGGCGCGGACCTGGTCGTTGAGCTCGTCCAGGTCCAGTCCGGCCCGGCGGGCGCTGGGTGCCCAGGTGCGCAGGCCCTGCTGGCCGGAGGCGGCGTCCATCGCCGGGTAGTCCGCGGCGGCGACGATGTGCAGGGTGGTGCGCATCACGGTGGCCTTGACGGCGCTGCGGCCGGTGAGTGCTTCCTCCAGGTCGGCGATGGCGTGCCCGGCGCGCCGGGACCAGAGCGCGATGTAGGGAGGCACGGCGTGCTGGGCCTGCAGCCCGGCCAGCCGCCCGATCACCTCGTCGACGGGGCCGTCGAACGGCTGCAGCAGCCCCTGCCGGTGCAGCGTGGCCCGGTTGAGCTCCCTGCGGCTGAGCGGTCGGGGACTCATCCGGTGACGGTACCGGAGGGGTCGGACTTACCCCCGCGGGATGTTGCGCAGGTTCGAGCGCGCCATCGAGACCGCCTCGCCGGCGCCGCGGTTGAGCACGATCTTGCTCATCGCGGTCGCGAAGCCGAAGACCTGCTCGCTGTTGATCTTGGGCGGGATCGACAGCGCCATCGGGTCAGTGACGACGTCGACCAGCGCGGGGCCGTGGTGGTCCAGGGCGGACCGGTAGCCGTCGTGCAGGTCCCGCGGGTGCTCCACCCGAACGGTGTGCCACCCCATCGCCGCCCCGATCGCGGCGAAGTCAGCGGCCGGCATGTCGACTCCGTGGTCGGGCAGCTTGTCGACCAGCATCTCCAGCTTGACCATGCCGAGCGTGGAGTTGTTGAACACCACGACGGTGAGCGGCAGCTCGTACATGCTGGCCGTCAGCATCTCGCCCAGCAGCATCGACAGCCCACCGTCGCCGGCCATGGCCACCACCTGCCGGTCGGGGTAGGCCAGCTGGGCGCCGATGGCCTGCGGCAGCGCGTTGGCCATCGACCCGTGCCGGTAGGAGCCGATGATCCGCCGGGTGCCCAGCGGCCGCAGGTACCGGGCGCTCCACACGTTGGCCATCCCGGTGTCCGCGGTGAACACTGCGTCGTCCGCGGCCAGCTCGTCCAGGACGGAGGCTGCGTACTCGGGGTGGATCGGCGTGGTGTCCTCGACGTCCTTGGTGTAGGCGCCGACGGCCTTGTTCATCAGCTTGTCGTGCTTCTTGAGCAGCTTGTCGAGGAACCGCCGGCTCTTCTTGCGCTCCACGAGCGGCAGCACGGCCCGCAGCGTCGCCCGCACGTCCCCCTCGACGGGCAGGTCCACCTGGGTGCGCCGGCCGAGCACCGTCGCCCGCACGTCGACCTGGACGGTGCGGGTGCCGGGCAGGAACTGGTCGTAGGGGAAGTCGGTGCCGAGCATGACCATGAGGTCGGCGTCCTCGATGCCCTCGGCGGCGGCCCCGTACCCGAGGAGGCCGGTCATGCCGACGTCGAAGGGGTTGTCGTACTGGATGATGTCCTTGCCCCGCAGCGAGTGGCCGACCGGTGCCCCCACGAGCTCGGCCAGCTCGACGATCTGGTCGTGGGCGCCCTGGGCGCCGATGCCCACGAAGAGGGCGACGTTCTTGGCGGCGTTGATCTCGTCGGCGAGGGCCTGCGCGGTCTCCTGGTCCGGCACGAGGGTCCCTCGCCGGGTCGGCACATACCGCGGCGCCTCCCGCGCGGTGTCCTGGTCGGCGATGTCGCCCGGCAGCGTCACCACCGCGACACCGCCCGCGCCCAGCGCGTGCCGGATGGCCGAGTCCACCACCCGCGGGGACTGCTCCGGCGTGCTGACCAGCTCGGAGTAGACGGAGCACTCGATGAAGATCCGGTCGGGATGGGTCTCCTGGAAGAAGCCCTGGCCGATCTGGGCACTGGGGATGTGGCTGGCGATGGCCAGCACGGGCGCGCCGGTGCTGTTCGCGTCGTAGAGGCCGTTGATCAGGTGCAGGTTGCCGGGCCCGCACGACCCGGCGCACACGGCGAGCTCCCCGGTCAGCTGCGCCTCGGCGCCGGCCGCGAACGCCGCGGCCTCCTCGTGCCGCACGTGCACCCAGTCGATCCCGCCGTTGCGGGACCCGCCGGTCTGCCGGACCGCGTCCACCACCGGGTTGAGGCTGTCACCCACGATGCCGTAGATGCGCCGCACCCCGACGGCCTGCAGCTGCTGGACGATCTGCTCGGCGACGTTCATCACCGCTCCCTTCGCTGGGTGGAGGTCGCCCCACGCGCCGGCGTGGCGACGGGTCCCTGGCCTCCGACGCTACGGCGTCGCGCCAGCCCGGTCGCGCCGGAGCCCCGGCGTGGGCGTGGTGGCCGGCAGCCCGCTGCCCCCCTCGGCGTGGCGACGGGGGCTCAACCGAGGTCGGCGCGGGCCCAGGTGGCCTGGCCGGGCGCCACCAGCTCGACGGCGGTCGCCGTGGGGT
>NZ_WIQI01000014.1 GCF_009602535.1 Ornithinicoccus halotolerans | reverse complement strand
CCAGTCCCGCCAGGGCGGTCCCGCGCAGCACGGTGCGCCGGGTCGGAGCGGGCGGGCACCCGCTGCCGCTCATGCCGTGCTGGAGCGCTGGCCCCGCTCCAGCAGCGGCCGCAGGTACCGGCCGGTGTGGCTGGCGTCGTTGGCGGCGACCTGCTCCGGGGTGCCCTGGGCCACCAGCCGGCCGCCGCCCACGCCGCCGCCGGGGCCCATGTCGATGACCCAGTCGGCGCTCTTGACGACGTCCAGGTTGTGCTCGATGACCAGGACGGTGTTGCCCTTGTCGACCAGCCCCTGCAGCACCGCCAGCAGCTTGCGGATGTCCTCGAAGTGCAACCCGGTGGTGGGCTCGTCCAGCACGTACACGGTCCGGCCGGTCGAGCGGCGCTGCAGCTCGGAGGCGAGCTTGACCCGCTGCGCCTCGCCCCCGGACAGCGTGGGCGCCGGCTGCCCGAGCCGGACGTAGCCAAGCCCCACGTCGACGAGGGTGCGCAGGTGCCGGGCGATGGCGGGCACGGGCGCGAAGAACTCGGCGGCCTCCTCGATGGGCATGTTGAGCACGTCGGCGATGGTGCGGCCCTTGAAGTGCACCTCCAGGGTCTCCCGGTTGTACCGGGCTCCGTGGCACACCTCGCACGGCACGTACACGTCCGGCAGGAAGTTCATCTCGATCCGCAGCGTCCCGTCGCCCGCGCACGCCTCGCAGCGCCCGCCCTTGACGTTGAAGGAGAACCGGCCCGGCTGGTAGCCGCGGATCTTGGCCTCGGTGGTCTCGGCGAACAGCCGGCGGATGTGGTCGAACACCCCGGTGTAGGTGGCCGGGTTGCTGCGTGGGGTGCGCCCGATGGGGCTCTGGTCCACCTGCACCACCTTGTCCAGGTGGTCCACGCCCTCCACCCGGCGGTGCCGGCCGGGCACCCGGCGGGCGCGCTGCAGCCGGTTGGCCAGCACGGTGTAGAGGATGTCGTTGACCAGGGTGGACTTGCCGGACCCGGAGACGCCGGTCACGGCGACCAGCTTGCCGAGCGGGACGGCGACGTCGATGCCGGCGAGGTTGTGCTCCCGCGCCCCGACGACCTTCACCTGCTTGCCGTTGCCCGGCCGACGCTGGGCGGGCAGCTCGATGGCGCGCCGCCCGGCCAGGTAGTCCCCGGTGATGGAGCCGCGGTGCTCCAGCAGCCCCCGGACCGGGCCGCTGTGGACCACCTGGCCGCCGTGCTCACCCGCGCCCGGGCCGATGTCGACCACCCAGTCGGCCGCGGCGATGGTGTCCTCGTCGTGCTCGACCACGATGAGGGTGTTGCCGAGGTCGCGCAGCCGGGTCAGCGTCTCGATGAGCCGGTGGTTGTCGCGCTGGTGCAGCCCGATCGAGGGCTCGTCCAGCACGTACAGCACGCCGACCAGCCCGGAGCCGATCTGGGTGGCCAGCCGGATGCGCTGCGCCTCCCCGCCGGAGAGCGTGCCCGCGGGCCGGTCCAGGGCGAGGTACTCCAGCCCCACGTCGAGCAGGAACCCCAGCCGCGCGTGCACCTCCTTCAGCACCCGCTCGGCGATGTGCCGCTCCCGCTCGGTCAGCTCGATGCCCTGCAGGAACTCCTGGCACTGGTCGATCGGCAGCCCACACACCTCGGCGATGCTGCAACCGCCGATCAGCACCGCGAGCGACTCCGGCCGCAGCCGGGCGCCGCCGCACGTCGGGCACGGCACCTCGCGCATGTACCCCTCGTAGCGCTCCCGGCTGGAGTCGGACTCGGTCTCGGCGTGCTTGCGCTTGACGTAGGGGATCACGCCCTCGAAGCCGGTCGAGTAGGTGCGCTCCCGGCCGTACCGGTTGCGGTAGCGCACGTGCACCCGGTGCCGGTAGCCCTGCAGGATCGCGTCGCGGGCCCGGCCCGGCAGCGAGCGCCACGGCACGTCGAGGGAGAACTTCAGGTCCTCGGCCAGCCCCCCGAGCACCCGCATGAAGTACTCGCTGACACCGCTGGCGCCCGACCACGGGGCGATCGCGCCCTCCCGGATCGAGCGGTCCTCGTCCGGGACGACCAGCTCGGGGTCCACCTCCAGCTCCACGCCGATGCCGGTGCACTCCGGGCAGGCACCGAACGGGCTGTTGAAGGAGAACGAGCGCGGCTCGACCTCGTCCAGCGCCAGCGGGTGGTCGTTGGGGCAGGCCATCCGCTCCGAGAACCGCCGCTCCCGGGGCCTGCCCTCGGGGTCGTCGGCCGGGACGTCGACGAACTCGACGACCAGCATCCCGCCGGCGAGCTCCAGGGCGGTCTCGACCGAGTCGGTGAGCCGGCGCTTGGCGCGGGCGTCCTCCGGACCCTTGGCGACCAGCCGGTCCACCACGACCTCGATGGAGTGCTTGCGCTGCTTCTCCAGTGCCGGCGGCTCCGACAGCGGCACCACCTCGCCGTCGACCCGGGCCCGGGCGAAGCCCTTGGACTGCAGCTCGGTGAACAGGTCGACGTACTCACCCTTGCGGGCGCGCACCACCGGCGCCAGCACCTGGAACCGGGTGCGCTCGGGCAGCTCCAGCAGCCGGTCCACGATCTGCTGCGGCGTCTGCCGGGCCACCGGCGCCATGCACACCGGGCAGTGCGGCCGGCCCACCCGGGCGAACAGCAGCCGCAGGTAGTCGTAGACCTCCGTGATCGTGCCGACCGTCGAGCGCGGGTTGCGGTTGGTCGACTTCTGGTCGATCGACACCGCAGGGGACAGCCCCTCGATGAAGTCGACGTCGGGCTTGTCCATCTGCCCGAGGAACTGCCGGGCGTAGGCGGACAGCGACTCGACGTAGCGGCGCTGCCCCTCGGCGAAGATGGTGTCGAAGGCGAGCGAGGACTTGCCGGACCCGGACAGCCCGGTGAACACGATCAGCGAGTCACGGGGCAGGTCAACGGCGACGTCCTTGAGGTTGTGCTCGCGAGCGCCCCGCACCACCAGCCGGTCGTGGCGGGGTCGCTCGAGCACGGTGGGAGCCGCCGCCTCGGGGCGGGCGGGCGTGGGGGTGGCAGGCACGTCCCTCATGGTAGGTCGCCTCGCCGACAGGCACCGACGGTAGTGTGGGCTCTCAACGTCGGGCCACCGTTGTCCCGGTCAGTCCATGCACCGCCCCGCCCAGATCGGTGACTATGACCGCACACTCCCCCCTCAGCAGTCCCGGGCCACAGCCACAGCCGCAGGGCCTCTACGACGGCGCGCACGAGCACGACGCCTGCGGCGTCGCCTTCGTCGCCACCCTGCGCGGCACGCCCGGGCACGACGTGGTGCAGCACGCGCTCACCGTGCTGCACAACCTCGACCACCGCGGCGCCGTCGGCGCCGAACCCGACTCCGGTGACGGCGCCGGCATCCTGACCCAGCTGCCGGACGAGTTCCTGCGCGCCGTGCTGCCGGTCGAGCTGCCCGAGCCGGGCGGCTACGCCGCCGGGATCGTGTTCCTCCCCGCCGACGGCAGCGCCGAGCAGGTCGTGGCCGAGGTGGAGCGGGTCGTCACCGACAGCGGGCTGCAGGTGCTGGCCTGGCGCGACGTGCCAGTGGAGGCGGGCATCGTGGGGCCGATCGCCCGGGAGGCGATGCCGGTGATGCGCCAGCTGGTGGTGCGCTCGGCGACCGGTGAGACCGGGCTGGCGCTGGAGCGGCGTGCCTGGGTGGCCCGCAAGCGGGTCGAGCGGCAGACCGCGGCCTACCCGGTGTCGCTGTCCGGCCGCACCATCACCTACAAGGGCATGCTGACCACCGACCAGCTGCCCGCCTACTTCCCGGACCTGCACGACGAGCGCTTCACCACGCGACTGGCGGTCGTGCACTCCCGGTTCTCCACCAACACCTTCCCGTCCTGGCCGCTGGCCCACCCGTACCGGCTGATCGCCCACAACGGCGAGATCAACACCGTCCGCGGCAACCGCAACTGGATGCACGCCCGGGAGAGCCTGCTGGCCTCCGACCTCTTCCCCGGCGACCTGGCCGAGGTGAAGCCGATCTGCACGCCCGGCGCCAGCGACTCGGCCACCTTCGACGAGGTCCTGGAGCTGCTGCACCTGGGCGGACGCACGCTGCCGCACGCGGTGCTGATGATGGTCCCGGAGGCGTGGGAGAACCACGACTTCATGGACCCCGACCTGCGGGCGTTCTACGAGTTCCACTCCATCCTCATGGAGCCCTGGGACGGCCCGATGAACCTGGTGTTCACCGACGGCACCCAGGTGGGAGCGGTGCTGGACCGCAACGGGCTGCGGCCCAGCCGCTACTGGGTCAGCACCGACGGGATGGTCGTGCTGGGCTCCGAGTCCGGGGCGCTGCCGATGCCGGAGGACAAGGTCGCCCAGAAGGGGCGGGTCGAGCCCGGCCGGATGTTCCTGGTGGACACCGAGGCCGGAGAACTAGTCGACGACCGGGCGCTGAAGAAGGAGCTGGCCGCCCGGCAGCCCTACGCGGAGTGGCTGCAGGAGAACCAGGTCCGGCTGACCGACCTGCCCGACCGGGCGCACGTGCGGCACACCCACGCCTCGGTCACCCGCCGGCAGCAGATCTTCGGCTACACCGAGGAGGAGCTGCGGATCCTGCTCGCGCCGATGGCGCAGACCGGTACCGAGCCGCTGGGCGCGATGGGTTCGGACACCCCGATCGCGGCGCTCTCGGAGCGGCCCCGGCTGCTGTTCGACTACTTCGTCGGTGCGTTCGCGCAGGTGACCAACCCGCCGCTGGACGCCATCCGGGAGGAGGTCGTCACCTCGCTCGCCAGCTCCACCGGCCCGGAGTTCAACCTGCTGCAGGAGTCGCCCGAGCACGCCCACCAGGTGCTGCTGGACTTCCCGGTCATCGACAACGACGCGCTCGCCAAGCTGCGCCACATCAACATCGAGGGCCAGCACCCCGACTTCGCCAGCGTCGTCGTGCGGGGCCTCTACCGGGTCGACGGGGGCGCCGAGGCGCTGCGGGAGCGGCTCGACGAGATCTGCACCCAGGTCTCCGAGGCGGTCCAGCGGGGCGCGTTCTTCATCGTGCTGTCCGACCGGCACTCCGACCGCGAGCACGCCCCGATCCCGTCGCTGCTGCTCACCAGCGCGGTGCACCACCACCTGGTCCGCGAAGGCACCCGGACCCGGGTCGGCCTGCTGGTCGAGGCCGGGGACGTGCGCGAGGTGCACCACGTGGCCTCCCTCATCGCCTACGGCGCCGCCGCCGTCAACCCCTACCTGGCGATGGAGACCATCGAGGACCTGTGCCGTTCCGGGCGGCAGCTGGACGGCCTGGACCCGGACGTGGCCATCCGCAACCTCATCAAGGCGCTCGGCAAGGGCGTGCTGAAGGTGATGTCCAAGATGGGCATCTCCACGGTGTCCTCCTACCGCGGCGCGCAGACGTTCGAGGCGGTCGGCCTGTCCCAGGAACTGGTGGACCGGTGGTTCACCGGCACCGTCTCCCAGCTGGGCGGCGTCGGGCTGGAGGTCATCGCCGAGGAGGTCCGCCGCCGCCACCATGTCGCCTACCCGCTGTCGGGGATCCCGCCCTACCACCGCGACCTCGAGATCGGCGGCGAGTACCAGTGGCGCCGGGAGGGGCCACCGCACCTGTTCAACCCGGAGACCGTGTTCCGGCTGCAGCACGCCACCCGCACCGGCCGCTACGACGTCTTCCGGCAGTACACCCAGCTGGTCGACGAGCAGTCCGAGCAGCTGATGACGCTGCGCGGCATGCTGCAGCTGTCGCCGGACCGGGAGCCGGTGCCCATCGAGGAGGTCGAGCCGGTCTCCTCCATCGTGCAGCGGTTCTCGACCGGCGCGATGAGCTACGGCTCCATCTCCCAGGAGGCCCACGAGGTGCTGGCGGTCGCCATGAACCAGCTCGGCGGGCGCTCCAACACCGGCGAGGGCGGCGAGGACGTGGACCGGCTGCTGGACCGGCGCCGCCGCTCGGCGATCAAGCAGGTGGCCTCCGGGCGGTTCGGCGTCACCAGCGCCTACCTGGTCCACGCCGACGACATCCAGATCAAGATGGCCCAGGGAGCCAAGCCCGGCGAGGGCGGCCAGCTGCCTCCCGGCAAGGTGTACCCGTGGGTGGCCGGCACCCGGCACTCCACGCCGGGCGTGGGGCTGATCTCGCCACCCCCACACCACGACATCTACTCGATCGAGGACCTGGCCCAGCTGATCCACGACCTGAAGAACGCCAACCCCCGGGCGCGGATCCACGTCAAGCTGGTGAGCCAGGTGGGCGTCGGCACCGTCGCCGCGGGCGTCTCCAAGGCGCACGCCGACGTGGTGCTGATCTCCGGCCACGACGGCGGCACCGGCGCCAGCCCGCTCACCTCCCTCAAGCACGCCGGCACCCCCTGGGAGCTCGGGCTGGCCGAGGCGCAGCAGACGCTGCTGCTCAACGGGCTGCGGGACCGCATCGTCGTGCAGACCGACGGCCAGATGAAGACCGGCCGCGACGTGCTCGTCGCGGCGCTGCTGGGGGCCGAGGAGTACGGCTTCGCCACCGCCCCGCTGGTGGTCGCCGGCTGCGTGATGATGCGGGTCTGCCACCTGGACACCTGCCCGGTCGGCGTCGCGACGCAGAACCCCGAGCTGCGGGAGCGGTTCAGCGGCAAGGCAGAGTTCGTGGTGAACTTCTTCGAGTTCATCGCCGAGCAGGTGCGCGAGCTGCTGGCCCAGCTGGGCTACCGGTCGCTGGACGAGGTCATCGGCCGGGTCGACCTGCTCGACACCCGCCGGGCGGTCGACCACTGGAAGGCCAGCGGGCTGGACCTGACGCCGATCCTGCACCGGCCCGAGCTGCCCGAGGGCACGGCGCTGCACCAGGTTCGGCTGCAGGACCACGGGCTGGACCGCGCCAAGGACCACGAGTTCATCGAGGCCGCCCGGCCGGCGCTGGAGGACGGCACTCCCGTGCGTGCCGAGTTCGCGGTCACCAACGTCAACCGGACGCTGGGCACCATGCTCGGCCACGAGGTGACGCGGGCCGCAGGCCCGGACGGACTGCCCGACGGCACCATCGAGCTCACCCTCACCGGATCGGCGGGGCAGTCGCTCGGGGCGTTCCTGCCCCGCGGCGTGGCCCTCACCCTGCTGGGCGACGCCAACGACTACGTCGGCAAGGGGCTGTCCGGGGGCCGGCTGGTGGTCCGACCGCCCGAGCAGGCCGGCTTCGTGGCCGCCGAGCAGGTGATCGCCGGCAACGTCATCGGCTACGGAGCGACCTCCGGTGAGATCTTCCTGCGCGGACTGGTCGGCGAGCGGTTCGCCGTCCGCAACTCCGGTGCCACCCTCGTCGTCGAGGGCGTGGGCGACCACGCGCTGGAGTACATGACCGGCGGCACCGTCGTCGTGCTGGGACGCACCGGCCGCAACCTCGGCGCGGGCATGTCAGGCGGCAACGCCTACGTGCTCGACCTGGACCGCCGCCGGGTCAACGCCCAGTCGCTCTCGGGTGACCTCGTCCTCGGCGAGGTGGTCACCGACTCGCCGGAGGCGCTCGAGCTGCGCACCCTGATCGAGCGGCACCTGGCGCTCACCGGATCCCCGGTGGCCCGCGACCTGCTGGATGGCGACGAGGCCAGCTGGCTGTCCCGCTTCACCCTCGTCACCCCCCGCCAGTACGCCAGCGTGGTGCGGATCCGGGAGGACGCCCGTCAGCGCGGGCTCGACCCGGACGGTCCGCACGCCTGGCAGCTCATCCTGGAGGAGTCCCATGGCTGACCCGAAAGGCTTCCTGACCTACCGCGAGCGCGAGGCGCAGCCGAGCCGGCCGGTGCCCGTCCGCATCCAGGACTGGCACGAGGTGCACACCGCGCAGGAGGACGCGGTGCTGCGGCGGCAGGCCAGCCGCTGCATGGACTGCGGCATCCCGTTCTGCCACCAGGGCTGCCCGCTGGGCAACCTGATCCCGGAGTGGAACGACCTCACCCGGCGCGGCAACTTCCGGGAGGCCATCGAACGCCTCCACGCGACCAACAACTTCCCGGAGTTCACCGGGCGGGTGTGCCCCGCCCCCTGCGAGCCCGCCTGCGTGCTCGGCATCAGCCAGCCTGCGGTGACGATCAAGCAGATCGAGGTCTCCATCATCGACCGCGCCTTCGAGAACGGGCTGGTCACCGTGCAGGAGCCGGAGTGGCTCAGCGGGCGCACCGTGGCCGTCGTCGGCTCCGGTCCCGCCGGGCTGGCCGCCGCCCAGCAGCTCAGCCGGGCCGGTCACACCGTGGTCGTGTTCGAGCGCGACGACGCCATCGGCGGGCTGCTGCGCTACGGCATCCCGGAGTTCAAGATGGAGAAGTCGGTGCTGGACCGGCGGCTGGTGCAGCTGCGCGGCGAGGGCATCCGGTTCCGCACCGGCGTCACCATCGGTGGCGACGGGCCGGACGACCTCAGCCTGCCCGAGCTGCGTGAGCGGTTCGACGCCGTCGTCGTGGCGATCGGCTCCACGGTGCCGCGGCGGCTGCCCGCCTCCGGTGCCGACCTGCCCGGGGTGGTGCCGGCGATGGAGTACCTGGTCCCCGCCAACAAGGAGGCGCTGGGCGCCGAGCCGGGCATCAGCGCCGAGGGCAAGGACGTGGTCATCATCGGTGGCGGCGACACCGGCGCCGACTGCTACGGCACCGCCATCCGGCAGGGTGCCCGCAGCGTCACCCAGCTGGACATCCGCCCGCAGCCGCCGACCGAGCGGCCGCCGCACCAGCCGTGGCCGATGTATCCGCTCATCCATCGCGTCGGCGAGGCCCACGAGGAGGGCGGGGAGCGCGTCTTCGGCGTGAACACCCTGCAGGTGCACGGCGACCCCACCACCGGCGCGACCGGGGTGACGGTCGTGGACGGCGAGCGGGTGGACGGCCGGTTCGACGCCTACGCCGGCACCGAGCGGGACCTGCCCGCCCAGCTGGTACTGGTGGCCCTCGGCTTCACCGGCCCCGACCCGCAGGTGCTCAAGGGCGTCGAGCAGGTCGGCGTCACCGAGCGTGGCACGCTCGACCGGGATGGCCGCTACGCCACCGGGATGGACGGCGTCTTCGTCGCCGGCGACGCCGGCCGCGGCCAGTCGCTCATCGTGTGGGCGATCGCGGAGGGGCGTGCCTGCGCCTCCGCCGTGGACGAGTACCTCAGCGGCAGCACCACGCTGCCGTTCCCGGTGCGACCGACGGACCAGCCGCTGGCCGTCTGAGAGGAGCGACGCGTGCCCACCGCCGACGACACCCACGAGGACCCCCGTCCGGACACCGCCCGGCTGCACGTCGAACCGGGTGGCCCCAGTCGGGTCGTGGACCTCGGTGCCGCGGTGCTGCGCAAGTGCAGCGTGTCCGAGATGGACAACAGCTGCTACCTGCTCAGCTGCGCGGCGACCGGCGAGCAGCTGCTGGTCGACGCCGCGGCCGACGCGGACCGGCTGGCCGCGCTGGTGGCGGAGGGCACCGGCGCGCTGCAGCACGTGGTGACCACGCACCGGCACTGGGACCACCATCGGGCGCTGCCCGACCTCACCGCGCGGTACCGGCCCACCACCTGGGCCGGCGCGTCCGACGCGGACGAGCTGCCGGTCGCGCCGGACCACCGGCTCGAGCACGGCGACCGCGTCCGGGTCGGCCAGCTGGAGCTGGAGGTCCTCGCACTGCGCGGGCACACCCCGGGCTCGATCGCGCTGGCCCTCCGGGTGCCCGGCCAGCCAGTGCAGCTGTTCACCGGCGACAGCCTGTTCCCCGGCGGGCCGGGCAAGACCTGGTCGGCGGATGACTTCGGCCAGCTGGTGGACGACCTGGAGGACCGGCTGTTCGCCCGCTACCCCGACGACACCGTGGTGCACCCCGGACATGGCGACGGCACCACGCTCGGCACCGAGCGGCCGCAGCTGCCGCAGTGGCGCGCCCGGGGCTGGTAGCGCCCCGACGGGTCAGGTCAGGTCGGTCAGCCGGCGTCGCCGGTGCGGCTCGGGTCGTCGGAGCGGGGGCCCTCGTCGAGCCGCCGCTGCACCTCGTCGGCGGGCACCGTCCGGTCGTGGTCGTGCTCGTCGACGATGTGGCCGTCGCTCTCCCGGATGGCCAGCCCCACCTCGGAGAGCTCGTCCAGGTCCAGCTCCTCCTTCACCTGCAGGTTGCGCTGGGCATCGGCCCGGCTCTTGAGCAGGCTCGCGACCGTGGTGACCGCCAGGATGCCGACGATCATGGTCAGCGACAGCCAGATCGGCACCTCCGGGACCGCGTGGATCGGCTGGCCGTCGTTGAGGAAGGGCAGCGTGTTCTCGTGGACCGCGTGCAGCACCAGCTTGACGCCGATGAAGGCCAGCAGCACCGACAGCCCGAGCCCCAGGTAGACCAGCCGCTGCAGCAGGTTGCCGATGAGGAAGTACAGCTGGCGCAACCCCATCAGCGCGAAGATGTTGGCCATCAGGACCAGGAACGGGTCCTGGGTCAGCCCGAAGATCGCGGGGATCGAGTCGAGCGCGAACAGCAGGTCGGTCATCCCCAGCGACAGGATGACGATGAACATCGGCGTGAGCACCTTCTTGCCCGCCTCCACCGTCCGCAGCCGGGTGCCGGCGTCCCAGGACTGGGTCACGGGGAACCGCCGCTCCACCCACTTCAGCAGGGCGTTCTCCTCCCACTCCTCGTCCTCCTTGTCGTGGCCCAGGTTCTCGATGGCCAGCTTGAACGCGGTGTAGATCAGGAACGCACCGAAGATGTAGAAGACCCACGACCACCGTTCGATGGCGGCGGCCCCGACGAGGATGAAGATCGCGCGCAGCACCAGCGCGATGATGATCCCGACCAGCAGCGCGAACTGCTGGTAGCGCCGGGGCACCTGGAACTTCGCCATGATGATGAGGAAGACGAACAGGTTGTCGACCGACAGCGAGTACTCGGTGAGCCAGCCGGCGTAGTACTCCGCGCCCAGCTGCGCACCTCCCGCGACCCACACGTACACCCCGAACAGCACGGCCAGGCTCACGTAGATGCCCAGCGCGGTCCCGGTCTCCCGGTTGCTGGGCACGTGGGGACGGCGCCCGAGGACGAGCACGTCGAAGACGAGGGCGAGCACGGTCACCCCGACGACGAGCCCGATCACCCACAGCGGCGCGAAGGAGTTGCTGAAGACCACGGGGGGACCCTTCCGGTTGGCACTGGTGACAGAGGACAACCGGAGGTCTCTCCCACCCGTGCGGGCCGGCTGCCCCGGACGCACCGGTGCGTCGTGATGACGAGGGAGCCGTGCGGGGATACTCCCCTCCGACGTTCCGGGTCATCATCGCACCAGAGCCTGGTGGCTCCAACTCGACCCGCGGGTCAGCCGGTGGCCTCCCGCATCTGCCGCAGCTCCTTCTTCAGGTCCCCGATCTCGTCCCGCAGCCGGGCAGCGAGCTCGAAGTGGAGGTCGCTGGCGGCCTGGTGCATCTGCTCGGTGAGCTGGTGGATGAGGTCGGCCAGCTCGGTCGCGGCCATGTCCTCCGGGGCCTTGCGCCCGGTGCCGACGCCGGCGTCGGCGGCGACCGCCCCGCTGGAGGGGCGGCGGCCGCGGGACTGGCTGCGGCCGCTACCCATGAGCGCCTCGGTGTCGGCGTCCTCCCGCTCCAGCAGGTCGGTGATGTCGGCGATGCGCTTGCGCAGCGGCGTGGGGTCGATCCCGTGCTCGGCGTTGTAGGCGAGCTGCTTCTCGCGCCGCCGGTTGGTCTCGTCGATCGCGTCCCGCATCGACGGCGTGACGGTGTCGGCGTACATGTGGACCTGGCCGGACACGTTGCGGGCCGCGCGGCCGATGGTCTGGATGAGCGAGCGGGTGGAGCGCAGGAAGCCCTCCTTGTCGGCGTCCAGGATGCTGACCAGCGAGACCTCGGGCAGGTCGAGCCCCTCCCGCAGCAGGTTGATGCCGACCAGCACGTCGTACTCGCCCATCCGCAGCTCCCGCAGCAGCTCCACGCGCCGCAGCGTGTCGACCTCGCTGTGGAGGTACCGCACCCGCACGCCCTTCTCCAGCAGGTAGTCGGTGAGGTCCTCGGCCATCTTCTTGGTGAGGGTGGTGACCAGCACCCGTTCGTCACGGGCGGTCCGCTCGTGGATCTCGTGCAGCAGGTCGTCGATCTGGCCCTTGGTGGGCTTGAGCACCACCTCCGGGTCGACCAGGCCGGTGGGCCGGATGATCTGCTCCACGACCCCCCGGGAGCGGGACACCTCGTACTCCCCCGGCGTCGCCGACAGGTAGACCGTCTGGCCGATCCGCTGCAGGAACTCCTCCCACTTCAGGGGTCGGTTGTCCATCGCGCTCGGCAGCCGGAAGCCGTGGTCGACCAGGGTCCGCTTGCGCGACATGTCCCCCTCGTACATGGCGCCGATCTGCGGCACGGTGACGTGGGACTCGTCGATGACCAGCAGGAAGTCCTCGGGGAAGTAGTCCAGCAGACAGTTGGGGGCCGACCCGGGGGCGCGGCCGTCGATGTGCAGCGAGTAGTTCTCGATCCCTGAGCAGCTCCCTACCTGGCGCATCATCTCGATGTCGTAGGTGGTGCGCATCCGCAGCCGCTGGGCCTCCAGCAGCTTGCCCTCGCGCTCGAACCGCTCCAGCTGCCGCGCCAGCTCGGCCTCGATGCCGGCGATCGCGCGCTCCATCCGCTCCGGCCCGGCGACGTAGTGTGAGGCGGGGAACACGTACATCTCCTGCTCCTCCCGCACCACCTCGCCGGTGAGCGGGTGCAGCGTGTAGAGCCGGTCGATCTCGTCACCGAAGAACTCGATGCGCACGGCGAGCTCCTCGTACTGCGGGATGATCTCGACGGTGTCGCCCCGCACCCGGAAGGTGCCCCGGGTGAACGAGGCGTCGTTCCGGGCGTACTGCATGGTCACGAACTGGCGCAGCAGCTCGTCGCGGTCGCGCTCGTCCCCGACCCGCAGACGCACCATGCGGTCGACGTACTCCTGCGGCGTGCCCAGGCCGTAGATGCAGGACACGGAGGCGACCACGACGACGTCGCGGCGGGTCAGCAGCGAGTTGGTGGCCGAGTGCCGCAGCCGCTCGACCTCGTCGTTGATCGAGGAGTCCTTCTCGATGTAGGTGTCGGTCTGCGGGACGTAGGCCTCGGGCTGGTAGTAGTCGTAGTAGCTGACGAAGTACTCGACCGCGTTGTGCGGCAGCAGCTCGCGGAACTCGTTGGCCAGCTGCGCGGCGAGCGTCTTGTTGGGGGCCATCACCAGGGTCGGGCGCTGCACCTGCTCGAGCAACCAGGCCGTGGTGGCGGACTTGCCGGTGCCCGTCGCGCCCAGCAGGACGACGTCCTGCTCCCCGGCGTTGATGCGCCGTGCCAGCTCGGTGATCGCGGCGGGCTGGTCCCCGCTGGGCTGGAACTCCGAGACCACCCGCAGCGGAGCCACCGTGCGCTGGATGTCGCTGGTCGGACGCATGTCTCCACGGTAGCCGCCGCCGCTGACAACGGCCCTCGGCGAGGGGCAACTTGATCACCACCGGGCATGGTGAGAGTCTGGAAAGGTTGCCCGCGGGCAACGCCCCCTGACCCCGACCGCGGAAGGCACCGATGACCGCACCGCCATCCTCCGACCGTCGACCAGGCCCGACGCCCGGCAGCCCCGACGCGGGGACCCGGAAGCGCACGTCGATCGCCCCCCGGGTGTTCATTCCGGCCATGGGCGTCCTGGCGATCGCCGTCGCCATCGCCATCCTCGCCCCGAGCGCCACCGAGCAAGCCCTCAACACCATCCAGACCGAGATCGTGGGCGGGTTCGGGTGGTACTACGTCCTCATCGTCGCCGGCTTCGTGATCTTCTCGCTGTTCCTGGGACTGAGCCGGTTCGGCAACATCACCCTCGGCAAGGACGAGGAGGAGCCCGAGTTCAGCCTGATGGCCTGGTTCGCGATGTTGTTCGCCGCCGGGATGGGCATCGGCCTGGTCTTCTGGGGCGCCGCCGAGCCGCTGACCTTCTTCGCCTCCGACCCCAAGCCCGGGGTCTCGACGATCGGCGTCAACGAGGCCGGCGAGCCGATCCTGGCCGGGCAGGCGCAGATGGCCCGCGCGGCCATGGCGCAGACCTTCCTGCACTGGGGCTTCCACGCCTGGGCCATCTACGTCGTCGTCGGGCTCGCGGTGGCCTACTCGGTCCACCGCAAGGGCCGCCCCGTCTCGATCCGCTGGGCGCTGGAGCCCATCCTGGGCGACCGCGTCAAGGGCTGGATCGGTGACGTCATCGACGTCGTCGCCGTCGTCGGCACCGTCGCGGGCGTGGCGACCTCGCTGGGTCTCGGCGTGCAGCAGATCTCGGCCGGGCTGGTGCACATCGGCCTGTTCGACTCCGTGACCGACGGCCTCCTGGTCGGGCTGATCTCGGTGATCACGCTCATCGCTGTCGGCTCCGTCCTCAGTGGCGTGGGCCGAGGCATCAAGTGGCTGTCGAACACCAACCTCGTCCTCGCCGGGATCTTCCTGGTGGCCGTACTCCTGCTCGGACCCACGCTGTTCCTGCTGCGCGACTTCGTGCAGTCGATCGGCGGCTACTTCCAGAACGTCGTCCAGCTCACCTTCGACACCAGCGCCTACACCACCGAGGAGGGCCAGGTCTGGCAGGGCTTCTGGACCACCTTCTACTGGGGCTGGTGGATGTCGTGGGCGCCCTTCGTCGGCATCTTCATCGCCCGGGTCTCCCGCGGCCGCACCGTGCGGGAGTTCGTCGCCGGGGTGCTGCTGGTGCCCACGCTGGTCACCTTCGTCTGGTTCTCGGTGATGGGCGGTGCGGCCATCCACCGGGAGATGTTCGGCGGGGGCGGCCTGCTCGGCGAGGACAACTCGGTGGTCTCCGAGCAGGTGCTCTTCGACCTGCTGAACGGTCTGCCCCTCGGAAGCGTCCTGTCGGTGATCGCGATCATCCTGGTGGCGATCTTCTTCATCACCTCCTCCGACTCCGGCTCGCTGGTCGTCGACATGCTGGCCTCCGGCGGCGAGACCGACCCGCCGAAGTGGAGCCGGGCGATGTGGGCGGTCCTGGAGGGCCTGGTCGCCATCGCCCTGCTGCTGGCCGGCGGCCTCACGGCGCTGCGGACGGGCGCGATCATCACCGCCTTGCCGTTCAGTTTCGTGATGATCGCCATGTGCGTGGCCACCTACAAGGCCATGCACGAGGAGCACCTCGTGCTGCTGCGCGCCGAGCGGCGGCAGCGCCGGGAGCAGCTGCAGCACGAGGTCGGCGCGCAGGTGCGCGGCGACCTGACGGAGAACTTCGACCAGCACTTCGGCGAGCAGGTGGACGACCGGATCGAGACGGCGCTGTCCAACGGCAGCGACAGCCGAGCCGGCGGCCCAGACGAGCCGACACCGCGCCGCTCACGGTTCTCACCCCGGCGCTGACCGCGCCGCGGGGCCCGGCGTCAGACCCCGGTCAGCCCGACCATGACGGGCCGGCCGGGGTCTGCGCTGCCCAGCGACCCCAAGGCGGCAGCAGGGAATCCCGCCTCGGCCAACGACTGGTGCAGGCCGGCCTCCCCAGCCGCCCCGGCCAGTCGCAGCGTCCCGCGGGTCCACCCGGCAGCGTCGGTGGCCAGCTCCGCGGCGCCCGGGCGGTATCCCGCCTGCGCCAGGACGTGGTCCAGCCGGTGCCTCACACGGGCCGCTCGCCCCGGGACGTCCTCGCCCTCCGGCGGTGGCAGCGCCTCCCCCTCGGCCACCGCCGCCTGCTGCCGTAGCCGCCGGCGCAGCGGCTCCAGGCGCTCGGTCACCAGGCGCGCCACCTGGGCATCCAGCTCCTGCCGGGCGCCGGAGTTGTCCAGCCATACGTCGGCCACGGCCCGGCGCTGCTGCCCGCTGGCCTGGGCCCTCAACCGGGACCAGGCGTCTGCTGCCGCCATGCCCCTGGCCTGCACCAGCCGGTCCACCCGCACCTGCTCGGGGGCGTCCACCACGACGACCAGGTGGTAGCGCGGCGCGTAGCCGAGCTCGACCAGCAGCGGGACGTCGTGAACCGCCCACGCCCCCTGCGGCAGCCGCGCCAGCTCGGCAGCGGTGCGCTCGCCGACCAGCGGGTGGGTGATGGCCTCCAGGTCGGCCCGCGCGGCCGGGTCGGCGAACACGATGCGCCCGAGCGCGGCCCGGTCCAGCGTCCCGCCGGCGACCACCTCCTCCCCGAACCGCTCCCGCACCGCCTGCAGCCCCGGGCTGCCCGGCGCCACGACCTCACGGGCGATGCGGTCGGCGTCCAGCACGTGGGCGCCGTGCTCGGCGAACCGGGCGGCCACGCTGGACTTGCCCGACCCGATGCCTCCGGTGAGCCCTACGACCAGCACGCCGGCACCTTACCGGTCGCCGGTGCCCCACCGCCGCGGCCGGCCCGCCCGCCACTGCCGCGGACGTCGCTAGGCTGCCGGGTCATGGGCAAGCGCATCATCGTCACCGGGGGCGGCACCGGCATCGGCCGCGCCATCGCGGCTCGGCTGGCACCGCAGGCGACCGAGCTGGTCCTGGTGGGCCGGCGGGCCTCCGTCCTGGAGCAAGCCGCCCAGGAGCTGGAGCGGGGCCCGGACACCGGCCTGGCCGTGCGCACCGCCCCGTGCGACCTCAGCGACCCGGCGGCGGTGACCGTCCTGGCCGAGCAGCTCCGCCAGGGGCCGACGGTGGACGTGCTCGTGGCGAACGCCGGCGGCAACCGCGGGCACGCCGTCGGCGGTGGACTCGCCGAGGTCGCCGAGGGGTGGCGGGCCGACTTCGACGCCAACGTCCTCACCGCGGTGCTGCTGACCGAGGGGCTGCGTGAGCACCTCACCCGCCCCGGCGGCCGCGTGGTGGCGATCAGCTCCATCGCCGCGCTGCGCGGCTCGGGCAGCTACGGCGCCGCCAAGGCGGCCCTGAACGCCTGGGTGCTGTCGCTGGCGACGTCACTCGCGCCGGACGGCATCACCGTCAACGCGGTGGCCCCGGGGTTCGTGCCGGAGACGCCGTTCTGGCAGGCCCGGGTGGCCGCCGACCCGGAGGTGTACCGCTCGCGGGTCGCGGCCACACCCGCCGGCCGCGCCGGCACCCCCGCCGAGGTCGCCGCGGCGGTGGCCCACCTCGCCTCCGAGGAGGCTGGCTGGACCACCGGCCAGATCCTGCAGGTCAACGGCGGGGCGCTGCTCGGCCGCGGCTGAGGCGACCCCACCACAGACGGACGGGCCCGGACCACCGCGTGGTGGCCCGGGCCCGCCCGGTCAGTCGATCAGCCGGCGACTCAGTGCCCGGTCAGCTTCTCCCGCAGCGCGGCCAGCGCCTCGTCCGAGGCGAGCGTCCCGCCGACGTCCTCGGCCGGGGCCTGCTCACCGGAGGAGTAGGACGCCGCGGCGGCCGGCGCCGGCTCGGCGCCGGGCGACTCGGTGTCCTCCTCGCTCGCGGCCTCCACCTGGGCCTTGTGCGCCTCCCAGCGAGCGTGGGCGTCGGCGTACTCCTTCTCCCACTTCTCCCGCTGCTCCTCGTAGCCCTCGAGCCACTCGTTGGTCTCGGGGTCGAAGCCCTCGGGGTACTTGTAGTTGCCCTGCTCGTCGTACTCCGCGGCCATCCCGTAGAGGGTGGGGTCGAACTCCTGGGTGACCGCCTCGGTGGCCTGCTTCAGCGACAGCGAGATGCGGCGGCGCTCCAGGTCGATGTCGATGACCTTGACAAAGATCTCCGCGCCCACCTGCACGACCTGCTCGGGCAGCTCGACGTGGCGCTCGGCCAGCTCCGAGATGTGCACCAGGCCCTCGATGCCGTCCTCGACACGCACGAAGGCGCCGAACGGGACCAGCTTGGTGACCTTGCCCGGCACGATCTGGCCGATGGCGTGGGTGCGGGCGAAGTGCTGCCAGGGGTCCTCCTGGGTCGCCTTGAGCGACAGCGAGACCCGCTCGCGGTCCATGTCGACGTCGAGCACCTCCACGGTGACCTCGTCGCCGACCTCGACGACCTCGCCCGGGTGGTCGATGTGCTTCCAGGACAGCTCGGAGACGTGCACCAGGCCGTCGACGCCACCACCGAGGTCCACGAACGCGCCGAAGTTGACGATGCTGGAGACAGTGCCGGTGCGGACCTGGCCCTTCTGCAGCTCCTTGAGGAAGGTGGTGCGCACCTCGGACTGGGTCTGCTCCAGCCAGGCGCGCCGCGACAGCACCACGTTGTTGCGGTTCTTGTCCAGCTCGATGATCTTGGCCTCGATCTGCCGGCCCACGTAGGGCTGCAGGTCACGGACCCGGCGCATCTCCACCAGCGAGGCCGGCAGGAAGCCGCGCAGCCCGATGTCGAGGATGAGGCCGCCCTTGACGACCTCGATGACGGTGCCGGTGACGACGCCGTCCTCCTCCTTGATCTGCTCGATGGAGCCCCAGGCGCGCTCGTACTGGGCGCGCTTCTTCGACAGGATCAGGCGCCCCTCCTTGTCCTCCTTCTGCAGGACCAGCGCCTCGACCTCGTCGCCGACATTGACCACCTCGGAGGGGTCCACGTCGTGCTTGATGGCCAGCTCGCGCGAGGGGATGACGCCCTCGGTCTTGTAGCCGATGTCGAGCAGGACCTCGTCCCGGTCGACCTTGACGATGACACCCTCGACGATGTCGCCGTCGTTGAAGTTCTTGATGGTCGCGTCGATCGCTGCGAGCAGCTCCTCCTCAGACCCGATGTCGTTGACAGCGATCTGGGAGTTGGCCGTGTCGGCCGCGGTAGCAGTCATGTAGTAGGGGCTCCGATTGGTTGGCACACTATGGGGGTGGCAGCGACCGCAGTCGCACCACCGGGATGGACAGTCTTGCAGGCACGCGTGAGCGCACGCCACGCGCCCACCTAGCCTATCCGGCACGACGGAGCGGGGCAAACCGCGCGCTGGCGGCGCTGCGGGCGGCTGGCAGACTGACGGCCGTGACCGGCCGCGCTCCCTCCCCCGCGCCTGGACCCCCGGAGCGGGTGCTGCGACGAGATGTCGACCCCGAGGTGAGCAGCCGCGCCAGCCGACGCTGGTGGGACGCGCAAGCCGGCAGCTACCTGGCGGAACACGCGGCCGTGCTGGGCACCGCGACCCTGGTGTGGGGCCCGGAAGGCTGGCGTGAGGACCAGCTGCGGCTGCTCGGCGACCTCACCGGCCGGGACGTGCTGGAGCTGGGGTGCGGCGCGGCCCAGGGCGCCCGTTGGTGCGCTGCCCAGGGCGCCAGGGTGGTGGCGCTGGACCTGTCCCGTCAGATGCTCGCCCACGGCCGTGCCATGGACCAGGCCGGCCGTCGCGCGCCGGTGGCCTACCTACAGGCGAACGCCCGGTCGCTGCCACTGGCCGGCGGCAGTGTGGACGTGGTGTTCTCCGCCTACGGGGCGCTGCCCTTCGTCGCCGACTCGGTGGGGGTGCTGCGGGAGGCCGCGAGGGTGCTGCGGGCCGGCGGCCGGCTGGTCTTCTCGGTGAGCCACCCCTTCCGGTGGACGCTGCCGGACGTGCCGGGCGAGGCGGGGCTGACGGTGACGCAGAGCTACTTCGACCGCCGGCCCTACGTGGAGGAGGACGCCACCGGCCAGGTGGTCTACAGCGAGCACCACCGCACCCTCGGCGACCGGGTCCGGGAGCTGCGCGCCGCCGGGCTGGTGCTGGAGGACCTGGTCGAGCCCGAGTGGCCGGAGGGGGCGACACACACCTGGGGCGGGTGGAGCCCGGTGCGGGGCCGGCTGCTGCCCGGCACGGCGATCTTCTGCGCGCGACGTCCCTGAGGTGTCGCCGCACCGGGCGCACCCGGTGCACCCGGTGCACCCGGTGCACCCGGTGCACCGGGCCCGCCGGGAGCGGGAGGACGACCGGTCGTGCCGTGTCCGCCGTCCGGCCAGCGGACACGGTTGGTCACAGGTTGGTCACAACCGTCTCTTCCAGCCCCTTCCGGCACTAAGGTGGCGCCACACACCCCCGAGGAGCACAGCCGCTCCCGTGAGCCGAGAGGGAAACTATGCGTAGGACGAGGCACTTCCGGGCGGCGGCCACGCTGTCCGCCGTCGCACTGCTGGCCGCCTGCGGTGGCGGTGACGGTGAGGAGCCCGCGGGCGAGGACGTCGACCAGGGGCAGACCGAGGACGCCGGGGACGCCGAGGACACCGAGACGGAGGACGAGAGCACCGCCACTGAGGACGGGGGGGAGGCTGCCGGCGGAGGGTCCGCCGACGAGTTCTCGCTCGGCTACGTGCTGCCGGAGACCGGCCAGCTGGCCTTCCTCGGCCCGCCGCAGATCTCCGCCCTCGGCCTGGCGATCGAGGACATCAACGCCGCCGGCGGCGTGCTGGGCAACGAGGTGCCGGAGCCGGTCCCCGGCGACGAGGCGGCGCAGGACACGGTGGCGCAGGCCTCGGCCGACCGGGTCCTCAACCAGGACGTCAGCGCCATCGTGGGGGCCGCGGCCTCCGGCATGTCGCTGGCGATCATCGACCGGGTGACCGGCGCGGGCGTGATGCAGTGCTCAGGGTCCAACACGGCCCCGACCTTCACCGACTACGAGGACAACGGCCTCTACATCCGCACCGCGCCCTCGGACGCGCTGCAGGGGCCGGTGCTGGCCAACCTCATCATCAACGACGGCTGGTCCAACGTGGCGATCCTGGCCCGTGCCGACGACTACGGCCAGGGCCTGGCCGACGCCACCGCCGAGGCGCTGGAGAACGCTGGGGCGACGGTCGCGGTCAACGAGACCTACGACCCGAACGCCACCGACTTCAACGCCCCGGTCCAGTCCGCGGTCAACTCGGGCGCCGACGCGGTCGTGGTCATCGCGTTCGAGGAGGGCACCCAGATCATCCAGGGCCTCATCGAGAACGGCATGACGCCGGCCGACATGGGGTTCTACGGCGCCGACGGCGTGCGCTCCCCCGACCTGGCCACCCTGGTCAACGAGAGCGACCCCAGCGTGCTCGCGGGGATGAAGGGCACCGCGCCGGCCTCGGCTGACAACCCGGACTTCTTGGACGCGCTGGCGGAGTTCGACCCGGAGCTGGGCGACAACACGCAGTTCGCCCCGCAGGTCTACGACTGCGTGGTCACCATGGCCCTGGCGGCCGAGGCGGCGGGGTCGGCCGACGCCGAGGTGTTCAAGGAGGAGGTCGTCAACGTCACCAAGGACGGTGAGAAGTGCACCTCCTACGAGCAGTGCCTGGAGCTGGTGAGCAACGGTGAGGACATCGACTACGACGGCGTGAGCGGTCCGCTCGACTTCGTCGAGGCCGGTGAGCCCGGCCGGGCCACCATCGAGGTCTACGGCTTCAACGAGGAAGGCGAGCTCGAGTCGCTGGAGACGGTGGAGTCCAACCCGCAGGAGGACATGTGAGGCGGTGACGCCTCCGGCCCTGCGCGGCTGCTGCGGAAGGCCCCGGTCCCCTGGGACCGGGGCCTTCCCGCGTCAGCGGCGCCGGCGACGCGAGGGCACCCCGCGGCAGCGAGTCAGGAGTCGACTCGGGTGAGCGTGCCCAGGTAGAGCTCGATCACCTTCGGGTCCTGGGCGAGCTCTTCGCCGGTACCGGTGTAGGCCTCCTTGCCCTGGTCCAGGACGTAGGCCCGGTCGGAGATGTCCAGACACTGCCGGGCGTTCTGCTCCACCATCAGGATGGACACCCCCGCGGAGTTGATGCGTTCCACCGCCTCGAACACCGTGTCCTGCATCATCGGCGACAGGCCCGCCGACGGCTCGTCGAGGAACAGCACCTCGGGGTCGGTCATCAGCGCCCGGCCCATCGCGACCACCTGGCGCTCACCGCCGGACAGCGAGCCGGCCTTCTGGGCCCGCCGGTCGACGAGCAGGGGGAACAGCTCGCCGACCGCGGCCATGCGGGCCGGGAACTCCTTGGGCCGCAGGTACAACCCCATCTGCAGGTTCTCCTCGATGGTCAGCGAGGGGAAGACGTTGTTGTTCTGCGGCACGTAGCCGAGGCCGTCACCGACCAGCCGGTGCGCCGGCCGGCCGGTGATCTCCACGTCCTTCAGGAGCACCTGCCCGGAACGAACCGGCACCAGCCCGAACATCGCCTTGATCAGGGTGGACTTGCCGGCCCCGTTCGGTCCGATGATCCCGACCAGCTCACCGGAGGCGACGTGCACGCTGCACCCGGTGAGGATGTCGACCTCGGGGATGTAGCCGGCCACCAGGTCCTCGGTCCGCAGCAGCGGCTGCTCGGCTGCCTCGGCGGCGGGGCGCCCTGCCTCAGTGCTCACCGTCGTCCTCCTTCAGCTCACGGCGGGTACCCAGGTAGGCGTCGATGACCGCCTTGTTGCGTCGGATGTCGTCGGGCCTGCCCTCGGCGATGACCCGACCCTCGGCCATCACCACGATCCAGTCGCTGATCGCCATGATGACGTCCATGTCGTGCTCGACCAGGACGACCGTCGTGCCCTCGTCGCGCAGCCCCTGGATGTGGCCCAGCAGCGACTGCGTCAGCGCCGGGTTGACCCCCGCCATCGGCTCGTCGAGCATCACCAGGCTGGGGCGAACCATCAGCGCCCGGGCCATCTCCAGCAGCTTGCGCTGGCCGCCCGACATGGTGCCGGCGAACTCGTCGCGCATGTGTGTCAGCCGGAACCGCTCCAGCAGCGCATCGGCCCGCTGCCGCACCTGGTCCTCCTGCCCGCGCCACAGGAACCGCAGCGGGGCCGTGAGCAGCCGCTCCCCGCGCTGGCCGGTGGCGCCGAGCATGACGTTCTCCAGCGTGGTGAGGCGCATCAGCGCCTTGGTGAGCTGGAAGGTCCGCACCATGCCGCTGCCGGCGATGCGGTAGGCCGGCCGGCCGGTGATGTCGGCGCCGTCGAAGCGCCACCGTCCCGAGTCCGGGCGGTCGAAACCGGTGACGAGGTTGAAGAAGGTGGACTTCCCGGCACCGTTGGGGCCGATGACGGCGGTGATGGTTCCCCGCTGCACCTCGACGTGGTCCACCTGGACGGCCTTGACCCCACCAAAGCTGCGCGTCAGGTCCTCGACAACCAGGATCGGATCCGGCTTCGGGACGCCGGGCTCGGCGGCGACGTCGGCGAGCGCTCGCGCCGCGCGGCTGGCACCCTCGCTCGGCGCCTCGTGCTGCAGCCTGGCTTCCTCCTCGACCAGCTCCGCACGCTGGTGGACGAGGTCCTCGGGCTCCTCGCGCGGTGTGGCCTGGTCAGCGGACATCGAGACGCAGCTCCTTCTGGTCACCCATCAGCCCCGCCGGGCGGAACATCATCAGCAGCATCAGCCCGAGCCCGACCGCGGCGAACCGCACCGCCCCGATGTCGCTGGCGACCAGCACGCTCGCGGGGACCAGGCCGGTGCCGATGGCCTGCCGCAGGGCCGAGTCCAGGAACGTCAGCAGGAACCAGAACACCACCGAGCCCACGATGGGCGCCAGCACCCGGCTCGCGCCGCCCAGGATCATGATCGTCCACAGGTAGAAGGTGATGATCGGCATGAAGCTGTCCGGGTTCAGTGCCTGGGAGTTGATCCCGATCAGCGCACCGGCCAGCGCGCCCATGACGCCACCGAGCACCAGGCTCTGCATCTTGTAGGCGAACACGTTCTTGCCCAGGCTGCGGGCCGCCTGCTCGTCCTCGCGGACCGAGCGCAGCACCCGTCCCCACGGGCTGTGGATTAGCAGCGCCACCAGGCCGGCAGCCAGGAACGCCGCCCCCCAGCCGACCGTCATCACCCACAGCGCGCGCGGGCTGAACGTGAGCCACCCCAGGTCCAGCGGCCCGCTGTAGGGGTTGAACGCGTAGAAGCCACCGGCGAACTGCTTCAACCCGAACACCCCGCCGGTCAACGGCTCTGCCCAGCTGGAGCGGTACAGGTAGCGCAGCACCTCCGCGGCCGCGATGGTGGCGATGGCCAGGTAGTCCCCGCGCAACCGCAGCGTCGGGAAGCCCAGCAGCAGCGCGAGCAGCACCGCGCAGAGAACTCCGACGAGGACACCGGCCCAGAGCGGCCAGCCCCAGGCGACGACCGGGACGGCCGTGCCGTAGGCACCCACGAGCATGAAGCCGACCTGGCCGAAGTTGAGCAGTCCGGTGTAGCCGAAGTGGATGTTCAGCCCGATCGCCGCGAGCGCGTAGATGGCCGCCTCGGGGCCGAAGGCACCCCGGACGCTGTTGCTGAGAATCGCCAGCAGGTCCATCGTCACTCCCTCAGCCGATCCGCTCGCGGCGTCCAAGGATGCCCTGGGGCCGGAACAGCAGCACCAGGATCATCGCCAGCAGGGCCCACATGAACTGCAGCGAAGCCGGGAACCACAGCGTCGACAGCTGCGAGATCACCCCGATGGCCAGCGAGCCGATCATGGCCCCGTAGGCGCTGCCGATCCCGCCCAGGATCACCCCGGCGAACATCAGCAGCAGCAGCGTGAAGCCCATCTCGGGGTAGATGGCCTGGGTGAGCCCGTAGAGCACCCCACCGAGGCCGGCCAGTCCCCCGCCGACCAGCCACACCACCATCACCACGCGCTCGACGTCGATGCCGGAGGCCCGGGCGAGGTCCTGGTTGTCGTTGACGGCCCGCATCGCCTTGCCGGTCCGGGTCCGCTGCAGCATGACCGCGACCAGCACCATGACCAGGAACGCCAGCACGGTGATGACCAGGTCGCGCGGCGTGATCCGCACCAGCCCCAGGTCCCAAGCCGGCTGCAGCGTGAACTCGTCGTACTGGCGGCGCCGCGAGCCGAAGACCACCAGCACCAGGTGGCGCAGCACCAGCGAGAGCCCGATCGCGACGATGAACATCTGGATCAGCCCGGTGCTACGCCGCCGCATCGGCCGCCAGACCGACAGCTCCAGGCCGCCGGCGAGGGCCGCCGCGAACGCGATCGCCACCACCGCACCCAGCACCAGCGGCAGCGGGCCGCCGGTGGAGGCGAAGAAGGCGACCACCGCCCCGATCGTGACGAACTCCCCGTGGGCGAAGTTGATCAGCCGGGTGGTACCGAACACCAGCGACAGCCCGACCGAGGTGATCGCGATGATCGCCCCGAACTTGATCCCCTCCACGAGCAGCTGGGCCACCTTGGACAGCAGCGTCGGGCCGGCAGCACCGGCCCCGGAGCCGCCACCGGGCACGCCCTCCCCCTCGCCGTCGCCGGCGAGCTGGAAGATGACGCCCTGGGCGGCGCCGGGCCGCACGACGACCCCCTGGAGCTGCTCGCCGCCCTCCTCCCGAGGGACGACCCCCTCGGGCAGCTCGGCGGGGTCGTAGCCGACGGCGTAGGTGCCGGGCCCGGGCAGGCCGACCTCCCACTGCCCCTGGTCGTCGGTGACGGTCGAGCCGACCTCTTCGCCGTCGCGGGTGACGGTGATCGTCAGCCCGGAGAGGGGCTGGCGGTCCGGACCGCGCAGCGTCCCCCGCAGCAGCTCGGCCGGCTCCTCCGGCTGCTGAGTCTCCTCGGCGTCGTCGGGGGCCTCCGTCTGCTGCAGCGGCAGCATCGAGGCCGTCGTGACCGGGGCGGTGTCCCCGGCACCGGTCACGGGTCCGGCGCCGGGGGCTGCTACCGCGACGGCGCCCCAGGACAGGGCGATCGTCAGGGCAGCAAGCAGCCCCACCAGGCGTGCGAGCACGGGTCCCTCCTTCGATTGCTGCCGGGAGTAAACCACACGCCCGCAGCACGACCCAGACGGTGCGCGACCGTCGTGCTCAAACCGTGACCTGGCCGGTCAGTGAGCGGCCTCGTGCCAGGTCCGGCCCCACCCCACGGAGACGTCGAGCGGCACGTCCAGCGGCACCGCGCTGCCCATCTGCTCGCGCACGAGCGACTCCAGCTGCGCGCGCTCCTCCGCCACGGCCTCGAGCACCAGCTCGTCGTGGACCTGCAGCAGGATCCGGGACCGGGTCCCGGCCTCACGGAGCGCCTCGTCGACCCGCAGCATGGCGACCTTCATGATGTCGGCAGCCGAGCCCTGGATCGGGGCGTTGAGTGCCATCCGCTCGGCCATCTCGCGGCGCTGCCGGTTGTCGGAGTTCAGGTCTGGCAGGTAGCGGCGGCGGCCCAGCATGGTCTCGGTGAAGCCGGTGCTGCGCGCCTCGGCCACGACGTCGCGCAGGTAGTCACGGACCCCGCCGAACCGGGCGAAGTACTCCTCCATCAGCCCCTTGGCCTCCTCGGTGCTGATGCCGAGCTGCTTGGAGAGGCCGAACGCCGACAGCCCGTAGGCCAGCCCGTAGCTCATCGCCTTCACCTTGGCGCGCATCTCCAGGGTGACCTCCTCGGGGGCGACCGAGAACACCCGGGACCCCACGAAGCGGTGCAGGTCCTCACCCGTGCGGAAGGCCTCGATCAGCCCGGTGTCACCGGACAGGTGGGCCATGATCCGCATCTCGATCTGGCTGTAATCGACCGACATCAGCGAGTCATAGCCGCGCCCCACCACGAAGATCTCCCGGATCCGGCGCCCCTCCTCGGTGCGGATCGGGATGTTCTGCAGGTTCGGGTCGGTCGAGCTCAGCCGTCCGGTCGCGGCGATCGTCTGCATGTAGGTGGTGTGCACCCGCCCGTCGTCGGCCACCGACTTGAGCAGCCCCTCGGCCGTCACCCGCAGCCTGGTGGCGTCGCGGTGGCGCAGCAGCGCCTCCAGGAACGGGTGCTCCGTCTGCGCGTACAGCCCGGCCAGCGCGTCGGCGTCGGTCGTGTAGCCGGTCTTGGTCCGGCGGGTCTTCGGCAGCCCGAGCCGCTCGAACAGCACCGTCTGCAGCTGCTTGGGCGACCCCAGGTTGACGGTCGGGTCGTCGATGGCCTGCCAGGCGTCCTGCTGGGCCCGGGCCACCGCGTCGGCGAAGTCGGACTCGAGTGCCTGCAGCCCGGGCAGGTCGACCGCGATCCCGGCCTGCTCCATCCGGGCCAGCACTGCCACGAGCGGCAGCTCGGTGGTCCGGAGCAGCTCGGCGCCCTGCACGTCCGCCAGCTGCTCGTCCAGCGCCTCGGAGAGCTCCAGGACGGCACGGGCGTGCACCATCGCCGAGCGCGCCTGGCCGTCCTCCTCGCCGACGTCGAGCGCGAGCTGGCCCTGCCCGCTCTCGGTCTCCTCCAGCCGCAGCTCTCGGCGCAGGTAGCGCAGCGTCAGGTCGGCCAGGTCGTAGGAGCGCTGGTCCGGGCGAACCAGGTAGGCGGCCAGGGCGGTGTCCTGGACTACCCCGGCGACCGGCATGCCGCGGTCGCGGAGCGCGTGGAGGGGTCCCTTCAGGTCGTGCAGCACCTTCGGCCGGGCGGGGTCGGCCAGCCAGCCGACGAGCGCCTGCTCGGCCTCACCGGCCAGGTCGGCGGTGTCGATGTAGGCCGCCGCGTCCGCGGCAGCCAGGCCCAGGCCGGTGACGTCCCCCGCGCCGCGGGCCCACCCGCCGACCACGTGCACCCCGACCCGCGTCCCCTGTCCCGCGTGCTCGGCCAGCCACCCGGCCACCTGCTCGGGGGCGAGCCGGTCGCCGGCGACGTCGATGCCCTCCTCGGCCTCCTCCTCGACCGGCTCCAGGGTCTCGAAGAGGCGGTCGCGCAGCACCCGGAACTCCAGCCCGTCGAAGACCCGGTGCACCTCCTCCCGGTTCCAGCCGCGCCGCTCCAGGTCGGCCAGGGCGACCGGCAGCGGCAGGTCGGACACCAGCTGGTTCAGCTGGCGGTTGCGCAGCACCTGTGCCAGGTGGTCGCGGAAGGCCTGCCCCGCCTTCCCGGTCAGCTCGTCGGCGGCATTCACCACGCCGGCCAGGTCGCCGTACTTGCCGAGCCACTTGGCGGCCGTCTTCGGCCCCACGCCGGGCACCCCCGGCAGGTTGTCCGAGGACTCCCCGACCAGGGCGGCCAGGTCGCTGTAGCGCTCCGGGCTCACCCCGTACCGCTCCTGGACGGCCTCCGGAGTCATCCGGGCCAGGTCCGAGACCCCCTTGCGCGGGTAGAGGAGGGTGACCTTCTTGTCGACCAGCTGGATGGCGTCCCGGTCACCGGAGCAGATCAGCACCTCCATCCCCTCCTCGCGGGCCTCCCTGGTCAACGTGGCGATGACGTCGTCGGCCTCGTAGCCCTGCACCCCCAGGTGGGTCATGCCGAGCGCGTCGAGCACCTCCTGGATGAGCGAGAGCTGGCCGGTGAAGTCCTCCGGGGTGGTGGCCCGGCCGGCCTTGTACTCGGCGTACTGCTCGGTGCGGAAGGTCTGCCGAGAGACGTCGAAGGCCACCCCCAGGTGGGTGGGCGCCTCGTCCCGCAGCACGTTGATGAGCATCGCGGTGAAGCCGTAGACCGCGTTGGTCGTCTGCCCGGTGCTGGTGGAGAAGTTCTCCACCGGCAGCGCGAAGAAGGCCCGGTAGGCCAGGGAGTGCCCGTCCAGCAGCAGCAGTCGACTCACGGATGCCACCCTATGTGGCATGACCGACACCTCCGCAGCCACGCCCGGACCGTCCGCCGGTGGCGTCGACGGCACCCTCATGGCGCGGATGGGGCTGGAGGTCACCGCCTGCACGGCCGACGGCGCGGAGGGGTGGCTGCCGGTCGCGGGCAACACCCAGCCCTACGGGGTCCTGCACGGCGGGGCGTCCGCGGTGCTCGTCGAGACGCTGGCCTCGGTCGCGGCGGCGACCCACGCGGGCCCGGGCCGGATCGCCCTCGGGGTCGATCTCAACGTCACCCACCACCGGGCGGTGCGCACCGGGCGGGTGCACGGCGTGGCCACCGCCCTGGCGCTGGGCCGGTCGGTGGCCAGCTACGAGGTGACGGTGCGCGACGAGCAGGACCGCACGGTGGCCACCGGGAGGCTCACCTGCCACCTGCGAGAGGCACCCCGCTCCGGCTGAGCGGCGTGGGCGCCCATACCCTGCCGGGTGTGGAGGCTGCCTTCCCCGGCATGGGGACCATCATCAACGTCGTGGCGATCCTGCTCGGCAGCGTGCTGGGGCTGATCGTGGGGCACCGGCTCCCCGAGCGGGTGCGGGCGGTCGTGACCGACTGCCTCGGGCTGGTCACCCTGCTGATCGCCGCAGACGCCGCGTTCGCGGTGGCCGACCCGGCGCTGGCCCAGGAGCTCGGTCGCGGTGTGCCGGTCCTGGTGGTCCTCGGCAGCCTGCTGCTGGGGGGTATCGGCGGCTCGCTGCTGCGGATCGAGCACCGCATCGAGATGATGGGCGGCGCCCTGCAGCGCTACGTGGCCCGCCGCTTCCCCGCCTCCGACGACGGCCATGGCGCGCGGGAGCGGTTCGTGCAGGGCTGGCTGACCACCTCGCTGCTGTTCTGCGTGGGTCCGCTGGCGGTGCTCGGGCCGATCCGTGACGGACTGGGGCTCGGCATCGACCAGCTGGCGCTGAAGTCCTCCCTGGACGGCTTCGCCTCGCTGGCCTTCGCCTCGACGTTCGGGATCGGCGTGGCCTTCTCCGCGCTGACGGTCGGCGTGTTCCAAGGCGCGTTCACCGTCGTGGGGATGGGGCTCGGCGCGGTGCTGCCGGACGCCTACGTCGCGATGCTCACCGCGGTCGGCGGGTTGCTGCTGGTCGGGGTGGCCTTCCGGTTGCTCCGGGTGCGGGACCTGCCGGTCGGTGACCTGCTGCCGGCGCTGGTGGTCGCGCCGCCCCTCATGGCACTGGTCGCCGCGCTGACCTGAGGCTGCGCGGGCGGCCGGCGGTGGCCGCTACTTCTTCTTGGCCGGCATCTCCGAGATCACCCGGTCGGCGACCTCCCGCATCGACAGCCGCCGGTCCATCGCGGTCTTCTGGATCCACCGGAATGCCTCGGCCTCGGAGATCTTCAGCTGCTGCATCAGCAGCCCCTTGGCGCGGTCCAGTCGCTTGCGGGTCTCGAAGCGCTCGTTGAGGTCGCTGATCTCCTCCTGCAGCGCCTGGAACTCCTGCCACCGGGGCCGGGCGATGTCGATGGCCGGCAGGATGTCGGCGGCGGTGAACGGCTTGACGACGTAGGCCATCACGCCCGCCTCGCGGGCCCGGTCGACCAGCGTCCGGTCGCTGAACGCGGTCAGCATGACGACCGGCGCGACCCGCTCCCGCCCGAGGATCTCGGCGGCGGTCAGTCCGTCCATGACCGGCATCTTGATGTCGAGCACGACCAGGTCCGGCTGCAGCTCGCGGGCCTTCTCCACCGCCTGCTCCCCGTCGGCTGCCTGGGCGACCACCTCGTGCCCGGCCTCGGTGAGCATCTCGGCCAGGTCCAGCCGGATGAGGGCCTCGTCCTCGGCGACGAGAATGCGCAGCCCCTGCCCCTGATCCTCCGCGGGCGTGCGCGCCGCCTGCTGCTCGGCCGGTTCGGACTGGTCGGGGCTGGGGCTCTCGTTCGTCACGGTCCCCACGATATCCCGGGCGTTCGCCCGCGGGACGGTGAGGTGCCGGGAGCGGGACTCGAACCCGCACGCCCTCTCGGGCAGAGCATTTTGAGTGCTCCGTGTCTGCCGTTCCACCACCCCGGCCGGGTGCCGGGCCAGCATACCCAGGCCCACCTCGCGGCGGGAGCGGCGTCAGGGCCGGGGCGCCGTGCTCGGTGACTGGTAGGCGGGCACGCGCCCGCGCACCGCGTCACCGACGCGGTGCAGCCGCAGCGCGTTGGTGGATCCAGGCGTGCCCGGGGGCGACCCGGCGACGATGATGACCAGCTCGCCCTCGCGGAGCCGACCAGCCGCCAGCAGCGCCTCGTCCACCTGGCGCACCATGTCGTCGGTGTGCTGGACGTAGGGCACCTGGAAGGTCTCCACGCCCCAGGTGAGGGCGAGCTGGGAGCGGGTGGCGGCCTCGGGGGTGAACGCCAGCATCGGGATGTCCGAGCGCAGCCGGGACATCCGACGGGCCGAGTCCCCGGTCTGGGTGAAGGTGACCATCACTGACACGTCCAGCAGCTGGGCGATCTCGGCGGCGGCGCGGGTGACCGCGCCCCCGGTCGTGTGCGGCATGGTGCCGAGCGGGCGGACCCGGTCCAGCCCTTCCTCCTCGGTCCGCGCGATGATCGTGGCCATCGTCTCGACCGACCGGATCGGGTACTTGCCGATGCTGGTCTCGCCGGAGAGCATCAGCGCGTCGGCGCCGTCGAGCACGGCGTTGGCGCAGTCGCTGGCCTCGGCACGGGTCGGGCGCGGGCTGGAGATCATCGAGTCCAGCATCTGGGTGGCCACGATCACCGGCTTGGCCTGCTGGCGGGCCAGCTCGACGGCCCGCTTCTGCACCAGCGGGACCTGCTCCAGCGGCAGCTCGACACCGAGGTCGCCCCGGGCGACCATGATCCCGTCGAAGGCGTCGATGATCTCCCGCAGGTGCGTCACCGCCTGCGGCTTCTCGATCTTGGCGATGACCGGGACCCGGATGCCCTCGGCCTCCATGACGGCGTGCACGTCGCGGACGTCGTCGCCGCTGCGCACGAAGGACAGCGCGATGACGTCGGCGCCCGCCCGGAGCGCCCACCGCAGGTCCTCCCGGTCCTTCTCCGACATCGCGGGCACGCTGACCGGGGTGCCGGGCAGGTTGAGGCCCTTGTGGTCGGACACCGTCCCGCCGACGACGACCCGGGTGGTCACGTCGGTCTCGCCGACGCCGGTCACCTCCAGGGCCACCTTGCCGTCGTCGACGAGGATCTGGTCACCCACGCCCACGTCACCGGCCAGCCCGGAGTAGGTGGTCCCCACCACGTCCTGGTCCCCGGGGACGTCCCGGGTCGTGATGGTGAAGGTCTCCCCCTCGGCCAGGTCGACCGGGCCGGAGGCGAAGGCGGCGGTGCGGATCTTGGGACCCTGCAGGTCGGCGAGCACGGCCACCGCGCGGCCGCTCTCGTCGCTGGCCTGCCGGACCCGCTGGTAGCGGCGCTGGTGCTCGGCGTGCGTGCCGTGCGACATGTTCAGCCGGGCCACGTCCATACCGGCCGCCACGAGGTCGCCGATGGCCTCGGGCGAGTCGGTGGCGGGCCCCAGCGTGCAGACGATCTTGGCTCGGCGCATGGCACCAACCCTACGTGCCTGCGGCGGTCTGGCTGACCTCCTGCCGGGGTGCGGTGCCCGGGCCCCGGACCGGGCGGTCCGAGCGGCGCCCCAGGACCAGGTAGAGCACGATGCCGGCCAGCCCGACGGCCGCCGCGACCCACACGTTGATCCGCTGGCCGAGCACCAGCTGGGCGGGGTCGGTCCGCATCAGCTCGATGAAGAACCGGCCCAGCGTGTAGCCCACGATGTACAGCGCGAACACCTGGCCGCGCCGGAACGGCACCCGCCGGTCCAGCAGCAGCAGCACCACCGCCAGGGTGAGGCACCACAGCGACTCGAAGAGGAAGGTCGGCTGGAACGTGCCCAGCACGACCGGCTCCCCCGCCGCGTCGGTGACCGCCCGGCCTGCGCCGGCGTCCCACTCGTGGATGACCACCGCCCACGGTGCGTCCGTGGGCCCGCCGTACAGCTCGTTGTTGAACCAGTTGCCCCACCGGCCCAGCGCCTGCGCCACCAGCAGGCCGGGTGCCAGCGCGTCGGCGAGGTCCCCGAACGAGTGCCCGTGCCGGCGGCAGCCGATCCAGGCGCCGACGGCGCCGAGCGCGACTGCCCCCCAGATCCCGAGGCCGCCCTCCCAGATCCGCAGCGCGGCCAGCAGGTTGCCGTCCTCGCCGAAGTACGGCCAGGGACTGCTGACGACGTGGTAGAGCCGGCCGCCGATGATGCCGAAGACGATCGCCCAGACCGCGATGTCGAAGATCTCCTCGCCCGTCCCGCCCCGTGCCTTGAGCCGGTAGTGGGTGATGGCCACCGCCGCGACGATGCCGAGCATGATGCACAGCGCGTAGGCCCGCAGCGGCACCGGGCCCAGCCACCAGACGGCGGTGTCCGGGCTCGGGATGGCGGCCGGGAGCGAGGCCGCGAACGCGCTCACGCCCCTGCCTCCAGCACGGTGCGCAGCCCGTCCTCCTCCGACAGCAGCATGGTCATCTCCTCCTGGCTCAGCGGCTCGCCGTCGACCGCGAGGGTGGGCGTCCCGGTGACCCCCTCGCGGACCGCGCGCTCGTCCATGTCGGTCACGTAGTCGGCGTAGCGGCCCTGCTCGTAGCAGCCCCGGGTCCGCTCCAGCGCCTCGCCTTCCACGCCGGCCGCCTGGGCGTGCCCGAGCAGCTCGGCGTCGGTCCAGCCCTCGCCCTCGGTGGCCGGCTGGTGGGCGAGCACCCGCTGGTAGAACTCCAGGAACTGGCCCTCGTCCGCGACGCACATCGCCAGCTCGGCCGCCCGGGTGGAGGCGTCGTTGCTGAGCGTGTCGTCCAGGAAGGTGCGCAGGCTGACCGTCAGCGCCACCTCGCCCCCCGCGGCCGCCGCGGCGAGGTCGTCTCCCGCCTGTTCCTCCAGGGCAGCGCACCAGGGGCACTGGAAGTCGGCGTACAGGTGCAGCCGCGGCACGTCCTCGCCCGATCCCTCGGCGATGACCATCCCGCCGCCTTCCGGCAGCGACCCCTGCGGCCCCGTCCCGGCCAGCTCCTCCTCGCCTCGGCCCAGCAGGTAGACCATGACCGCCCCCAGCGCGACCACGACGACGATGACGGCGGCGACCAGCCCGACGGGGACGCCGCCGCCCTTCGCGGCCGGTCCGGTGGTGCTCATCGTGCTCCCTCACCGGCCAGTTGCCGGTCCACCGACAGCGCCGTCGGGTCGCGTCGGGCGTGCAGCACCCCGCCGAGCACGAGCCGTGCGACCACGCCGGCCCACCCCCGCACCCGGTCAGCCGGGCCCGGCCGGCCCGGCGCGCTGCGGTGTGCGCTCTCCGGGGCCTCCGGGGTCACCTAGCCGGCTCCGGCCGGCGGACGCCGTCGGCCAGGTCCTGGGCGGTGCGTCGGAGGCCCTCCCCGGAGGGGTCCTCGGCCAGCGCCCGCACCAGCACCGAACCCACGATCACCCCGTCGGCGAACGCGGCGACCTCCCCGGCCTGGGCACCGGTCGAGACGCCGAGCCCGACACAGATCGGCAGGTCGGTGACCTCACGGGTCCGTCGCACCAGCTCCCGCGCCCCGGAGCCGACGGTGCCCCGCACGCCGGTCACGCCCATGGTGGAGGCGGCGTAGACGAACCCTTGGCACGCGAAGGCCGTGCTGGCCAGCCTCGCGTCGGTCGAGCTGGGGGCGACCAGGAAGATCGGGTCCAGGCGGTGCCGGCCGGCCGCGGCCAGCCAGGTCCCGGCCTCATCGGGGATCAGGTCCGGGGTGATGATCCCGGCGCCCCCGGCCGCGCGCAGGTCCCCCGCGAACCGGTCCACGCCGTAGCGCAGCACCGGGTTCCAGTAGCTCATCACGACCGGGACGGCACCCGCCTCTGCGACGGCCTGGGCGCACTCCATGACGTGGGGCAGCCGGAAGCCCTGCTGCAGCGCCTGCTCGGCGGCGTCCTGGATGACCGGGCCGTCCATGAGCGGGTCGCTGTAGGGCACGCCGACCTCCACGATGTCGGTGCCGGCCTCGACCAGCGCCCGCATCGCCCGCAGCGAGCCCTCCCGGTCGGGGTAGCCGGCCGGCAGGTACCCGACCAGGGCGGCGCGGCGCTCCTCCCGGCACCGCGCGAACACGTCCTGCAGCGCGCTCACCAGCCGCTCCCTTCGGCGTCCTGGACCGGTTCGTCGGCCCGCACCTGCTCTGCCTGGACCAGGTCCTCGGGGTCCAGCAGCCCGAACCAGCGCGCCGCGGTGTCCACGTCCTTGTCGCCGCGCCCGGAGAGGTTGACGAGCACCACGGTCCCCGGACCGAGCTCTCGGCCCAGCTGCAACGCGCCGGCCAGCGCGTGCGCGCTCTCCAGCGCCGGCATGATGCCCTCGGTCTGGCACAGCATCCGGAAGGCCTCCATCGCCTCGGCGTCGGTGACCGGCCGGTACTCCGCCCGGCCGCTCTCCCGCAGGTGGGCGTGCTCCGGCCCCACCGAGGGATAGTCCAGCCCCGCCGACACCGAGTGCGTCGGCAGCGTCTGCCCGTCCTCGTCCTGCAGCACGAACGTCGCCGCCCCGTGCAGCACGCCGGGGCTGCCGGTGCTGAACCGGGCGGCGTGCCGGCCGCTGTCCACGCCCTCACCGCCGGCCTCGAGCCCGACCAGGCGCACCGCGTCCTCGGGGATGAACCGGTGGAAGATCCCCATCGCGTTGGAGCCCCCGCCCACACAGGCGCACACCACGTCCGGGAGCCCGCCGGTGGCCTCGCGCAGCTGTTCGGCCGCCTCGTCGCCGATCACCGCGTGGAAGTCGCGCACCATGGTCGGGAACGGGTGCGGCCCGGTCACGGTGCCCAGCAGGTAGTGGGTGTGGTCGACGTTGGTGACCCAGTCGCGCATCGCCTCGTTGATGGCGTCCTTGAGGGTGCCGCTACCGGTGGGCACCGGCACCACCTCGGCACCCAGCAGCCGCATCCGGGCCACGTTGAGCGCCTGCCGGATGGTGTCCTTCTTGCCCATGTAGACGGTGCACTCCAGCCCCATCAGCGCGGCCGCGGTGGCCGTGGCCACCCCGTGCTGGCCGGCACCGGTCTCGGCGATCACCCGCCGCTTGCCCATCCGGCGCGTCAGCAGCGCCTGGCCGAGGACGTTGTTGATCTTGTGGGAGCCGGTGTGGTTGAGGTCCTCGCGCTTGAGGAAGATCCGCGCCCCGCCGGCGTGCTCGGCGAACCGGGGCACCTCGGTCAGCGGGCTGGGCCGGCCGGTGTAGTCGCGCTGCAGCCGGTCCAGCTCCGCGCGGAACGCCGGGTCGGCCATCGCGGCCAGCCGGGCGGCGTCCAGCTCCTCCAGGGCGGCCACCAGCGCCTCGGGGACGTAGCGGCCGCCGTAGTCGCCGAAGCGTCCCGGCCGGGCCGGGGCGGGCTGCGGATCGGTCACTGCTGCCTCCTCTGTCGCGGCACCTCGGCCAGCTCGGCCACCGCCGTCTGCGGCTGGCCGCCGGTCACCAGCGCCTCGCCGACGAGCACCGCGTCGGCGCCCGCCGCGGCGTACCGGCGCACCTGCTGCGGGCCCTGCACGCCCGACTCGGCCACGAGCACCAGCTCCTCCCCGGCCGGGGCCGCGGCGGCGAGCCGCTCCACGGTCGCGGGGTCGACCTCCAGGGTGCGCAGGTCCCGGGCGTTGACGCCCAGCAGCCAGGTGCCGACGGCCAGCGCCCGTTCCAGCTCGGCCTCGTCGTGCACCTCCACCAGCACCTGCATGCCCAGCTCCTCGGCCAGCTGCTTCAGGTCCCGCAGCCGGCTCTGCTCCAGCGCGGCGACGATGAGCAGCACCAGGTCGGCGCCGTGGGCGCGGGCCTCCCAGAGCTGGTACTCCTCGACCAGGAAGTCCTTGCGCAGCAGCGGCACGTCCACCGCGGCGCGCACGGCGTCCAGGTCCGCCAGCGAGCCGCCGAACCGGCGGCCCTCGGTGAGCACGCTCACCGCGGAGGCGCCGCCGGCACCGTAGGAGCCGGCCAGCGCGGCCGGGTCGGGGATCGGTGACAGCTCACCCTTGGAGGGGCTGCGCCGCTTCACCTCGGCGATCACGTGCACGGTGTCTCGCGGCGCCAGCCACCGGCGGGCGTCCCGTGGCGCGGGGGCCCCTAGGGAGGCTTCGCGCAGCTGCTCCACGGGGGTGGAGCGGCGGCGGGAGTCGAGATCCGCACGCACGCCCTCGACGATCTGGTCCAGCACTGTCGGCACCACACCAGCCTAACCGTGCCGTCCGGCGGTTCGTGCCGCCGCCCGACCGTGGGGTCAGCGACGCGGGCGGGCGTGCCAGCTCTTCTCGTCGTAGCCGGCCTTGGACAACCCGTACCACGCACCGGCACCGATGGGGACCAGCGCGACGCCGGTCCAGTTGGCCCACGCCCAGCCGAAGAAGATGCCGACCGCCAGCAGGGTGCTGGCGAGCAGCAGCAGGGCGACTCCGGTCCAGGCGGCGAGGCTGTGACCGTGTCCGGGCTCGTCCATGGGTTCTCCTCAGGGGGCCGGGGGCGGAACTGTGCTCATTGTGACAGGTCACGCCCCTCCGCCGTCGGGTCCTCCCCCTCGCTGAGCCGGTCCCAGTCGCTCGCCCCGCCGTCGGGGCGAGCCTGGCCGTCCAGCTCGCCCGCTCGCGAGGGGCGCGGACCGTGCCGGCGGGCCCGGCTGCCGCCGGCCAGTCCGCCAGCCAGCAGCAGCAACGACCCACCCAGCGCGACCCACGGCCAGCCGCTGAGCCGTACCGAGGACAGCGCCAGGTCGGCCCCGCCGGTGACGGCGGTGGCCTCGGCCAGCGCCGAGCGCACGACCGGTTCGGCGTCCCACAGCAGCTGCAGCGCCGGGTAGGCGACCAGGCCGGCCGCGACGAGGGTGCTGAGGGCCGCCAGCAGCCGGACGACACGGGTCCCGGTCAGCGCCGCCAGCAGCGCTGCTCCCGCCAGCAGTCCTCCGGCGGTGATGGTGCGGCCCACCTGGGAGCCGGTGACCGGCGTCTCGGTCTGCCCGAGCACCGGGTCGACCGCGACGGCGACCGCCCACTGCTGGCCGGCTCCCGCGAGCGCCAGCAGCACCCCGGCCGCGGTCGCGAGCGGCCACCAACGGGTGAGCCCACGCCGGCTCATGTCACCTCCGCCCCCTGCTGGGAGGCCCAGGAGGCATGCATCCGGCGGTAGACACCATCCCGGCCCACGAGGTCCCGGTGCGGCCCCACCTCGACGATCCGCCCCTGGTCGACCACGACCACGAAGTCGGCCGCCTCGGCCGTGGACAGCCGGTGCGCGATGGCCACGGAGGTGCGGCCGCGGGTCAGCCCCTCCAGCGCCCGCTGGATGCGCACCTCCGTCGCGGGGTCGACGGCGCTGGTGGCCTCGTCCAGCACCAGCAGGTCCGGGTCGGCCAGGTAGGCGCGGGCGATCGCGACCAGCTGCCGCTCCCCCGCCGACAGCGACTCCCCCCGCTGGCCCACCTGGGTGTCCAGGCCGTGGGGCAACCCGGTGATCCACGCGTCCAGCCCCAGCTCGGTGACCGCGAGCTCGACGTCCTCGTCGGTGGCCGTGGGCCGCCCGAACCGGATGTTCTCCCGCAGCGACTGGTCGAACAGGAACCCCTCTTGGGGGACCATCACCACCCGTCGGCGCAGCGAGTCGAAGGTGACCTGGCGCAGGTCCACCCCGTCCAGCAGCACCCGGCCCGCGACCGGGTCCATCAGCCGGGTGAGCAGCTTGGCCAGGGTGGTCTTGCCGGAGCCGGTCTCGCCGACGACGGCGACCCGGCTGCGCGGCGGGATCACCAGGTCCACGTCCTCCAGCACCCGGTCACCACCGGGGTAGGCGTAGGCCACGTCCTCGAACTGCACCGTGATCGGGCCGCGGGACAGGGTGACCCCCTCCGGGCCGGGGTCCGAGACGTCGGCAGGGGTGTCGACCACGCCGATGACCCGGCGCCACCCGGCCACGGCGTTCTGCAGCTCGTTGAGGATCTCGGTGGCCATCAGCACCGGCTGGGTGAACAGGTTCACCAGGAACAGGAACGCCAGCAGCTCGCCCAGGGTGACCCACCCCTGCACGGCGAACACGGTGCCGACCGCCAGCACGACCGCCGTGGTGACGCCGGCGAACGCCTGCCCGGAGCTGAACGCCATCACCGAACGGAACTGCGCGCCGATCGCGGCACGGCGGTGGGCCTCGATCGCCTCGTCGACGCGGCGGGTGGTGCGCTCCTCCACGCCGTAGGCGCGGATCGTCACCGCACCGACGATGGACTCCGAGATGGCGCCGAGCATGTCGCCCACGCGGGCCCGGACGGCGCCGTAGGCGCGGCCCAGCACCGGCTGGAACTGCCGCACCAGCAGCGCCAGCGGCAGCAGGCACAGGTAGACCACCCCGGCCAGCAGCGGGCTGTAGAAGACCATCAACCCGGTGGCGACCACGATCTGGGCGGTCGAGACCAGCAGCATCAGCCCGCCGAACTGGACGAACATCGAGATGGTGTCGACGTCGTTGGTCACCCGGGCCACCAGTGCGCCGCGACGCTCGGTGCTCTGCGTCAGCACCGAGAGGTCGTGGATGCGGCGGAACGCCTTCAGTCGCAGCGTCGCCAGACCGGACTCGGCGGAGCGGAACAGCCGCACGTTGACCAGGAACTGGGCCACGCTGGTGACCACCACCGCCCCGGCGGCGAGGAGCACGGCGATCAGCACGAACCGCACGTCTGGCCCGCCCTCGGCGCGGATCCCGTGGTCGGTGGTCTGCTGGACCAGGAACGGGATGAGCACCTTGCCGCCGGTGGCCACCAGCGCGAGCAGCACGGTGCCGAGCAGGCCCTTGCGCAGCTCCGGGGAGAGCTCGAACCCGCGCCGCAGGATCGCCGGGGTGCTCAGCTCCTGGCTACCGCCGATGCTGCTGCTGACGCCCGCCGCCGTCGCCTCGGCCCCGCCGGTCATCGGTCCTCCTCGGCCGCGTTGACGGCGGCCCGCTCGGCGGCCTCCCGGGCGTAGGCGTGCACCAGGTCGGCGTAGCCCTGGCATCGGGCCAGCAGCTCCTCGTGGCCACCCTGGTCCACGACCCTGCCGTGCTCGAGGTAGATGACGTGGCCGGCGAGGGTGATGGTGGCGATGCGGTAGGCCACCACCAGCACCGTCGTGCCCGAGCGCGCCTCCCGCAGCGCGGCGAGGATCTGCTGCTCGACGGCGGGATCGACGGCGCTGGTGGCGTCGTCGAGCACCAGCAGCCGCGGCCGCCGGACGATGGCCCGTGCCAGCGCGATCCGCTGCCGCTGCCCGCCGGAGAGGGTACCGCCGCGCTCCCCGACCCGGGTGTCCAGGCCCTGCGGCAGCTGCCGGACGAAGTCGTCGGCCTGGGCGATGCGCAGCGCCTCCCAGACCTCCTCGTCGGTCCGGTCGGTGCCGAGCGTGACGTTGCCACGCACCGTGTCGTCGAACATGAACGTCTGCTGCGCCACCAGCGTGGCCACGTCGGGCAGCTCGCCCTGGCGCACCTGGCGCAGGTCGATGCCGTCCAGGGTCACCTGGCCGGAGTCGGGGTCGACCAGGCGCAGCACCAGCCCGGCGAGGGTGGACTTGCCGGACCCGGTCGGACCGACGAGCGCGCTCGTGGAGCCGGCCGGCACCTGCAGCGAAACCCCGCGGATGGCAGGGGTGCGTTCCAGGTCCGCCAGCATGCCGGTGTAGGGGTCGGTGCCGTCCCGGGAGGGGGTCGGCGCCGCCCCCAGCACCTCCCGCTCGGGGCGGTCGACGTAGGAGTAGTGCACCTCCCGCACCGCCGGCTCGGCGGGGCCGTCCCCCGGCACGGTCGCGGCCCCGTGCTCCATGGACCCGGTGGCCTGCAGCACCGCGGCCACCCGGCGGTGGCCCACGACCGAGCGCGGGATCTCGGCCAGCACCCACCCCAGCGCACGGACCGGGAACGCCAGGATCGAGAACAGGTAGGCCATCTGGACCACGTCGGCTGCTGTCAGCGCGCCGGCGGCGACCTGGGCCGTGCCCACCGCCAGCACCGCCAGCGTGCCCAGGGTCGGGATGCCCTCGATGACCGGCTCGAACGTGCCGCGGGTGCGTCCCACGTCGACCAGCGAGTCCCGTAGCTCGTGGGTGACCTTGCCGAACCGCTCGGTCTCCTCCTGCTCCCGGCCCATCGCCTTGACGACCAGCCCCGCCTCGAACGACTCGTGGGCGACCTCGGCGACCTCGGCGCGCAGCTGCTGGGCCCGGGTGATCTTGGGCGACATCACCCGCTGGAAGACCACGTTCGCGGCGAACAGCGCCGGGAAGACGAGCAGCGCAATGAGGGTGAGGAACCAGTCGACCAGGACCATCTGCACGCCGGCGATGAGCAGCATGAAGATCACGCCGATCGCCATCGGGAGCGGGTTGAACACCTGCCAGGTGGCCTCGATGTCGGCGTGGGCGTTGCTCAGCAGCTGCCCGGAGGGGTGGGCGTGGTGCCACGACAGCGGCAGCCGCAGGTACTGCCGGGTGACCCGCCGGCGGTAGATCGCCTGCAGGTTGAACCCGGCGATCGTGGCCGAGACCCGCCGCAGCACGACACCGGTCACGTTGACCGCCAGCACCGCCATCAGCACCCAGACGATGGTGCCCAGACCGGCCCAGGTCCACCGGCCCTCCGTCACCGCCGGGGTCACCACCGTCTCGGTGACGTGGCCGATCGCCCATGCGGTGGCCACTGTCGCGGCCGCCCACAGCACCGATCCCACCACCGCCACGGAGAACCAGCGCGGCTGCTGGCGCACGCCACGCCAGATGACGCCGAGCCCCTCGCGGAGCACGGCCCCGGTGGGCCGCGGGCGACCGATGACGCGGCCCTGGGCGGCAGCGGTCACGACTCTTCCCTTCCTCAAGCCAGCGGCAGGCGCGCACCACCCCCTGTGGCAGCGCCAGCCGCCATCTTCGCACGCGGGGGTGACGGTCCCGGCCCTCGGTCCGGGGGCCCGCACCGGCCTCGCCGCCGTCGACCCGGTTGGATGGTGGGCGTGAGCGTCCCCCGGGTCACCCTGCCCGCGACCGGCCCGCTGCCGCAGGCCCTGCTGCAGCGGCTCCAGGACGCCGGCGGGCGCGCCCGGCCGCACCCAGGGCGAAGCGGCGAACCGCGCACCGTCGTCGTAGGCGTGGACGGCCGTAGCGGCGCCGGCAAGACCGCGCTGGCCGCCCGGTTGACCGCCGAGCTGGGCTGGCGGGTGCTGGCGCTGGAGGACCTGTACGTCGGCTGGCACGGGCTCGCCGAGGCACCGCCCCGGCTGTGCCGGGAGGTGCTCGCACCGCTGGCGGCCGGGCGAAGCGGCCGCTACCGCCGCTATGACTGGCACGCGGGCCGGCTCGCCGAGCAGGTCACCGTCCGGCCCGGCGGGGTGCTGCTGGTCGAGGGCGTGGGGGTGCTGGCCGCGCCGTGCGCCGACCGGTTCGCGGTGCGGCTGTGGCTGGAGGCCCCCACCCCGGCGCGCCGGGAGCGGGCGCTGGCCCGCGACGCGGGCAGCTACGCCCCGTGGTGGGACCACTGGGCCCGGCAGGAGGAGGCGCTGCTGGGCCCGGTCGGCACCCGACCGCCGGCCGACCTGGTGCTGGACACGACGGCCACCGCGACGCACCTGGAAGAGTAGGCGCGTGAGCACCTGGGACCACCACTGGGAGCGGGCCCGAGAACGCACCCGGACCGGTCTGCGGCCGCTGGCGCGCCAGCTGCGGCCGGGCGCGCTGCACCGACGGGTGCAGCGGTGGCGGGACCGCTGGTGGCTGATCACGCAGGCGGCCATCGGCGCCGCGCTGGCCTGGTGGGTGGCCAGCGACCTGCTGGGCCACCCGCTGCCGTTCTTCGCGCCGGTGACCGCCATGGTGTGCCTGGGGCTGACCTACGACAACCGGGTGCGCCGCGTCATCGAGCTGACCGTGGGGGTGGCCATCGGCGTGCTGGTGGGGGACATGCTCGTGCACTACTTCGGGTCGGGGGTGTGGCAGCTGTTCACCGTCGCCGCGGTCGCGATGTCGCTCGCGGTGCTCGCCGGCGCAGGCCAGCTGCTCATGCTGCAGGCCGGCATCCAGGGGGTGATCGTCACCACCCTGGTCGCCGGGGAGGGGCAGGCGTTCGCTCGCTGGCTCGACGCGGTCGTGGGCGGGCTGGTGGCGCTGACGATCGCCGTGCTCGCCCCCTCGCCACGGGCGGTGCACCGCCCCGCGGAGCGGGCGGCCACGGTGACCGCCGAGCTGGGTCAGCTCCTCACCGAGACCGCCGAGGGGTTGACGGCGCGCGACCACGCCCGGGTGACCCGGGCGCTGCGGCGGGCGCGCGGCCTGCAGCGCGGCCTCGACGACCTGCGGGAGGCGGCGGCCGAGGGCCTCGCAGTGGCCCGGCTGGCGCCGTTCCGGCGGCGGCACCGCACCGGGGTGCAGGTGGTCCTGGACCTGCTGACGCCGCTGGACCTGGCGATCCGCAACGTGCGCGTGCTGGTGCGCCGGGCGGAGGTGGCGCTGCACGACGAGGAGTTCATCCCGCCGTCCTACATCGACATGGTGGCCTCGCTGGGGCAGGCGGCCAGCCACATCGGGCGGGAGCTGGCCGAGGAGCACGCCCCGGTGGAGGCCCGGGAGGACCTGGTCGCGGTCGCCCGCCGCTCCACCTGGCGGGACCGGCGCGCCCAGCTGTCGGCGGAGGTGATGCGGGCGCAGGTGCGCTCGGCCGTGGTGGACCTGCTGATCCTGACCGGGATGAGCCAGGAGGAGGCCCGGGTGCGGGTGCCGCCGACCCGTGACGACCTGGACCCCGGGCCGGAGGAGGACGGGGCGGACGAGGACGACGAGGAGTAGCCGCGCGGCTGGCTGCTACTCGTCCTGGCCGGTGCGCGTGTGGTGGGCGACCAGCGCCGAGAGCCGAGCGGCCTCCCGCCGGCCGAACTCGCCGTCGGCGCGCTGGATCGCCATCACCGGGACCTCCTCGGTGTCGGTCAGCTCCAGGACCACCCAGGGCGCGCCGCCGGACAGCGCGCCGACCCGCAGCACCTGGGCCCACTGCAGCTGGTGGGTCCGGAGCAGGTTGACCACCCGCAGCCCCTCCGGGCTGGGCACGGCCCGCAGCGCGGCGTACCGGAGCAGGAACGCCGCGACGGCCAGCGCGAACAGCAGCAGCAGCGCCCGGTCGGCGAATCCCCAGCCGGTGGCGCCCTCGGCGGGCAGCAGCACCGCGAGACCGCCCAGCACCACCAGCGTCACCACGGCGGCCGCCAGCGCCACCCAGGCTCCCCGGTGCGGCCGGAACGGCGCATAGGCGCCGCCCGCGGGGCGGCTCGAGGTCGACGGGCGCTCGGTCACCCCACCAGGGTAGGACCCGCGCGGGCCGGTCATCGGGGCCCCGCCATCAGCTGCCGCAGCCGAGCGATCTGCGCCGCCACGTCCTCGGGGCCGTACACGGCCGAGCCGGCCACGAACACGTCGGCACCGGCCTCGGCGCACTGCCCGATCGTGTCCTCACCGACGCCACCGTCCACCTGGATCCACACCTCCCCGCCGTGCCGGTCGACGGCCTCGCGCACCTGCCGCACCTTGGCCAGCTGCTCGGCCATGAACGCCTGCCCGCCGAACCCGGGCTCGACCGTCATCACCAGGACCATGTCCAGCTCGGCCAGCAGGTCCGCGTACGGCGCGAACGGGGTGCCCGGTTTCAGCGCGATCGCGGCCCGGGCACCGGCGGCCCGGATCGCGCGGGCGGTCGCCACGACGTCGCCGGCGGCCTCGACGTGGAAGGTCACCGACCGGGCGCCGGCCTCGACGTACTGCGGCGCCCACCGGTCGGGGTCCTCGATCATCAGGTGGCAGTCGAGCGGCACCGGGCTCACCCGCGCCAGCGCCTCGACCACCGGCAGCCCCAGTGTGAGGTTGGGCACGAAGTGGGCGTCCATGACGTCCACGTGCGCCCAGTCGGCCGTGCGGATGCGTTCCAGCTCCCGCTGCAGGTTGGCGAAGTCGGCGGCGAGGATGCTCGGGCTGAGCTGCAGACTGCTCATCGGGCGTCGGACCTCCTGGGTGCCTCGGATGCGGAGTGGGTCTGGGGCCGGCCGTCCTGGCGGCGCAGCAGCGCGACGAACATGCCGTCGGTGTCATGCCGGTGCGGCCACAGCTGGGCCCACGGCCCCTGGCCGGTGGCCGGCACCGGGTCACCGTGGCGGTCGCGCAGCAGCGGCCGCACGTCCTCCACGCCCAGCTCGGGGTGCCGGCGCAGGACGTCCTGCACGACGAACCGGGTCTCGGCCAGGTGCGGCGAGCAGGTCGCGTAGACGACGACGCCACCGGGACGCACCGCGGCCGCCGCGGACGCCAGCAGGGCGCGTTGCAGCGGGGCCAGCGCGGTCAGGTCCTCCGGTTGCCGGCGCCATCGCGCCTCCGGCCGGCGCCGCAGTGCTCCCAGGCCGGTGCACGGTGCGTCCACGAGCACCCGGTCGTAGCGGCCCGGCTGCTCCGTGCCGACCTCGCGGCCGTCCCCCACCGTCACCTCGACGGTCGCGCCCGCGTCCCGGGCGCCGGCCAGCGTCTGCTACACCAGGCGGGCGCGGTGCTCGCTGACCTCGTTGGCCCGCAG
>NZ_WIQI01000139.1 GCF_009602535.1 Ornithinicoccus halotolerans | reverse complement strand
TCACCGGAGAACATCATCAGATCCCCGTTCGACCGCCGCATCAACACATCCCCGTACCCATCACCGTCATACCCCACGGCCGTCCCCACTCCCGGGGAGCCGGAGGGCGGACCGGTCCTGCTGTAGGAAAGGCCGGCCAGGGCCCGCCAGTCGTTGTCCCCGACGTCACCGTCCGTGGCGAGGGAGCTCGCGCGCTGGAACGACTCCACAGCCGCGCCGGTCTTGGCGCCCCACGCACCGTCCGCAGTCCCCGCCTGGTGCCCGCTCTCGTTGAGGGCGTACTGCAGTGCGCGCACCGCTTCACCCCGGGACCCGTTCCGTAGCGTCAGGTGCCCGTAGGTGTTGTACATCAGGGTGCCGCTCGGCGGGAGGCCGGACAGCAGCCGCCAGTCGTTACCGCTGATCTCACCGTCCACCGGTAGCCCCTTCGCCCGCTGGAACGAGGCAACCGCAGAGCTGGTCCTCGCGCCCCAGATGCCGTCGACCGTCCCGGCGGAGAACCCCCACCTGTTGAGCGCGTCCTGCAGCGCCCGGACCGCCTGGTTCCGGGCACCGGGCTTGAGGACCTTGTCACCGTAGGTCTGCATGAGGTGGTCGCCGGCCGGGAGGCCTGGCGTCGAGCGGGCGTAGCTGCTGGCCTTGGACCGGATCTCAGCCATCTTCGGGTAGAGGTAACGGCCCGGGCATGCCGTGTAGTAGGTGTCCCGGTGGGCGTTCACGGTCGGGAGGGTGACCGTCGTGCGGTTGGGGTACCTGGACCCGCTGACACCCCCCACGCGATGGGTGGCTGTGCCGGAGGGGTTGACGCCGTACTGCGAGAGCTTCCAGCCGGTGACCCGCGCCATCGCATCGACCATCGCCTGTGGCGGCGCAGTGACGTCGTAGTTCCCCATGGCGGAGACCCCCATGGTGTCGACGTTGTTGCCGCCCGCGTGGGCGCCCTTGACAGACGTCGTCAAGGACCCTGCCCGCCCCTCGTAGATGCGCCCGAACTTGTCGACCACGAAGTGGTAGCCGATGTCGCCCCACCCCAGAGTCTTGGCATGGTAGGCGTAGATGCCGCGCATCTGCGCCGCGGCGCTGTCCCTGGTGTAGCTGTTGGAGCCCGCGGTGTGGTGGATGACCACCGACTTGACCGTGGTGTTCGTGCCCAGGATGTCGCGCCGAATCGACTCGTCGGCCCCCCACTGGGCGCGGGTGATGATGGTGGGCCCGGGTGAGGCTGAGCTCGCGGTGAGCATGGTCGTGCCCTGCTCTTCGCCGTCAGTCTCGGACTCACCGGGGTTGATGGTCGCCACCTGCAGGTCGGCCGGAGCCGCACCGCTCGTCGTGGCCACGCGGACCTGGACGCCGTCCGCGCCGTCGGTGAACAGCGGGTCAGTCCCCTGCCGCACGCCCTCGGCCTCGCGTACGTCCGGGTCGGGCTGGTCGTCCAGGAGCTGCAACTGCTCCCACCCGGTCCATCCGGACGCCTCACGGACCCGTACGTGGACCGCAATGTCCACCGGCTCCAGCCGCTCCCCCCCGTCCCAGGTGACCGCCACCACAGCGAACTGCGGCACGTCGAGCTCGGGGGTGAGGGCCACCGTCGCCGGGGCTGCGGCGCCTCGAAGCTCGCCCGGCGAGCCGCTTGGCTCGGGCGCAGGCACGGGCGGCGCCTCGGCTGCGGCCTCCGCGTCCACCCCACGCACCTCGGTCGTGACGATCTCGGGGGCGACGCCGCCGGCGCCTGCCCTCGGCGCATCCTGCTGCGCGTGACCGACGGTCACGCTGGGCCCGAGCACCAACGTGCAGGCGAGTAGTGAGGCCAGGGGCGTGCGGAACCAGTTCATGCGGTGTTGTCCTTGCCTTGCTTGGAACCTTCTCGGGAGGAGCAGCGGGGCGGCGGCCGGGATCCGGCGATACCGGCTCAGCGGACGCCCACGTAGTAGGGGTAGTTCCAGCCAGAGGAGGCCACCACCTGCCGGCGAGCCAGCTGGGAGCCGGTGCCTGCGTAGTAGTAGAGCGCGCCCGATCTCGTGCGGCCGTACAGGTCTGGCTTGTCGTCGCCGTTCATGTCACCGGCCGAGAAGACGTCGGTGAACATGTCCCAGCCGGCGCCGATGCGGAACCGGTTCCCCAGCCTCCCGTTGGCCAGCGCCTGGTAGATCAGGAGCTTGCCGCTCGTGGTCCTCGCAGCGACGTCCGGCCGGCCGTTGCCGGTGAAGTCACCGAGCGGGATCAGCTCGGAGAACTGATTCCAGCCTCCCGTGCCGACTAGCACCCGCCGGTTGAGAGAGCCGTTCCCCCGGCCGTCGTAGAACCACAGCCGCCCATCGGTCCCGCGCGCGATGACGTCGTTGGTGCCGTTGCCGTTGAGGTCACCAGGGCCGTACACGTCCCGGTACTGGTCCCAGCCCGACCCGACCCAGGTGCGACCCTTCTGTCCACCGTTGCCGGTCCCGGAGTAGATGAACAGCCGGCCACTGCGGTCCACCGCCAGCAGGTCGCTGTGGCCGTCACCGTCCATGTCATCGCTAGCGGTGATCTGCCGGAACTGGCCCCAGCCGGAGCCGATCGTCACCGGGGGACGGCGCACGTAGCCGGAGCCGTTGCCGGAGAACATCATCAGGTCGCCGTTCTGTCGGCGGATCAGCACATCGCCGTGGGCGTCGCCGTCATAACCGGACTGCGTGCCGTCGCCTGCGGAGGTGCGCGTGGCAAAGGCGTGCCAGGTCGCGTTGTCGAGCACACCGGTCACGGGCAGACCACGGGTGCGCTGGTAGTTCAACAGCGCGCCGAGGGTCATCGGCCCGAACGAGCCGTCGACGTCCGAACCGGAGAAGCCAAGCTGGCGCTGCGCCGTCTTGACGTAGTTGTTCCGGGCGTTCGGCAGCACCACTGGGTAGTCGGACTTGGGGGGTCGAGGCAGGGTCGTGGGGCAAGGGCTGGTGCGCCGACCCGTGTAGCGGGGGGCGTACTGCCCCGAGTAGACGCGGCAGGTGCCGTGGTCCACGGCGGTGACCGCGCGGCCCGTCCACCACGACGTCCGGCCCATGGCACCGTCCCAGGTGAAGCTGATGTGCAGGTGATCGGTGTGCGGGCTGGGACCGGTGTAGTCGTACCAGCGGCCCGGCGCGGAGGCGTACCAGCTCTTGCGGTTCCAGATCACGGACATGACACCGAACCGGCGCGCCATCTCACCGTTGTTCGCCGTCAGCCACTGGGCGACCGAGTCCCCCACGGCCTTCTGGGTGCGGTTGTAGGCGTTCATCGGCCAGTCGAGGGCTCGTCCCTCGTAGTGCTGGCTGTTGTCGCCGGCGATGCACGCCCGGGAGGTGTAGAACTTGGGGTACCCGTAGTGCTGGCCCACCAGCTGGCCGAACTTGACCATTCCGGTCTTGTTGTTCGGGTCGCAGGAGTAGGTGTACTGCCAGCCGGCCGTGGCGTCGAGCGTCGAGGGGAGCCGCTTGCTCGGCGGAGCCTTGACCGCCGTGGTGCCGAACTGCACCGTGCCGTCGTCCAGGACAACTGGCTCGTCGTCGGCCGCTCCCGCCGGCGCGTCGTCCTCACCGGGGGCAGCGGTCGTCACCGCCTCGTCCTCACCGGGGGCAGCGGTCGTCACCGCCTCGTCCTCACCGGGGGCAGCGGTCGTCACCGCCTCGTCCTCACCGGGGGCAGCGGTCGTCACCGCCTCGTCGTCCTCGCGGGACGCCCGCTCTTCGACCTCCTCCGGTGCCGGTCCATCGGTGGCTGTGCCCCCCTCAGGGTCCTCCGCCAGCGCGGCGAAGTAGCCGGTGTCCGAAGCCATGAGCTCGTCGGTGCTGGAGGGCGTGATGGTCTCCGCCGGGGTGACCCGATGCCACTTCTCGGGAATCAGCCCTGGGTCCGGGGGCGCGCCGACCCACTCGTGCGGCTGCGTGGCCATCAGCTGAGGGCCCACCGTGGTGTTGTCCACCACGAACGGATCCGCGGGCACCGTCAACGCCTCGGCGAAGTGGTCACCGTGCAGACCCTTGGGACTGTCGGCGTGCTCGTGCCCGTCCCCGGCCAGGTCACCCGGATCGACGGGGTCGGCGAGTGCCGGTGGAGCCTGAACGGCCAGGACGGCGGCAGTAAGGAGTGCGGTGAGGCGAACGCGAGTCATGGGCAACGTGCTTTCTTTTCCGAAGAAGCCGGACCCTGGTGGTATCCGCTATCCGCCTCGCGACGACCTCGGCTTGAGGGACCTGCACGGGAGTGCGAGGACATCGTGAGGAAGGCGGGAAGGGACGCGCCGGTGCGGCCACCCGCCAGGGGGGGCGGAACCCTGGGCTGGGACGAGGCAATATGTGGGGATTTTGTGGCGTGTGGGCATACTGAGAATAGCGCTGCTGTGGGTCAAAACAAAGTTGAAGCACTAAGTACAGCATTGTAATTCAAGGTTCTCTCCAGCAAGGTTCAGAATTACAAGGCCGTGATTCATTCCTCCGCTACCGTGGGGCACTCGAGAGGTCCCGGGAGCGGTCGGCCGGTGATGTCCGTGATATATGTCCCAGCAGCCTCGGCTGCGCCGCGGCGGCAGCGCATCGCCTGCCCTCGTGGTAGGTAGGTGGGGGCGGCCGCCGGTCGCGCCAGGCCCGACTTGGTGGAGGGAGAGCGACGTGTGGCCCGAGGTACTGGGCAGGGTGACGGTCGCCGGCCGGGGCAACAGCGGCTGCATCCTCGAGGGAACCCGCGCCGTCGCTGATCTGCCCTACTCAGTGGTCCGGGGTCGGGTTCGGGTGTGGAGCTCTGGTGGACTCGAGCAGTGGGGAGGAGACCAGGTATCGGGGCTGATGTGGCACCGGCTGCACGATGGGCCACCGCCGACAACCTGGCGCTCGGCGGCCGAGGACCTCGGGGCGTGCGGGGTGGCGGTGACCGCCGACACGGTCACCGTCCATGCCTCCGCCTGGGGGGTCCAACCGCTGTACTACCTCCAGCAGGGCGACAGCTGGCTCTTCTGCACCTCCCTCGCCCGGCTCGTCGAGGCGTCAAGCCGTGCCCTCCATGCGGACTGGGACGCCTGGGCGAGCATCATGGTCATGCGCCATCCGATCGGTGAACAGACTCCGTTCGAGGAGATCCGGCGGATCCGGCCAGGGGGGAGTCTCCACTTCGGCCATGGGAGCACTCGACCTACCCGGCGCGTGGGGATCCCGGAGTCCACCGAGCCCCTTGCCCGTCGGCTGTCGCCCATGGACGTGGCGGAGACTGTCTCCCGCGTGGTCGGCCGCGCGGCTGCCCGAGCGCTCGGCGAGGCGCCGGACGGCTCGGTGACGCTCATGCTGAGCGGTGGATGGGACTCTCGGATGCTCGGCGGTGTCCTGGCCCGGCGGATGCCGGGTGATGCGGTCCGAGCCCTCACCACGACTACTCACCGCGACGGCTTTGACGCAGATGTGGCGTTCAGCCGTGCCGTTGCCGACCGGCTCGGGATCGAGCAGGAGGTCGTGGACCCTGAGGCCACCTCGCTCCCGGCCTACTACCGTCGCGCGTTCCGCCGGGTCGGGTACGAGACAGCGGAGCACGCCTGGCTCGAGCCCGCCGCGGCCCTGGCCCGGTCCCGCCGCGCCCCGGTCTTCGACGGGATCGCCGGGGACGTCCTCCTCAAGAACCGCATGGCCTCACCGATCGCTATGCGGGGCAGGACGCACCGAGAGCGGGGCACGTTGCTGTGGCAGCGCATGGCGGGCAAGACCGATCCCAGGGCGCCTTTGCTGTCTGCTGAGCTGGCGCACCACATCCGCGACCGGGCTCGGGAGGCCTTCAGAACCGAGTGGGACTTGGTCGACGGACACCCTGAGG
>NZ_WIQI01000138.1 GCF_009602535.1 Ornithinicoccus halotolerans | reverse complement strand
TGGCACCCCGGCTGGCCGCGGCGGCCGGTCCGCTGCGCAGCACCGCCGGCGCGGGCTCGTCGCGGGACGGTGCCGGCCGGCCCGGGCTACGGTAAGGCCCATGAGGATCACCGAGGCCATCCAGCACGACGCGCCCGCCAGCGAGGTGTACGCGATGCTGTGCGACAGCCGCTACCAGGAGCTGCGCTGCGAGCGCTCGGGGGCGCTGGAGCACGAGGTCACGGTCGAGCTGCAGGAGGGTTCCACGCTGGTCGTGACCCGACGCCGGATGGCGACCGACCGCTTCCCCGACTTCGCCCGCAGCATCGTCGGCGACACCGTCGACGTCATCGAGTCGCAGAGCTGGGGAGAGCCGGACAGCGACGGCAGCCGCGGCGCCGGCGTCGAGCTGAGCATCCCGGGGACACCGGTGGAGTTCACCGGCAGCCTGAGCCTGGCGCCGGTCGACGGCGACCCCGCACGCACCGAGCACACCCTCACCGGCGACCTCCAGGCGCACGTGCCGCTGCTGGGGTCCCGGATCGAGAAGGCGGTCGCCCCGATCATCTCCGGGGCGTTCCGGCAGGAGACCCAGGTGGCCCAGGAGTGGCGCACCCGGGCCTGACCCGTCGCACCGGGCCTCGTCCCTCCCGGGTGTGGCGAGCGCCGGTCGGCCATCGGCCGGCCGGCCGCGACCAGCCGCTCGCGGCTGACCGAACCGGTCCGCCGGGATCGGGCGCGAGCCGGTTCCGGCGCCAGAGACTGGTGCACGGACCAAGGAGGCTCGATGATTGGCGCGCTGAACCAGCTGGTGGACGCGGTCGAGGAGGCTGCCGGCGAGCAGGTGGAGGTCGCCGCGGTGGCCGCCAGACACGGCACGACCGAGTACCACCTGCGACGGGTGTTCTCGTCACTGGCGGGCATGCCGGTGTCGGAGTACGTACGCCGGCGCCGGATGTCGCTGGCGGCCGCCGACGTCGTGGAGCGCTCCGATGACCTGCTGACGATCGCCGTCAGGTACGGCTACGGCTCGACCGAGGCGTTCGGCCGCGCGTTCCGTGCCGTGCACGGGATCGGCCTCACCGAGGCGCGCCGTTGCGGGGGTCCGTTCCGCAGCCAGCACCAGCTCAAGTTCCGCCTGACCGTCGAAGGGAACACTCCCATGCACGTCCGCATCACCGACCGGGCCGCCTTCCGTCTGGTCGGCCACACCACCCGCGTCCCGCTCATCCACGACGGTGTCAACCCCCACATCCAGGCCCATGTCGCGGCGATACCCATGGTGGAGCACCTGCGACTGAAGCAGCTCAGCAACGCGGCCCCCGCCGGCCTGCTCCAGATCAGCGACGAGCTGGACTCAGCGGGTACCCCCGGCAGCGAGCTGACCTACATGCATGGCGTGGCGATCACCGATGACACACCGCCTCCGGCCGGACTGGAGGCCATCGCTGTCCCCGCCGGGAGCTGGGCGGTCTTCACGACGGAGGGACCCCATCCGCACGCGCTGCAGGAGACCTGGGCGGCGGCCGCCGCCGAGTGGCTCCCCTCGAACCCGTGGCGGCTGCGACCCGGCCCGTCGATCGTGGCCGTGCTCGAGCACAACGCGGACTTCACCACCGCGACCTGTGACCTCTGGCTGCCGGTCGAGCGCGCCTGAGCGCGGCCTCATCCCATGTGTGGGTAGCGCCAGTCGGTCGGCGGGACGAAGTTCTCCTTGATGGAGCGGGGGCTGGTCCAGCGCATCAGGTTGGCCGCCGAGCCGGCCTTGTCGTTGGTGCCCGAGGCGCGGGCCCCGCCGAACGGCTGCTGGCCCACGATCGAGCCGGTGGGCTTGTCGTTGACGTAGAAGTTGCCCGCGGCGAACCGCAGCCGGTGCATCGCCTGCTGCACGACCTGCCGGTCCTGGGCGATGATCGCCCCGGTCAGGGCGTAGTCGGCCACCGACTCCATCTGGTCCAGCATCTGGTCGAAGCTCTCGTCCTCATAGACGTGGATCGCCAGGATCGGGCCGAAGTACTCGGTGCGGAACAGGTCGTGCTCGGGGTCGCCGACCTCCAGCACGGTCGGCCGCACGAACCAGCCGACCGAGTCGTCGCACCGGCCGCCGGCCAGCACGGTGACGTCCTCGTCCGCGTGCGCGCGCTCCAGCGCACCCTTGTGCTTGGCGAAGGCACGCGCGTCGATGACCGCGCCCATGAAGTTGGACAGGTCCCGCACGTCACCCTGCGGGATGGACTCGGTGGTCTGCACCACCTGGTCGCGCAGCCGCCGCCACAGCGACACCGGCACGTACGCGCGGGAGACCGCCGAGCACTTCTGCCCCTGGAACTCGAAGGCACCGCGGATGAGCGCCGTGTGCAGCACCTCCGGGTCGGCCGAGGGGTGGGCCACGATGAAGTCCTTACCGCCGGTCTCACCGACGATCCGCGGGTAGGACCGGTAGCGCTCCAGGTGCTCGCCGACGCCGGCCCACAGCGTGCGGAAGGTGCCGCTGGAGCCGGTGAAGTGGATACCGGCCAGCTCCCGGTGTGGCAGCGCCACCTCCGAGACCGCCGTGCCGTCACCGGTGACCATGTTGATGACGCCCGGGGGCAGCCCAGCCTCCTGCAGCACCTTCATCACCACGGTGGCCGCGCGCTGCTGGGTGGGCGAGGGCTTCCACACCACGGTGTTGCCCATGAGCGCGGGGGCGGTCGGCAGGTTGCCTGCGATCGCGGTGAAGTTGAACGGCGTGACCGCGTAGACGAACCCCTCCAGCGGGCGATGGTCGGTGCGGTTCCACACCCCCCGCGGGTTGACCGGCGGCTGGTCGCGCAGGATCTGCTGGGCGAAGTGGGCGTTGAACCGCCAGAAGTCGATCAGCTCGCAGGCAGCGTCGATCTCGGACTGGTGGACGCTCTTGGACTGGCCGAGCATGGTGGCCGCGTTCACCTCGGCCCGGTAGGGACCGGCCAGCAGGTCGGCGGCCTTGAGCAGGACGGCGGCGCGGTCGTCGAAGGGCGTGTCCCGCCACTGCGGTGCGGCCGCCAGCGCCGCGTCGACGGCCCGCCGGGCGTCGTCGGTGGTGGCGTTGCGCATCGTGCCCAGCACCTCGGCGTGGGCGTGCGGCTGCACGACCGGGATCTCCTCCCCGCTCCCGGTGACCTCCTCGCCCCCGATGACGTGCGGCAGCTCCACCGGCGTGGCCGCCATCGCCTTCAGGGCCGCCTCCAGCTCCGCCCGCTCCGGGCTGCCGGGGGCGTAGTCCCGCACCGGCTCGTTGGCGGGCGTGGGCACTGTGCTGATGCCGTCCACTGCTGTCACTCCTTCGGGTCAGGTGGCTCTCCGACCAGGCTAACCAGGTGGCCCAGCTCAGTCGTGTCGTACCAGCTCAGCTCCACCTCGGCGTCCGGGTCATGGGACGTCTCCGCCCCGAGCGCCTCGTCCCCGACGTGCAGCGCCGCTACCCGCGGCAGGGTGAGGGTGCCCGCCACCGTCACCCGGGAGCCCTCCAGCTCGCTGTCGTGGACCTGGTGGGGGTCGATGTCGGCCGCGGCCACGAGCACCGGGGCGCCGGTGTCGAGGCAGTGCTGGGCCGCGTCCTGCAGCGCGGCGTACTCCCACAGTTCCTGGTCCCCGCCCGGGTGGGAGGTGCGGACGGCGTCGGTGACCGCGAAGCCGGGATGGTCGAGCTCCAGGCTGCGCTCCCGGTGCAGCCGCTGGGCGTCCTCAGGCGAGATCGGGAGGTAGACGCGGACGTGGCTCATCGGGTGGGTGCTCCTCAGGTGGGGTCGTCGGCCAGCTCGCGCAGCGCGGAGAGGACTCCGTCGGCGAGCACGTCCAGGTCGGGCAGGGTCGCGCGGTCGGCGTGCAGCCCCAGGTGCACCCGGCCGTCGTAGCTGGTCAGCCCCACCGACAGCGCCTGGCCGCGCGGCAGCGGGATGACCGGGTAGGAGGCCTCCAGCCGGGCGGTGCCGGCGTAGCGGGCGTCCTGCGGGCCCGGCACGTTGCTGACGATCAGGTTGAACGACCGCCGGGAGACCGCGCTGGCCACCCGGGTGGCCATCGAGTGCAGCGTGGAGGGGGCGAACCCGGCCAGCCCGGCGATCCCCCGGGCGCCGACGGCCTGCCCGGCCGCCAGCTGGGCGGCCATGCGGTAGCTGACCTGCTGCAGCCGCATGCCGGGGCTGGGCTCCCCGACCGGCAGGTCCACCAGGCAGGCCACGACGCCGCCGCCCACGGCCGACGGCTCCTGGCCGGCGTCCCCGGTGACCGACACCGGCACCATGGCGCGCACGCTGCTGCCGGCGGTCACCGGCTCCCCCCGGGTGAGCAGCCACTCCCGCAGCGCACCGGCCACGGTGGCCAGGACCACGTCGTTGACGGTGACGTGGCCGTGGTCGCCGGAGCCGAACCGGCGGGCGCGCACCGCCCGCAGGTCCGCGAGGTCGAGGTCCAGCAGCCGCAGCCGCCGGGCGCCCCCGATGCGGGTGTTGAGCGGGGTCGGGGGCGCCGGGCTGGTCGCGCTGCGCACCAGCGTGGTCGCGGCCTGCTGGGCCACCTCGGCGACCCGGGCGCCGGTGTGGCGCAGGTCGGCGATTCCCCCGCGCAGTCCCTCGACCAGCCGGCGCGGGCTGGTGGCGGTGCCGACGGCGGCCCGGGCCAGCAGCTCCACGCTGCTGGGCTCCGGCGCCGGGGCCCAGGTCTGCGCGACCGGGGTGACCTCGGTCGGGCTGGCGTCCAGCACCACCTGGGCCAGCTCGATGCCGCGGACGCCGTCCACCATCGCCTGGTGGGTCTTGGTGACGACCGCGAACCGGTCCCCCTCGAGCCCCTCCACCAGGTACACCTCCCACAGCGGGCGGGTCCGGTCCAGCGGCCGGGACTGCACGCGGGCGACGAACTCGGCCAGCTGCTCCCGGGTGCCCGGGCGCGGCAGCGCGGCCCGGCGCACGTGGTAGGTCAGGTCGAAGTCGGGGTCGTCCACCCAGACCGGCCCGCCCACGCCGGCGGGCAGGTGCCGCACCTTCTGCCGGTAGCGGCTGACGTAGGCGACCCGGTTGGCCACCAGCGCCAGCAGCGTCTCGTGGCCGAAGCCCTCCTCCGGGGTGGGGAAGACCAGCACGGTGCCGACGTGCATGGCCGTCGTCGGCTCCTCCAGGTAGAGGAAGGACGCGTCCGTCGGAGTGAGCCGGTCCACCACGGGGCCATCGTGTCAGATCGCGGGTGCGCCGCGCCGGTGCCGGCGGACGGGTGCCCCGACCCGGCGCGCCAGCTCCACCACGGCCACGCGGGCCGGGCTGTGCGGGCGCTCCTCGCGCAGCGTGCGACCGGTCAGCAGCGCTGCGTCACACCCGGCCCGGTCCTCCGGCACCAGCAGTGCGTCCTCCACCCCGGCCAGCCGGGCCATCGCCCGGTGCAGCCGCCGCTCGGGATCGCGCCCGACCGACCCCGGCCGCACCCGGTTGAGCACGACGGTGCGTGGTGCCTGGGTGGCCTGGCTCAGGTCGTCCAGCCCGCGCACCAGCCGCTGCACCCCCACCGGGTCGGCCGCGCCGACGGCGACGACGTGGTCGGCCTCCGCCAGCACGGCCAGGGTGGCCCCGTTGCGGCGCGGCGCCCGGGTGTCGAACGACAGCTCCTCGTCAGCCTCCAGGCAGAAGCCGATGTCCACGACCACCCAGCCGGCGGTGGACCGGCAGGCACGCAGCACCTCCGCCAGGGCGTGCTCGCGCAGCTCGGGCCACCGGTCGGTGCGCGGCAGCCCGGTGAGGACCCCTGGTACGAGGACCGCACCGGCGACTACGAGTTCGACCCTGACCGCGCCCGGCAGCTGCTGCAGGATGCCGG
>NZ_WIQI01000137.1 GCF_009602535.1 Ornithinicoccus halotolerans | reverse complement strand
CGCCCCGCCACGACGACGGAGGATCCCCGTGCGCGTGTTCAACTTCGCCGCAGGCCCTGCCACTATGCCGCTCGAGGCCGTCCACCTGCCAGGGCGGCTCGGGCCGGCCGCGCTGGCGGCGCTCTACCACCGGGCCGACGCCTACGTCGCCCCCACCCGGCTGGAGTCGTTCGGTATCGCGGCCCTGGAGGCACGGGTAGCCGGGCTGCCGGTCGCCGGGCTGGCCGACAGCGGGCTCGGGGAGTTTGTCACCGACGGCGTCCACGGCGTGCTGGCCCGCGACGACGCCGACCTGGCCGTCCGGCTGGCCGGTCTGCTCGCCGACCCGGCCGCGCTCGCGGCGATGGCCGAGCGCAACCGCACGACCGAACCTGACCAGGTGTGGGAGCGGGTCGTGCCGCAGGTGCGCCGGCTCTACCGCAGCGCTCCTCCGACCGGCCCCGAGCTCGGCGGCCGCTGATGCTGCGGGTGCGCGCCACCGACGACGGCGGGACGGTGCTGCTCGACGCCACGCTGGGGCACGGCAGCGACCCGCATCACCTGCTGTGGTCCCGCGGGCTGGAGCCGAGCTGGCGCGGCGCCCGCTGGGAGCCGGACGACCACGCGCCGGGCGGGCGGGTGCTGGTGCTGGAGTTCGCGGTGCGCCCGGCCCCCGCGCCGCACCCGCACCAGCGGATCGCCGGCTACGCGGTCGTGGTCGCCGACCTGGCGACGCTGGGCGACCTGGCCGGGGTCTCGGCCGGGGCCCGGTCGCGGCGGGGCCCGGCCGTGCTGCTCACCTCGCTGCGCGGCACCGCCCGCGAGGGCTGGTGGACGCTGCCGGGCGGCGGGCTGGAGCCGGGTGAGGACCCCGAGGCCGGCGTCCGGCGGGAGGTGCACGAGGAGACCGGGCAGCAGGTGGTGCTCGAGGCGCCGCTCGCGCTGCGCACGGCCCACTGGACCGGGGAGGCGCCCAGCGGCCGGTGGGAGGACTTCCACGCGGTGCGGATGGTGTGGCGAGCCAGCTGTCCGCAGCCCCGCCCGCTGCAGGTGCACGACGTCGGCGGCACCACCGACGAGGCGGCCTGGGTCCCGCTCGCCGACCTCGCCGACCGGCGGGTACTGGAGTGGGTGCACCCGCTGATCTCCCAGGTGAGCAGCGACCTAGGGTGGGGGCCATGACGCTGCTCTACGACGTCGTCGTGGTCCTCCACCTGCTCGGGATGGCTGCCCTCGTGGGCGGCTACCTCGGGGTGCTGGTGCGCCGCCCACCGGTGCCGGCTCCCGACCTGCTGATGGTGTGGGGCGCCCGGCTGCAGGTGCTGACCGGGCTGGCGCTGGTCGGGGTCGCCGAGGCGGCGCTGGACGGTGACGTCGACCACGCCCGGGTCGCGGTGAAGCTGGTGGTGGCCATCGTGGTCGCCGCGCTCGCCGAGACCGGCTCCGCCCGCGGCCGGCGCGGCGCCACCGTGTCCCCGGCGCTCCTCCACGGGGCAGGGGCGCTCGCCGTGGTCAACGTGCTGGTCGCGGTCCTCTGGGGCTGACCGGCCGGACCCGCCACAGCCACCACAGTCCCGCGACGGGCAGCACCAGCGGCACGTAGAGGTAACCGCGGCCGTAGCCGGACCAGACGGTGTCGTCGGGGAACGAGGCGGGGTCCAGCACGCTCCAGGTGCCCACGACCAGCACCCCGAGCAGCTCCACGCTGATGGCGACGAACGCCGCCGCCCACGCCGCGCGGCCCGGCAGCAGCAGGCAGACCGTGGCCAGCACGTAGACCGCGGCCGCCAGCGCGGACAGCCCGTAGGCGAGCGGCGCCTGCTCCCACCGGGTGGCGATCTGCAACGCCGCCCGGGAGGTCGCGCCGATGACGAAGACCACGTAGACGGCGATGATGAGCCGCCCGGGGCCGCTGCGGCGGTGGGCACGGCCCAGCTCCCGGCTGCTGCCGGTCATCCGCCGACCGCCGTGGTCGCGACGCCGTGCCAGACCTGCGACGCCCGCGCGCCCATGACCGCGACCGTGAACGCCGCGACCGCCAGCACGAACGTGCTCCACCGGCTCGGCTCGTCGCGTGCCCACGCCAGCGCCAGCGCCGGCACGAACAGCACCGTCACCAGGTAGGCCCACAGCTCCCACTCCGGGCCCACGGGCTCCTCGCCGCGGACGGTCCGCAGCACGTAGCCGAGCACCACGGCCGCCACGGTGAGCTGCACCAGCAACGTCCCGCCGACGGTCACCCGACCCGGGGCGCGGCCACGCAGCCCGGCGACCGCGCACACCCCCGCCACCAGCAGCCCGACCAGCAGGAGGGCGACCGTCCACGCGTCGAGGTAGGAACCGGAGCCCTCAGCCATCGGTCCCCCGCGCCCCCAGCGCCGCCAGTGGCTCCCCGGTCAGCCGCTGCGTGGTCCACTCCGCCATCGGCTCGGCCCCCAGGTGCCGGTAGACCTCCTGGGCGGGGGTGTTCCAGTCCAGCACGGTCCACTCCATCCGCGGGTAGCCGCGCTCGAGGCAGATCCGCGCCAGTGCCGCCATCAGGTCCCGGCCCAGGCCCCGGCCGCGGAACCCGGGGGAGACGTAGAGGTCCTCCAGCCAGAGCCCGTTGCGGCCGGTCCAGGTGGAGAAGGTCAGGAACCACACCGCGATCCCCACCACCTGCCCCTGCACCTCGGCGACGTGGGCCCACGCCGTCGGCCGCCCCTCCTCGGGGAACAGGCAGCCGGTGAAGTCCTCGACGGTGCCGGTGACCGCGTCCGGCTCCCGCTCGTAGCCGGCCAGCTCGCGCACGAGCCGCAGGATCGCGGGCAGGTCCTCGGGTGTCGCGGGGCGGATCACGCGCCAAGCGTATGCGGCCGGCGACCGCCCGCCTCGCCGTGCCCGGCCGGGTCGGTGCCGCGACCTACACTGGCTGCACGATGAGCAGTCTGTTCGACGACCTCGCCCTGCCCGCTCCCGGTGGTCGCGCCGGCCACCCCGAGGGGGCGGTGGACGACCGGGGGGTGCCGCTGTGGGCCACCTCGGGCGGGCCGGCCCCGGCGTTCGCGGCCGAGGCGTCGGCCGGCAGCCCGGACGCCGGTGAGGAGACCGGCCACCCGGGTGCGGTCTCCACCGCCGCCCTGCTCGCCGGGCTCAACGGCCCGCAGCGGGAGGCAGTCCTGCACGAGGGCAGTCCGCTGCTGGTCATCGCCGGTGCCGGCTCCGGCAAGACGCGCGTGCTGACCCACCGGATCGCCCACCTGCTCGCCGCCCGGGGCGTGCACCCCGGGCAGGTGCTGGCCATCACCTTCACCAACAAGGCCGCCGCCGAGATGCGCGAGCGGGTGGGCGGGCTGGTGGGCCCGCGCGCCAGGGCGATGTGGGTCTCGACGTTCCACTCCGCGTGCGTGCGGATCCTGCGCCGGGAGGCCAGCACGGTCGGCATGCGGTCCACGTTCTCCATCTACGACGCCGCGGACAGCCAGCGGCTGATGGCGATGGTGCTGCGTGACATGGACCTGGACCCCAAGCGCTACCCGGCCCGGGTCTTCACCAGCAAGGTCTCAGCGGCCAAGAACGAGCTGTTGGACGAGGAGACGTTCGCCGCCGGGGCGGGGGAGAACCGCTACGAGCAGGTGGTCGCGGAGGCCTACCGCCGCTACCAGGCGAGGCTGCGGCAGGCCAACGCGCTGGACTTCGACGACCTGATCGCCACCACCGTGCACATGCTGCGGGCCTTCCCCGCGGTGCGGGAGCACTACCGCCGCCGGTTCCGGCACGTGCTGGTCGACGAGTACCAGGACACCAACCACGCCCAGTACGCGCTGGTGCGGGAGCTGGTCGGGCACGCGGGCGACGGGCTGGACGTGCCACCGGCCGAGCTGGTGGTCGTTGGTGACGCCGACCAGTCGATCTACGCCTTCCGGGGCGCCACCATCCGCAACATCATCGAGTTCGAGCAGGACTACCCGCAGGCCCGCACCGTGGTGCTGGAGCAGAACTACCGCTCCACGCAGCGGATCCTGCGCGCGGCCAACTCCGTCATCGCCCGCAACGAGCAGCGCCGCGAGAAGCGGCTGTGGACCGAGTCCGGCGACGGCGCGCTCATCACGGGGTACGTCGCCGACGACGAGCACGACGAGGCCTCCTTCGTGGCCCGCACCATCGACCGGCTCGGGGACGAGCACGGCGTGCGGCCCGGTGACGTGGCGGTGTTCTACCGCACCAACGCCCAGTCCCGGGCGCTGGAGGAGGTGCTGGTGCGCATCGGCATCCCCTACAAGGTGGTCGGCGGCACCCGGTTCTACGAGCGGCGTGAGGTCAAGGACGCGCTGGCCTACCTGCGGGTGTTGAGCAACCCCGCCGACGACGTGAGCCTGCGCCGCATCATCAACGTGCCCAAGCGGGGGATCGGGGACCGCGCCCAGGCAGCGGTCTCGGCGCTGGCCGAGCGGGAGCGGGTCCCGTTCGTCGCCGCGCTCGGCCGGGCCGGGGACGCGCCCGGCCTGGCGCCCCGGTCGCTGGCGGCGTTGCGCGGGTTCACCGAGCTGCTCGAGGGGCTGCGGCAGGTGGTGGAGGACCCCGAGCAGGGGGTGGCGGACCTGCTGGAGGCGGTGCTGGACCGTAGCGGCTACCAAGCCGAGCTGCGCGCCAGCCACGACCCGCAGGACGAGACCCGGCTGGAGAACCTCGCCGAGCTGGTGGCGGTGGCCCGCGAGTTCGACGAGAACTATCCCGAGGGCACCCTCGTGGAGTTCCTCGAGCAGGTCTCGCTGGTGGCCGACGCCGACGACCTGCCCGAGGGCGACGAGGGTTCCGACGGCGGCGTGGTCACCCTGATGACGCTGCACACCGCGAAGGGGCTGGAGTTCCCCGTCGTCTTCCTCACCGGGCTGGAGGACGGCACCTTCCCGCACCAGCGCTCGCTGGACGACCCGGTGGAGCTGGAGGAGGAGCGCCGGCTGGCCTACGTCGGCATCACCCGCGCCCGCGAGCGGCTGCACCTGTCACGGGCGGGGACGCGGGCCGCGTACGGGGCGCCGCAGTTCCACCCCCCGTCCCGGTTCCTCGACGAGATCCCCGCCGACCTGGTCGAGTGGGAGCGCACCGACCGTGACCGGGTCAGCGTCGCCGGGCGGCCCAGTGCCGCCTCCTCGGTGGTCCGGCTGGACCCGCGCGGTTCCGGACCGGGTCGCGGGCCGCGCCCGGCCGCCGGTGCCCAGTCCCGGGCGCCGCTCTCGCTGGCGGCCGGTGACCGGGTCACCCACGACACCTTCGGGCTCGGCACGGTGGTGCGCACGGAGGGCTCGGGGGAGCGCACCCTGGCGCACGTCGACTTCGGGACCGTCGGGGTCAAGCGGCTGCTGCTGCGGTTCGCGCCGCTGGAGAAGCTGTAGCGGCCCAGCCGCACCCGCGGGTGCCGGTCAGGGCGCGACGCCGCGGGCGGACAGCCACGGCAGCGGGTCCACCGCGACCCCATCCAGGCGCACCTCCAGGTGCAGGTGCGGGCCCGTGGAGCGGCCGCTGTTGCCCACCGCCCCGAGCCACTGGCCGGTGGCCACCCGCTGGCCGGAGGCCACCCCCACCTGGGACAGGTGGCCATAGACGAGGAGCGTCCCGTCGTCCAGCCGGACCCGCACCTGGTAGCCCAGCCCGGTGGTCCACCCGGTCATCTCGACGGTCCCGCCACCGACCGCCCGGACCGGAGCACCATAGGTCGCCCCGTAGTCGATGCCGCTGTGCAGCCGGCCCCAGCGGTAGCCGTACCGGGAGGTGAGCGAGCCGGTCACCGGGGTCGCGAAGCCGGTCGGCGAGGCGGTCTGCTCCACCTCCGGGGCGGCGCCGCGCTCGCCGTGGCGGCTCGGGCCGGCGCCGTCCCGCCG
>NZ_WIQI01000136.1 GCF_009602535.1 Ornithinicoccus halotolerans | reverse complement strand
TCCGCAAGATGGTCACTATCAAGTTCTGAGGTCTCATCGTGACTACATCCCTCTCTCTCTTAGTGCTCGCCGCGCCGTCGGCGAACTGGCGGTTCGTCTGGCCGCGGGACGCGGCGTTCGTGGCGGTCGGCTACGCGCGCACCGGCCACCGGTCCGACGCGCTCGCCGTGCTGCGCCTGCTGCAGTCCCAGCAGCGCGCCGACGGCGCCATGGCTGCCCGGTGGGTGCCCGACGGCACCGGTCGCACCCCCGACGAGCGGGAGGTGCAGGAGGACGGGCCCGGCTGGGCGCTGTGGGCGGTGCACCAGGTGCTGCTGACGGAGGCGACCCAGGACGGGCGGCGTGCGGTCGGCCTGCAGCTGGGACCGCTCGTGACGCGCTCGACCGCCCGGCTGCTGGAGCGGCTCGAGGGGGCTACCGGGCTGCCGGCGCCTTCGCCGGACTACTGGGAGGTACCCGAGGACCAGCTCACCCTCGGCGTGGCGGCCACCGCCCTGATGGGCCTGGAGGCCGCCGCCGCGATCGCCACGGCCGGGGTGGTGGACCCGGCCCAGTGGCGGGACGCCGACGTCGACCCGGCAGCGCTGCGCGGACACGCCGACCGGCTCCGGTCGGCGGTCGTGGGCGCGTTCGGGCCCGGGTACCCCCGCCACATCGGTCGGGGGCGGGTGGACGCTGCGGTGACCTTCCTTGGTCCGCCGTTCCTCGCCGAGCCGCTCGCCGGGGCCGCCGCCGCCCGCCACCGTGCCCGTGAGGAGATGGCCCGCCCGGCCGGCGGGGTCGCGCCCGGGGCCGGCTGGAAGCGCGACGGGATCTCCTGGACGCCCGAGACGGCGCTGCTCGGGCTGGCCGCCGCGGCGGCGGGGGAGGAGCAGCGGGCGCGGCACTGGCTGGACTGGCTGGCCAGCCACCGCACCGAGGCCGGCTCGCTGCCGGAGAAGGTGTTGCACGACGGCAGCCCCGCCGCGGTCGCGCCGCTGGCCTGGACCGCGGCGCTGGTGCTGCTCACCCTCGCCGAGCTGGAGTGCGCGGACCCGGCCGGCGGGTGTCCTGGGCCCCCCGCGCCTCCCGGCGCGCCGTCTGGCTGACCCGACCCACGGTGTCGTCGAACCGGCGGCCCAGCTCCAGCTCCTGGCTGCGGGGCAGCCCGGAGGCGGCCTCCCGCAGCCGCTGCAGGTAGCCCTCCAGCTGGGGGCGGCCCGCGGCGCGACCGGCCTCCTGCGACCGGCCGCGCTCCCGCGCCTGCGCGGTGACCCGCTGCCTGGCGTCCGCCGTGGCCTGCTGCCACGAGAACGGCACCACGCTGGTTCCGCTCAGGTGCCCGTGCAGCCCCCGGCCCCGCAGCGCCAGCAGGGCTACCGCCAGCATGAGCGCGATCGCCAGCTCGGCGGCCTCGACCGCCCCGGGCACCGCCAGCGCCAGCGACGTCAGCGCCAGCACCGCCACCGCCGGCGGCGCCACGACGAGCAGCGCGCGCACCGCCATCCGGACAGCCCGGTCCAGCAGCGGGTGCGCCGGTGGCGCCGGAGCCGGCCCCACCGTGGCGGTCCGCTCCGGGACCACCCGCAACCGCATCACCGCCTTGCCGGGCGTGACGCCGGTGACGATGGTCGACACCGTCTCGTAGAGCCAGACCACCACCGCCTGCAGCAGCACCGTGCCCAGCACTGTCGGCCGCAGCTGGGAGGCCGCCGCGGCGGCCAGCGCGTCCTGGTCGGTCAGCAGGATCCGGAGCAGCTCGACCAGGCCGGAGACCCCCGAGACCCCGGGCACCCCCGCCTGGCCGGCTGCCTCGCTGATCGCCCCCCACGCCAGCGGCCACACCAGCACGCAGGACAGGGCCACGGCCAGGCCGGCGTCGAGCGCCCGCGCGAGGACGCGACGCGGCACCAGCCCGGCACCGTCCAGGCCCGCTCGTGTCCCCGAGTCCGGCATGGCCCGCCTCCTGCTCACCAGGTCCTCCCAGCATAGGGTCGGACGGGTGAGCGGAACCAGCGACAGTGCCGACGCCCGGCCCGGCGGGCCCGACCCCCACCAGCTGGCCGAGCGGCTGCTGTCGGTCCGGACCTGGACGGCGCACGACGTGGACGCCGACGGCCGGGTGCTGGCCGGCCACGACGACCTCGGCAGCATGCAGCTGGTCGAGATCGGGCCCGACGGGACCCGGACGCCGCTGACCGACCTTCCGGGCCGGTGCGTGGGCCGCTACCTGCCCGGCCAGCGGGCGGTGGTCGTGCAGCACGACGCCGGGGGCGACGAGAACTGGCAGCTGTCGCTGCTGGAGCTGCCGGTCGCCGCCCCGGCCGGGCTGGCGGACCTGCAGCCGCTGGTGCGTGACCCCGACCACCTGCACGTGCTGCAGGACGTGGACGCCGCCACGCTGGTCTACTTCACCAACCGGCGCAACGGCACCGACATGGACGTCGTGGTCCGCGACCTGGTGACCGGGCAGGAGGAGGTCGTCTACGACCGTGGCGGCTACGTCACCGGCGTCGAGGTCTCCCATGACCGAGGCAGCGTCGTGGTCACCCGGCTCAGCCTCCGGCCGGCCTCGACGGTGCTGGACGTGGTCGGGCCGCGCGCCGGCGCGGAGGACGGCTTCCGGCACCTGACCGACCCGGACGAGCACGCGCTGCACTCCCATGTCTCCTGGACCGCTGACGACACCGCGCTGGTGCTGGCCAGCAACCGGGGCCGGGAGTTCGCCGCGGTGTGCCGCGCCCCCGCGGACGGGGGACCGTGGCAGCCGCTGGTCACCGACGACGGCCACGACCTGGCCTGCTGGCTGAGCCCGGACGGCGGCTCGCTGCTGGTCGCCCGCCGGGAGGACGGCACCGACCGGTTGACGCTGCACGAGCCGGACGGGACGGTGCGTCACGAGCTGGACCTGGGGGAGCCGGGGGTGGCCGAGGTCCGCTGGGCTCCGGACTCCGCGGCCGCCCTGGTCACCGTCACCTCCCCCACCGAGCCCGGCGCGGTCCACCTGGTGGACGCCGCGACCGGCCGGGTCCGGACCGTCGCGTCCTCAGCCGCCGACATGGACCCCGGGCTGCGGGCGCTGCTGCGCACGCCCCGCGTGCACCGGGTGCCCACGCCCGACGGCGAGCAGGTGCCCTGCTTCGCCTACTCCGCCGACGGGGAGGGCCCGCTGGCCGGGGCGTCGGTCGTGCACGTGCACGGTGGGCCGGAGGCGGCCGCCAACCAGGTCTTCGTCCCGGTGATCCAGCTGCTGGCCGCCAGCGGGCTGACCGTGCTGGTGCCCAACGTCCGCGGTTCGACCGGCTACGGCAAGCGGTGGTACTCCCTCGACGACGTCGACCGGCGGCTGGACTCGGTCGCGGACCTGGCAGCGCTGCACGACTGGCTGCCCACGCTCGGTCTGGACCCGGCCCGGGCGGCGCTGTGGGGCGGCTCCTACGGCGGCTACATGGTGCTGGCCGGGGTCTCGATGCAACCGGAGCGATGGGCGGCCGGCGTCGACATCGTCGGCATGAGCTCCCTGGTCACCTTCCTGGAGAACACCTCCGGCTACCGGCGGGCCTACCGGGAGCGCGAGTACGGCAGCCTCGAGCACGACCGCGCGCTGCTGGAGGCGGCCTCGCCGATCACCTACCTGGACCGGATCGAGGCGCCGCTGTTCGTCATCCACGGCGCCAACGACCCACGGGTCCCGCTCGGGGAGGCCGAGCAGATCAAGGCGGCACTCGACGCCAACGGCGTCCGCTGCGAGCTGCGGGTCTACCACGACGAGGGGCACGGGCTGGCACGGCGGGTGAACCGGCTGGACGCCTACCCCGCGGCGCTGACCTTCCTCGCCGAGCAGCTGGCCGGTCCCGCCGAGCCCTCCTGAGCCCGAGGCGGGCTCCACCGCCATCGGCTGTCGGGAGCGGACCGGTCGCCACCGGCGGGCTCACCGGGTCAGCCGCGCCGTGCTCACCTCCGGCCGCAGGTCTAGCCGGCGCAGCAGCTGGGCGTTGAGCGCGACCACCACCGTGGACAGCGACATCAGCAGGGCGCCGACCGCCATCGGCATCACGAATCCCACCGGCGCGAGCACGCCGACCGCCAGCGGCACCGCCACCAGGTTGTACCCGCCGGCCCACCACAGGTTCTGCGTCATCTTCCGGTAGGCGGCCCGGGAGAGCCGGATGACCGAGAGCACCGACCGCGGGTCGTCGCTGGCCAGGACCACGCCGGCTGAGGCGATCGCCACGTCGGTGCCGGCGCCGATTGCGACGCCGACGTCGGCCCGCGCCAGCGCCGGGGCGTCGTTGACGCCGTCCCCGACCATGGCCACGCGAAGGCCCCCGGCCTGCAGCTCGGCGACCCGGTCGGCCTTGTCCTCGGGGCGCACCTGCGCGAAGACCTGGTCCACTCCCAGCTCCTCGGCCACCGCGCGGGCGACCGGCTCCGCGTCACCGGTGATCATGACCACCCGCACGCCGAGCTCGTGCAGCGCCCGTACCGCTTCCGCCGACTCGGGCCGGACCTCGTCGGCGAGGCCGAGGGCGCCGGCCACGTCGCCGTCGACGAGCACGTGCAGCACGGTCGCGCCGCGGAGCGCCCACGCCTCGGTGTCCGCCAGCGCGGAGGCGCCCTCCTGCTCCAGCAGCGCGGGCCCGCCGACCCGCACCCGCTGCCCGCTCACGGTGGCGGTGACGCCGACCGCGGGGTGGGCCTGGAAGTCTCCGGCCGGCGGCACCCGCAGGCCGCGCTCCCGGGCCGCCTGGACCACCGCCCGGGCCAGCGGGTGCTCGCTGTCGGACTCCGCGGCCGCCGCGAGCGTCAGCACCTCCTCCTCGCGCCGGCCGGGCGCGGCCAGCAGCTGCTGCAGTGCCGGCTCGCCACGCGTCAGCGTCCCGGTCTTGTCGAACAGCACCGCGTCCACCGTCCGCATCCGCTCCAACGCCATCCGGTCGGTGATCAGCACGCCCCCGCGGGCGGCCCGCTCGGTGGCGATGGACACCACGAGCGGGATGGCTAGGCCCAGCGCGTGCGGGCAGGCGATCACCAGCACCGTGATCACCCGGACCAGCGCCTGCTGCGGGGTGCCCCACGCGAGCCACGCCAGCAGCGCCACGACGGCGGCGCCCAGGGCGAACCAGAACAGCCACGCCGCCGCGCGGTCAGCCAGCCGCTGGGCGCGGGTGGCCGACTGCTGGGCGTCGCTCACCATGCGCTGGATGCCGGCCAGCGCCGTGTCCTCGCCCACGGCGGTGACCCGGACCCGCACGCCGGAGTCGGTGGCCACGGTGCCCGCGACGACCGGGTCGCCCTCGCCCCGGCGCACCGGGAGGGACTCGCCGGTGATCATGGACTCGTCGAACGAGGCGCTCCCGGAGGCCACCTCGCCGTCGGCAGGCACCCGGCCACCGGGACGGACCACCACCACGTCGTGCACCCGCAGCTCGGCGGGCGGGACGGTGACGACGCTCCCGTCGTCCTCGACGCGTTCGGCCTCGTCCGGCAGCAGCTCGGCCAGCGACTCCAGCGCGGAGGACGTGCGTGCCAGCGACCGCATCTCCAGCCAGTGGCCCAGCAGCATGATGGTGATCAGCAGCGCCAGCTCCCACCAGAAGTCCAGGTGGTGCGGCAGCACCCCCAAACTGGCGCCCAGCGAGGCGACGAAGGCCACCGTGATGGCCATCCCGACCAGCAGCATCATCCCGGGGGAGCGGCCCCGCAGCTCGGTGACCGCACCGGTGGTGAACGGCCGCCCGCCCCAGAGGTACATGACCGTGCCCAGGACAGGGGCCACCCAGCCCACCCCCGGCAGCTGCGGGAGGGTGTAGCCCAGCAGGTCGGCGAAGCCGGCGCTGGTGAGCGTGACCGGCACCGCC